>CAZYXO010000001.1:0-37399 GCA_964651315.1 uncultured Muribaculaceae bacterium
ATGTTTATAATGTCCGAAAAACTCAGTGTTTTAGGATTTTTTTAATTTCGTGTATTTCTAAAATCGTATAAATTTTTATTTGTAGCATTCAGTTTTGTTTCTATTTTTCATACATTATAAATCCAAACTAATTTGCAATAAAAAATTGTGGGTAAATAATTAATAAAGTTATGTCTTTTTAAAGACATTTTTTTTTTATTGTGATAAAATATATGAAGTGAATATTATTAAATATAAAAGGTGGTACATATGGGAAAAATTATTTCATTAGTTAATCAAAAAGGTGGTGTTGGTAAAACAACAACAAGTATAAATTTATCTGCAGCACTAGGTAAAGAAGGGAAAAAAGTATTATTAATAGATTTAGATCCACAAAGAAATGCAACAACAGGTTTAGGACTTAATAATGGTGATTTTGAATATGATGTTTATGATGTTATGACCAAAAAAGTGGAAATTAAAAAAGCTATTGTTAAAACTAAATTTACTAATTTATCGATTTTACCTTCAACAATTAACTTAGCGGGAGTTGATGTTGAATTTGTTAAAAAAATGTTGGAAAGTAATGAATTTAGACAAAATGAACAATTACGTAATGTTTTAAATGAAGTAAAAGATTCATATGATTATTTAATTATTGACTGCCAACCTGCTTTAGGCGTAGCAACCATGAATGCTTTAGTAGCAAGTGATTCAATAATTATACCAGTGCAATGCGAATTTTTCGCATTAGAAGGAATTACTCAATTATTAAATTCAATTATAATGGTACAATCTAGTATGAATCCTGAATTAAGAATAGAAGGAGTTCTTTTAACAATGTTAGATGGTAGAACAAATATTGGCTTAGAAGTAATTGAAGAAGTACGAAAATATTTTAAAGACAAAGTATTTAATACACTGATTCCACGTCTTGTAAGACTTGTAGAAGCACCAAGTCATGGAAAACCAATAAATGAATATGATCCAACAAGTAGAGCAACAGAAGCTTATGCAAATTTAGCAAAGGAAGTGATAAGTCACAATGGACAATAAAAAAAGAGCCTTAGGGAAAGGCTTAGAACAATTATTTTCTAATGAAGTAATAGATTTTAATAATTTTGAAAAAGAAGTTGTGGAAAATACTAAATCATCTGATATAGTGTTACTAAATGTTGATGAAATAAGAAGTAATCCATATCAACCTCGAACAAATTTTGATGAAGAATCATTAAATGAATTAGCAGATTCTATTAAAGAACATGGAATTATTCAACCAATTATAGTTAAAAAAAGTATTAAGGGATACGAACTTATTGCAGGTGAAAGAAGAACAAAAGCATCAAAAATAGCAGGCATAACTAAAATACCAGCAATAATTAGAGAATTAACTGATACAGAAATGATGGAAATTGCTTTAATAGAAAATATTCAAAGAGAAAATTTGAACGCGATTGAAGAAGCAAAAGCAATAGCAAATATAATTAAAATAGAACAAATAACACAAGATGAATTTGCTCGAAAATTTGGTAAAAGTAGAAGTTATGTTACCAATTTATTAGGATTATTAAAATTACCTAGAGAAACAAAAAAATTAGTTGAAACAAAACAAATATCTATGGGACATGCAAGAGTTTTAAGTAAATTAGAAGATGAGACAGAAATAATAAAATATTCAAATTTGATAGTTGATAAAAAGATATCGGTAAGGGATTTAGAAAGAATGCTTCAAGAAGAACCTTTAACGAAAAAAAGACCAATGATAAAAAAAGTATTTGACAATCATTATACCATTTACCAAAATGTAATGCGTGATAAAATCGGAACTAAAGTGAAGATAAATAAGAATAAAATAGAAATACCTTTTGATTCAAAGGGTGACTTAGAAAGAATAATGGAAATACTAGATATAAAAATAGAAGGAGATTAAGATGAATATAATCAAAGCAATACTTTCGTTTTTATCTAATAAAGAAGTATATGGCCTTATAATAATAGTTCTTGGAAGTTTTATTGTATTTTGGATATCTAAAAAACTAGTAAACCAATTAATATCTAAAGCCAAAAATGAAAAAGAACGTAAAAAAAGAGTAACCATCGTTAAGTTATTAGAAAATATTTCTGCTTATGTAATAGGTATTATTGCAATATTATTTACTTTAGAGTTGTATGGCGTAAATACAAGGAGTATTATCGCATCACTTGGAGTTGCAGGAGTTATTTTAGGACTTGGACTACAAGATACTGTAAAAGATTTTTTTAGTGGATTGTCTATTGTGTTTGATAATTATTTTTCGATAGGTGATATAGTAACATATAATGGATTTACTGGGGAAGTAATATCACTTGGATTAAAAACAACAAAAATAAAAAATGCAGCTGGAGAAGTATATAGTATTGCTAATCGTAAAATAGAAGAAATTGTTAATTTAAGTCAGAAAACAAGCAATTTAATTATTGATATACCAACTGCTTATGAAGAAAATACTGCTAAAGTTGAAAAAACTATTGAAAAGATAATATCTTTGGCAAAAAAAATCGAAGGTGTTGAAGACGATAGTACATATTTAGGAATTGGGGCACTTGATAATAGTAGTGTTAATTATCAAATAAAAATACATTGTCGTCAAGATTTAAAATGGCAAGTAAAAAGAGATGTATTAAAAATAATTAAATTAGAATATGAGAAAAATAATATAAAAATTCCATATCCTCAATTGGAGGTTCACAATGGAAAAAGTATATAAAGTTGGCACACAAGTAATAATGAAAAAACCTCATCCGTGTAAAACAAATTTATGGGAAATAACACGTACTGGCGTAGATGTAAAAATAAAATGTATAAATTGTAATCGGGAGATTATGTTGGACCGAAAGGTTTTTGAAAAAAAATTAAAAAAGATTGTAGGTGAATAAAAATGGCAAAATTAAAAGTAATTAAAGAAAAAACAGTATTACATCCAGTAATGGTTTTTATCTTTTTAATAATTGGGACTTTAGTATTAAGTTGGTTTTTAAATTTACTTAATTTACAAGTAACATATAATGAAATAAATCCAACTACTATGCAATATACACCTGTTACAATAACGGTAAATTCGCTATTAAACTTATCTGGATTTAAATTCATTTTTGCCAATACTGTAAGTAATTTTGCTCATTTTTCTTTGTTTGCCAATTTATTAATAATTTTAATAGGTTTTGGCGTAATGGAAAAAAGTGGATTTTTAAAAACGTCAATGATTTTATTAACAAAAAAAGCGAAAAAAATAACTGTAACGTATGTAATTGTATTAATCAGTTTATTTTTAGGAATTATTGGAGATATTTCTTATTTAGTTATGATACCATTTAGTGCTTTATTATTTTTATACGGAAAAAGAAGTCCGTTGATTGGAATTGTAACTTCATTTGCTGCATTATCTTGCGGTGCTGGAATAAACGTTTTATTAACAAGTATTGACAGTTCTTTAATTAACTTGACATTAAATGGGGCGTATGTAATAGATTCTGCATACAAGATTGGCGCATTTAATTTTATTTGGATAATGATTTTAGCAACAATAGCATTATCGTTATTAATAACGTTTGTTACCGAAACAATTACTGCTAAAAAAATAGGTCGCTATAATTTTGAAGAAACTACTCTTGATGATGATATTGAAATAGGTAAAAGAGAATTAAGAGGGATTCTATTTGCATTAGGTGCGGGTTTAGTATATTTAGTAATATTTATTTACAATATAATTCCAGGATTACCTTTATCAGGAAATTTCTTAGATAATAGCCAATTATTATATATTGATAAATTATTTAGTGCAAATTCTTTCTTTAATAATGGTTTCGTCTTTATTTTAGCAATATTATTTATTATTTTAGGTTTATTCTATGGAATTGGTTCGAGAAAATTAAAAAATGTTAATCAATTATGTGAACAATTCGGACACTCATTAAATGATATTGGTAAAGTTATAGTGTTAATATTCTTTGCTTCAACTTTTATTAGTATATTTAAAGCAACAAATATTGGACCACTCATAGTTGCATCTTTATCTAACATAATAGTTAATACTAATTTAGGTGGCTTTAGTTTGATAATTCTTATATTTATAATAAGTATGATTGCCACAATTTTTGTGCCATCATCAATTGCTAAATGGTCTATAATGGCAGGCGTTATAGTGCCAGTAGCAATGAATAGTGGAATAACACCAGAATTTACTCAACTTGCTTATCGCTTTGGAGAATCAGTAACATTAGGAATTACACCGTTATTTGCATATTTTGTTATTTATTTAGCATATATCGAAAAATATCGTCAAAAAGAATTAGAAGGTGGACTTACTAATACGATAAAATATCAATTACCTTATACATTCGTAACATTTTGCGTATTATTGCTAATTTTAATTCTTTGGTTTATAATAGGATTTCCAATTGGTATAAATACTATGCCAGTTTTATAGGAGGTATGAATTATGTCATTAAAAGCAGGAATTGTTGGTTTACCTAATGTTGGTAAATCAACTTTATTTAATGCAATAACTAAAAAAAATATTTTAGCAGCAAATTATCCTTTTGCAACTATTGATCCAAATGTGGGAATGGTAACAGTTCCAGATAAAAGATTAGAATTTTTGGAAAATATGTATGTTCCAGAAAAACTTGTTCCGACAATGTATGAATTTATCGATATTGCTGGTCTTGTAAAAGGTGCATCCAAAGGTGATGGACTTGGGAATAAATTTTTATCTCATATTAGGGAAGTGGATGCAATTGTTGAAGTCGTAAGATGTTTTGATAACAATAATATAATTCATGTTGAAGGAAATACTGCTCCAATTAGAGATATTGAAATAATTAATATTGAACTTATTTTAGCAGATTTAGAAATTATTGAATCACGAATAGAAAAAATTGCTAAAAAAGCTAAAACTACACAAGATAAAGAAGCATTAAAAGAGGTTGAAATATTAGAAAAAGCACGTAATGCACTTTTAAATAATACGCCTTTAAGAAGAATTGATTTAAATGATGATGAAAAATTAATTATGAAAAATTTTAATTTCATCACATTAAAACCTTTAATATATGTAGCAAATGTTAATGAAGGCGAAATTGAAAATGAATATACAAAATTAGTTGAAGAATATGCTAAAACTGAGAATAGTAAAGTTGTTATTATGAGTTGTATTTTAGAAAGCGAATTAGCAGAACTAAATGATATAGATAAAAAAATGTATTTAGAAGAACTTGGAATACAACATAGTGGGTTAGATAATTTAATAAATGCTACTTATGATTTACTTGGGTTAGCAACATTTTTAACTGTTGGAAAAGATGAAGTTCGTGCTTGGACTTTTAAAAAAGGAAGTACAGCAAAAATGTGTGCTGGTTTAATCCATAGTGATATTGAAAGAGGTTTTATTAAAGCGGAAGTAATGTCTTATACTGATTTAGAAAAATACAATGATGAAAAAAAAGTTCAAGAAGCTGGGAAATTACGCATAGAAGGAAAAGAATATTTAATGCAAGATGGCGATATTGTGTATTTTCGTTTTAATGTATAAAGAAGGTAGTAATTAATGTTAAGAGAATTTTTTGTGGATGAAAAGGTTAAATATGCTTTTCATTTGTTTGGACCAACACATTTTTTTTGTTTATTAATCGTATTGTTAAGTTTGGTTTTTATATTTATTTATAGAGATAAGATAAGTAAAATGTCAAAAAAGCAAAAAAATATAATTTTAAAAACTGGTGTTTTAATAATGCTTTTAAATACGATAATATATTACGTAGGATTAATTACATTTGGTATTTTTAATGTAAAAGAAAATTTACCATTGCATTTATGTTTTTTATCTGGATATACATTTATATATGCAATATTATCAGAAAAACATATATTGTTAAAATATTTATTTTTTTTATCTTTTGCAGGACCACTTCCAGCAATGATATTTCCAGAACTTACAAGTACTTGGGATTATTATTTATTTTATGAATTTTTTATGTCTCATCATTTATTTATGATATTAAGTTTTTTTGCTTATTTTGCTTATAATGTCAAAATAAAACTTAAGGATATTATAGATTTATTTATCTTTGCCAATTGTTTTTTTATTTTTATAATAATTTATAATAACATATTTGGAAGTAATTATTTCTTTTCGGGAAATATACCGGAATTTATAGTAAAATTAATGCCATTTTTACAAAGATTAAATACAATTTTTGTCTTAGAAACGATGACTTTAATCATATTTACTCTTTTATATCAATTAGTTAGATTTAGAAATAAAGAATATACCAAAATAGAAGGTAAATAAATCAAAGAATAAGCATAAATATAACAAAATTCATAGACAAAATCATATATTTTTGGTATACTACATAACGAGTAAAGAAAATTACTCCTTGCTTATTACAAAGATAATAAGCCGAATTTAGACCATGAGGAGGTGTAAAAAAATGAACAAATATGAAATGATGTTTATTGTTAAATCAGTAGGTGAAGGTGACAATTCTAAAACTGTTGCAGACACTTATAAAAAAATAATTGCTGATTTAAAAGGAAAAGTGATTGAAGCTAGAGATTTAGGATTAAAGAAACTAGCATATCCAATCAAAAAAGAAATTAATGGTTATTATTTCGTAATGCAATTTAATGCAAATAACGAAGTAATAAACGAGCTTAATCGTAGAGCATTAATTGATGAAAACTTAATAAGACATTTAATTATTAAAATGGAGGAAAAATAATGAATAAAGTAATATTAATAGGAAGACTAACAAAAGATCCAGAAATGCGTACGACAAGCAGTGGAATAAGTGTTGCGACATTTACTCTAGCAGTTAATCGTCCATTTACAGATCAATCAGGTGAAAGACAAGCTGATTTTATTAACTGTGTAGTATGGAGAAAACCTGCTGAAACATTATGTAAATATGTTAAAAAAGGACAAGAACTAGCAGTTGAAGGAAGTATGCAAACAAGAAGTTATGACCATCAAGATGGTAGTAAACGTTATGTAACAGAAGTAATATGCGACAGATTTGATTTTATAGGTGGGGGAAATCGTAATGAACAAAAAACTTATGATGGTCCTGTTCCTTATGAACCAAATAATAATGGTGGCAATATAGTTTCTAAACCGGAAAATACAAAACCTACTGATATTACTGAAGATCCATTTAAAGACTTTGGTAGCGAGATATCATTATCTGATGATGACCTACCTTTTTAAGAAAGGAGAAAAATAATGGCAGAATTTTATCGTAAAAAGAAAAAAATTTGTCAAATGTGTGCTGGAAAAAGCGTTGATTATAAAGATGTAATGATTATAAATAAATATGTTAATGAAAAAGGTAAGATATTACCTCGTAGAATGACTGGCGCTTGTGCTAAGCATCAAAGACATATTGCAAAACAAGTTAAATATGCTAAATTTATGGCTTTAATCGCATTTGAAAAATAATAACTACTATCGCAAGATAGTTTTTAATTTTAATAAATAGAAATTTTATATATAATATTAAGAAAATAACTTGTAAAACGTAAGTTTACTTTGTTATAATGAATTCTGGAAGGTGTGGTATACATGGAATATAAAGTAACTTCAAGAAGTGTTGAAGATACATTAGAAATTGCTCAAAATCTTGAAAGTGAAAAGTTTCCCAATATGGTTATATGTTTAGATGGAGAACTTGGAAGTGGAAAAACAGTGTTTGTAAAAGGTTTTGCGAGTGCTCTTGGAATAGTAGATAATATAACTAGTCCTACTTTTAATATTGTTAAAGAATATATTGTAGGGGAATTACCATTATATCATATGGATGTTTATCGTTTAGATAATCAATCTAATGATTTAGGAATTGAAGAATATTTCAATAAAGGCGGAGTAACAATTATTGAATGGGCAGATTTAATAAATAGTATTTTACCTAAAGAAAGATTAGATATAAAAATAAAAATAATTGATGAAAATACAAGAGTACTTGTATTTGTTCCTCATGGAAAAATATATGAGGAAGTTTGTTCATCAGTTTTATAAAGGAAGCGATTTTTTGTATTCGTTATTTATAGATACACATAGTAGTAATGTTGTCGTAATTATATTTAAAGATGGTTTAGTATTGAAAAAGTTAGAGTCAAATACAAAGATACAAACCAGTGAAATTGTAATGCCCTTAATAAAAGAACTTTTTTCGCTTTGTAATATATTGCCAAAAGACTTAGATAATATAATAGTTGTAAATGGTCCAGGATCATTTACTGGAATAAGAATTGGAGTAGTAATTGCAAAAACTATGGCTTATACACTGAATATTCCGATAAAAACAATAACATCATTAGAATTAATTACTTATACACAAGATGAAAGAAAAATAAATGTAAGTATTAATGAAGTAAATGGAAAATTTGTGGGAGAATATGACAATTATAACCTTATAGATGTAATTAAATATTTTAATAAAGATGATTATAAAGAATACATAGCAGTTAATAATGTAATTGAAGATACTAATTTTAATTATAATAAAATATATAAAGTACTTATGCAAAAAAAAGAAAATATTCCACCACACTTAGTTAATCCGATTTATATTAAAAAATTGGAGGTCGATAAATTATGATAACGAATGTTACTCAAGAAGATATTCAGTCAATTTACAATCTTGGGAAAGAAATAAATGATAACTTTAGTAAACTATACATAATTGAAAATATAATAAATGATAGTAATTATAACATTTTAATATATAAAGATGATGGAAAAGTTATAGGTTTTATAATGACTTATACCTTATACGATACAACAGATATTTTGAATATTATAGTAGATAAAAATTATCGAAGACAAAATATTGGAAGTAAATTAATAGAAAAAATTATCGAGATAAATAAGAATAATAAAATAATGTTAGAAGTTAATACAAATAATGAACCAGCCATTAATTTATACAAAAAATTGGGATTTGAAATAATAAATACCAGAAAAAGATATTATCACGATGATAATGCTTATGTGATGAGTAAAAGCATTAATAATACAGAGAATAAAAAAGATATTTATATTTTAGCAATTGAATCAAGTTGTGATGAAACAAGTGTTGCAATTGTAAAAAATGGTTGTGAAGTAATTTCTCTATCAATTTCTACCCAAATTGACACGCATAAATTGTATGGAGGTGTAGTACCAGAAATTGCTTCAAGAATGCATACGGAAGCAATAACTTTAGTGTTAGAAGATGCACTAAAGAAAGCAAATATGAAGATTAGTGACATGTCATCTATTGCAGTTACTTATGCGCCAGGTTTGATGGGTGGGCTTTTAGTTGGTTTAGAAGCAGCAAAAACTCTTGCTTTTTGTTATAACTTACCATTGATAAAAGTTAATCATTTAATAGGTCATATATATGCAAATAATATCGAAAATAAATTAGTGTTTCCACTTTTAGCTTTAATTATAAGTGGAGGACATACCGAATTATTGATTATGGAAGGAGATTATAAATTTAAGAAACTAGGAGAAACACTAGATGATGCAATTGGAGAATCTTTTGATAAAGTAGCAAGAGTGTTAAATTTACCTTATCCTGGTGGTCCCTGTATTGAAAAATTAGCTAAACTCGGAGAAAATACTTATCAATTACCTAAATCTGTAAACGATAATACTTACAACTTCAGTTTTAGTGGTTTAAAAAGTGCAGTTATTAATGTTGTTAATAATGCTAAAAATCGTAAAGAAGATATTAGACCAAATGATTTAGCGTGTTCTTTTCAAACAATTGCAGTTGAACAAATAATAAGAAAATTATCTTTAGCATTAAAAACCACTGGAATAAAAAATATTGTAATTGCCGGAGGAGTATCTGCAAATTTATATTTACAAAATGAAGTGAAAAAAATTGCTGAAAATTTTGGGACTAATGTTTATATTCCCAGTTTAATATATTGTACTGATAATGCTGCAATGATTGGTGCTGCAGCATATCCACTATATTTAAAAAGAGAATTTAGTAATTATAGTATAAATGCACAATCTCGTGTAGAAATTAAATAAATTAACAAACAAAAATTAACCAAATATGTAAAAAACTTAAAATCAGCATTGAATATCTTTAAAAAGCCATGTATAATAGAAATTAGGAAACTAGGAGGTACCAAATAATGAAGCAGCAAAAGAAACTAATATTACCAATTATAGTGTTAGTAACATCATTAATCGTTTTAGTTCTATCAATTACTTATGCATATTTTGCCCAGATAGTTGATTTAAGCGATACAACACCAACAGATTTTTCTACAGGTTATATGGATATTACATTTACTACGAATAATTATTTTTCTAATTCAAGTATGGAATTGTTAGATGCAAGTAGCGTGATAGCGAATGCAGATTATACTGAATTTGTAGTGGCTCCTAATGGAGGAACAGTATCGACAATTAAATATGATATATATTTTAATAATTTATCTGTTAGTAATAATTTAAAAAGTACTTATTTCAAATGGGCTTTATATCAAGGTGACACAAGAATTAGCGAAGGTAACTTTGGTTCTTTAGGAACAAATACCGAACTTAAATTAACAAATTCACAAATAAGTATGACTAGTGCTTCGCCATCTACAACATATCGTGTTTATGTATGGCTAGAAAATGATTCAAGTGTAAATCAAAACTCGTTATTATCTGGTAGTTTTAATGGTAAAGTTGCAATTTATGCGACTTCACCAACACCGTAAGGGGGAAATAATATGAAAAAAAATACTATTCCAATTATCGTCGGCATTTCTGCTTTTGCTTTAGTTATTATCGGCAGTACTTTTGCTTATTTTGCTTCAACGTACACTACAGTAGGTACAACACAAACAACAAATTTAAGCACGCAATCTGTAACTACAGTTGTGTATAATAATTCAAGTGAAATAAATTTGCAAGATGCTAATCCTGGTACAACACAAACAGCTTCATTTAATTTAGTTTATAATGCATTTTCGCCAACAGCAATCGCTCAAACTTATAATATTGTATGGAATATTACAAATAATACTTTTACTGGTACTGGTGAATTATTATATACTTTATCAAAAAGTACAGATAATATAAACTGGACTAATGTTGCAACAGATGTTGATTGTACAACATTTACTGGTGAAAATACAATTGCTACAAATGAAACAATCTCAAGTTTAAATGGAGCAACAACTACTATTTACTGGCGATTTACCTTAAACTTTGTCAATAAAGCCGATGCACAGGGCAATATGAATGCTGATTTAGCAGGATATCTAAGTGTTACAGGAATAAGTTAATATGTAAAATTTAAGATGTATAAACATCTTTTTTCTTTGTACAAAAACATGCTTTAAATATTTTTACTATGTTTTTAATTGCAAAACAAAACGCGATATGTTAAGATTAATTTAGAATAAAATAGGAGTGATTATCATGAAAAATAATGTTTACAAATTAATCGATGAACTAGTGGATATTGTTGATAACTCAAAAGATATCAACAATATGAAAGATAAACTAACTGAATTAGAACAAGAAAAAGAGCTTATTCTTAAAACTTTAGCAGAATTAAGAGAATCTATGATAGATGAAAAATATATTGATATGAATCGCGAAATGGCTGATCGTAATTTTGAAATAAACTTATCTAAAGAAATTAAAAAATTAGAAAAAAAACTAGCAAGAATTGTAGAAAATGCGGAAGCAATTGGTAAGAAATTAGAAAAAACTACTAATAATTTAGAAGAAGTGAAAAAAGAAAAAGAAACACGTTCTATTTATTGGAATAATACAAAAGATAAATTATCTTCAATAAATCGTGATTTTTATGATGAAGAAGCAAATAACTATGCGTTGTTAGAACAAGAAGTAGATAAATTGGAAAAAGAACAAAATGCTATTGCTAAAGAAGCTGAATGCTTAAATGAAGCTATTGATGATTTAAAAAATGAAATTGGTACGAAAAAAACTCGTTTATCAGAAATAAAAGCAAATTTAAAAAATAAAAAGTGTTATTTTGATAAAGATTTAGAAGCAAAAGATATTAACGAAATAGAAAATTTAAATAATCGTATTGGAGAATTAAATAAAGAAATTAATGAAATAAATTTAAAACCAGTTTTTGCTGGAGAAAGCATTAAGAAAATGGTAGAACTTGATGATATCTATGGAGCTCTTAAAAAAACAAAAGAATTATCTGATTATATAAACAAATTAATTGAAGAAAATAAAATGCACGATTATGATAAAGTATTTACAGAATTGACTGAATTCACTGAGCAAATAAAAGATAAAAATTATATGATAAATAATGATGATTATATTAGTAATCGTATGGAATTTATAAATAATGAAATAATAGAGTTAGAATCAAGAAAAAATTTTTATAACTCTGAAATAGATAACAATATTAGTGCAAAAATGGATAATCTGTTTCATACTATTGAAAAATTAATCAAAAAAGAAAAAGATTTAACAGCAGAATTATTAAATTTGCAAAAAACAAATTTAGATTTCAATGATAATATAAAGGATAAATTAGAGATAACGATTAAAAACACAGAAACCAATTTATCATCATTAAAAAGTATTATTAATAAATATCGTAATGAATTAAATAATCTTTTTTTACAAAATGAAAAATATCAAAGAATTATTTCTAATATTATGGAATCAATAAGTGATTATCAATTAGAATTAGTTGATTTATCTAAGTTAAGTAATAACGAAGTTTATAATATTAATGAAATTATAAGTGATAATAATCATTTAAAAGAGTTAAAAAATATTATGGAAACAAAAAAAATTATAAATAATCCGGGTAAATCGCCTTTAGAGTTATATGATCAAATTGAAATGGTTTTAGGTTCACTTAATTTATCTGATGTTAAGAGTATTCCTAAAAGGAACATTTCATTTGAAAGAGTAAATTCTGAAAAAAGAGCTCCAAGGCGAATTATTGAAGAAAATTCACCACAAAAAAATGAAATAACAAATACTGAAACTGAACAAAATATAAAATTGCACAAGGTAATTGAAATAATATCTTCAGATAATGAAATTATTGAAGAAGAAACAAATTTAAATGACAACGAAACGGATTTTGTGGGAATTGACGATATTATTAATAATGATGGAGGTTCTTTATGGAATTAAAGATTAATTCAATAGTAGTTTTAGATGATCAAAGTAGATATATTTTACTTAATAAATTAACAAAAGATAATCATAATTATTTTTTAACAATGGGAGTAGATAAAGAAAAAAATATTATTCCCGATATTGTTGCTATTTTAGAAGAAAATATAGTAAACGGCGAAATATTTGTATCTAAAGTTGAAGATTATAATTTAATAGTAGAATTAACTAGATTATTTAAAAATCAATAATAATTAAAAAAACCCCTTTAAAATAGTTTTTTAAAGGGGTTTTAATTTATACGTTTTTTTATAATTAATCTAATTTTTTTTCGTATTTTATTAATTTAGCATGCATGACAACCCTTTCGGTTTTTCCATAACATGTTGATAAAGTAATTATTTTATCATTATCAAATAAATCTATATCAAAGTTTAATTTGCTTCTATCTTTTAATTTAGTAAAAAATTTTAAGGCTTCGTTCTCACTAAATTTTATTTGCAAATAATCTGATGTTTCTTCGATAATATAAACGCTAAACACTTGCCATAAATAATTATTTGTTTGTGTACTTGTTTTAATAATATGATTATCTTCATTTTTATACCAATTGTTTTTTAATATATTTTTTAAAGTTCCAAACATGGTACCATTTACTCTACTATGAGCATATAAAATTGTATTTTGATTTAATTCATCTTTATTATTTCGAAAATCCATAAATATCCAACCAGAAGTATTTTTTGTTTTATTAAATGAATGATTTAAATAATAATTATTATCATTAGTTTGAACTACTGGATAATTAATATTGGTACCTTTAACTTGTACCCATGCAACTGTATCACTATTTTTTTTCAGTAATGTTTCAAAATTAACGTCTATTAAATTTTCGTTAATATATTTCCAATATAAACTAGTCTTTTTATTACTAGTTGTCTTATTTGGTGGATTTATAATTTCAGTATTCTCATTAAGTATTGTATCACTATCAATAATATCAGTATTAATATCTATTATTTCAGTATCAGTTATTAAATTATCAATTTGATCATTAGTTTTTTTCGTATCTATAAACCAAATGGCTATTTTAGAACAAGAATATATTAACATGCTTAAACTAACGATAATTAATAATAAAAAAATTAAATTACGATATTTCAGTTTCAATCGTTTTTTTGAATGAATATTTGTTTTTGGCACATCATTTAATGGTTTTTTGATATCAATTTTGATAATTTCTATTTTTTTTGTTTTGTCTTTAATGACGTTCTCTTTATTAATCTTATTTTTGCTATATCTTGAACTTCTAGTCTCATTTATTATTAAATCTTTATTATCAATGTTTATACTTTTCTTTTTATATTTTTTCTTATCCATATCTTTTTCCTCAAAACCATTTTAACAAATTTCTTTTAATAAATCTATGAAGATTATAAAATAAGCATAGATTATCTAAAATAATTCGTGTAAAATTCACATTTATAAGTTATAATAATGTTAGGGAGGAGTAGTTTTTATGGAAAATATTTTAAAATCAAAAGTTACTTATTATATAATTGGGAGTTTTTTGTTAGGAATGCTAGTAATGTCATTTTTCTTTCCAAAAAGAATTGCTAAATTAAAGAATGGCGAGGAAGTAGTAGTAAAATATGAAAATGGTGAATTGTCTGCAAATGAATTATTTGATGAATTAAAAAAATATTCAGCAATAAATTTAATTTTAAATAAGGTGGATACTGAAATTTTAACTGATATTTATGAAGTTGATGAAAATATGACAACAGAAATTCAAGCACAAGCCGATGAGTATATTGCATATTATGAAGAAAATGGTTATTCTAAAGAAGAATTTTTAACTCAAAGTGGTTTTAAATCATACGAAGATTTTGTTGAAGTAATAAAAGTGGAATATTTACAAAATAAATATTATATTGATTCTTTAAAAGAAAATATTACTGAAGAAGAAATCAATGAATTTTATAAAAATGATGTTTTTGGTGATATATCAACAAAATACATTGCAGTTCCATCATCAGAATCTGATGCTAAAGATATTGCTAATAAAATTTTAAAAATGTTGAAAGATGGAAAATCTTTTGATGAAGCAGTAAAAAAATATAGTGATTCTGTTGAATCAGAAAATTTAAATTACATATCTTTTGATAGTAATTTAGATAGTGATTATCTAAAAAGTTTAAGAAAACTAAAAGATGGTAAGTATACAACAAGTTATGTAGAAACTGAATATGGATATACAATTATATTCAGAGATGCTTCAAAAGAAAAATCAACTTTAGAAGATGTAAAAAATAGAATAATTGAATATATGGTAAGTGAAATTCAAGCAAATGATACTGAACAAACTGGTGTACCTAAAGCTTTAATTGAATTAAGAGACAAATATAAAATCGAATTCTATGATACAGAATTTAAATTAAAGTATGATGAATTTAAAGAAGAATATAAATAGTATTCTTTTTTAATTTGGAATTATATCAGTTTTTTGGTATAATATATATGCTTTTAGAAATGGAGTGATTTATAATGAAAGTGATATTACTAAAAGATGTAAAAGGAAAAGGAAAAAAAGATGATATACTAGATGTTAATGATGGATATGCAAATAACTTTTTAATTAAAAAAAAGTTAGCAGTATCTTATACGAAAAGAAGTAAAGAAATACTTAATATTGAACTTGATAAAAAAAGTTTAGATGAACAAAATTATATTGAGAAATGTAATAATGTTAAAGAAAACCTAGAGAATAAAGAATTAAAGTTTATTGTTAAAACTGGTAAAAATGATAAAGTTTTTGGTAGCATTTCTGTTAAACAAATTGTTGATAAGTTAAAAGAAATGGGATTTGATATAAAGAAAACGGAAATCAAAATTAATAATCCGATTGATACTTTAGGGGTTCATAATATTAATATTGAACTTCATAAAAAGGTGAAATTTCAAATTAAAATTAATTTAATTAAATAGGAGGAGATTTATGGCTAATAGAAAAATGCCACAAGTAGTAGATATTGAAATGAATGTTTTAGGTATTTCTTTTATTAATAAATATTCATTAGAAAAAATATGTGAAGAAACTACTAGTGATATGTATTTTGATGAAAAAAATAGATTGATTTTTGAATCTGTTTTAAGATTGCATAAAAATAATACTCCAATAGATGTTAATACTGTAAAAGTTGATTTAGAAGAACATAAATGTTTGAATAATGCAGGTGGTCTTGATTATTTAACAGATGTAATAACAAGTGTAAGTAGTACTGCAAATTTAGAATACTATTTACGAGTTATCAAAGAATATGCAATAAGAAGAGCATTAATTGAAACTGCAACTGATATTGTTAATAGTGGATATGATAATGATGACATTAATGCAACACTTGATTATGCCGAAAAAAATATTTTTAATGTAGTTAAATCACGTCAGATAGGAGAATTTCGTTCAATTGCACAAGTTTTAAGAAGTGCACAGGAAAATTTAGAAAGACTTTCAAAAACAAAAACAGTTGTAACCGGACTTCCTTCAGGATTCATTGATTTAGATAAAATAACAACTGGATTTCAAGCAGGTGAAATGATTATTATCGCTGCTCGTCCCGGAATGGGTAAGACAGCACTAGCACTTAATATGGCTGTTAATGCTGCTAAAAGTACTAAAAAAGCAGTTGCAGTATTCAACTTAGAAATGCCAGCAGAAATGTTAGTAAATAGAATGATTAGTGCTGAAGGCAATATTGATGCTTATAAATTACAAACTGGTTCTATGGGAGATAATGATTGGAAAAGATATAATGAAGCTTTATCAGTTTTAGCAGATACGAATATATATATAGAAGATAATTCAGGCATAAATATTTCAGAAATTAGAGCAAAATGTCGTCGTCTTGCTCAAAAAGAAGAAGGTTTAGGTTTAGTTGTAATCGATTATTTGCAATTATTATCAACTGGTAATAAAAGAATTGAATCAAGACAAGTAGAAGTATCAGAAATATCAAGATCAATTAAAACAATGTCTTTAGAATTAGGCGTTCCTGTTATTGCCCTTGCCCAATTATCGCGTAATGCCGAACGAAGAGAGAATTCTCAACCAATGCTTGCTGATTTACGTGAAAGTGGTAGTTTAGAACAAGATGCTGATATGGTAATGTTTATTAATAGAAAAGATTACTATGAGGCAAAAAATGATAAAAAAGAAACTGTTGTACCAGCAGAATTATTAATAGCAAAACATCGTAAAGGAGCAACTGGTTTAATTAATTTAATATTTGAACTTAATTATAGTTTATTTAGAAGTTATACAAACAAGATAGAAGGTGATAATTAGTGAAGAAAGTAATTTATTCTTGTCTAATATCAATAATAACTTTAGCATTAATTTATTTATGTGGAATGCCTACTAGAAATACATCAACAATAAATAATTTATTTAAAGTTTATTTAAAAGGAAATTATATTGGTTTAATAGAACATGATAATGAATTATATGATTTAATTAATGAAAAACAAATGGAAGTTAAAGAAAAGTATCAAGTTGATACTGTTTATCCTCCAAATAGTTTTAGTTTAACTAAATATAATACTTATGATGATAATGTAACTGATGTAAAAACAATATATGATAAAATAGCTAGTGAAGATGAATTTACTATTAAGGGATATCAAGTATCGATAAAAAAAGATAAAGATGTTAAAAGTCTTTATGTTTTAGATAAAGAATTATTTGAGAATGCTTTATTTAATTATGTTACAGCATTTATATCTGAAGAAGATTTTAATGGATATATTAAGGGTACGCAAGAAGAATTAGATGATGATATTGGTGAAATCATTGAAAATATGTATTTTGATGAAACAATTACTATCAAAGAAGCAAATATCAATATTAGTGATACAATTTATACTGATATAACTTCTCTTACACAATATTTATTATTTGGTGAAAATGTAAATTCTAAAAGTTATTCTATTAAAGAAGGAGATACAATTAGTACGATTGCTGAAGATAATGAGTTAAATGTTCAGGAATTTTTAATTGCTAACCCTCAATTTAGAGATGAAAAAACATTGTTAAAAATTGGTGAAAAAGTTAATATAACTTTAATCAATCCTCAATTAACCTTTGTCTATCAAGTTAAACAAATAGAAGAAGTTGAAGAATATTTTGAAAAGAAAACGCAAATTGATAATACTAAACCAGGAACTTATTCAGAAATTACACAAGCCGGTGTTGTTGGTATTAGAAAATTAAAAGAAACTTATACTGTAACTAATGGTGAACAACAAAGTGAAGTTAAAATTTTAACGGATGAACTTGTTAGAGAAAGAGTAGATCAAATAACAACTAAAGGAAAGAAAACGACTTATTATATTTCTGGTCATTATGTCGATACAGGATTAGAATGGGGCTGGCCGACTAATTCTCCATATCGTATAACAAGTAGATTTGGATGGCGTTGGGGGAAAATGCATGAAGGTATAGATATATCAGGAACAGGAAGAGGTTCACAGATTTATGCTGCTGGTGATGGAGTTGTAGTTACTGCTGAGGATGCATGTAAGAGTTGTTCAAGATGGAGTAATGGTACTTATGTTGTAATTGAACATGCCAATAATGTTTATACTGTATACGCACATTTAGAATTTAAAAGCGTAAAAGTAGGTCAAGTAATTACTAAAGGCACAAAAATAGGTGGAATGGGAGAAACGGGATATGCGTTTGGTGTTCATTTGCACTTTGCTGCTTCAATTGGTCAGCCTTTTGAAGGAAAATCTGTTAGTTACTTTAATCCACTAGAATTGTATAGATAATGAAATTTTGTATACTAGCGAGTGGCTCTAAAGGAAATGTAATTTATTTAGAAGTAAATAACACTAAGTTTTTAATCGATGTCGGTAAAAGCAAAAAATATATTGAATTGCAACTAGAAAATATCAATGTTGATCCACAAACAATAAATTTTATAATTATCAGTCATTTACATAAAGATCATATATCAGCATTAGAAACTTTTATTCGAAAATATAAAGTAACGGTTGTTATTACGACTTTAATGTTAAAAGAATTACCTAGTTTAAAAAATTATGATTACTTAATAATTTACGAAGATGATGTAAAATTAGATGATTTAAAAATTCTATCAATTAAATCAAGTCATGATTCTGTAGACAGTCGAAACTTTATTTTTCAATATAATGATGAAAGTTTAGTTTATTTAACTGATACTGGATATGTAAAACAAAAAGACTTTAAAAAACTAACTAACAAAAATGTTTATTTATTTGAAAGTAATCATGATATTGAAATGTTACAAAATGGTCCATATCCTAAATGGTTAAAAGCAAGAGTTTTAAGTGATTATGGTCATTTATCAAATATAACAGCAAGTTATTACTTAACAAAATTAATTGGTAATAAAACAAAAATGATTTATTTAATGCATTTAAGTGAAACCAATAATAAAGAAGAACTTGCTTTACAAACAATTAATGAAACTTTTACGGAATACAATATTAAATTTAAAAATATTAAATGCGCTAAACAAGATGAACGAAGTGAGGTAATTAAAGTATGATAAAAATAATATGCTTTGGAAAAATAAAAGAAAAATATTTAAACGACTTAAATAACGACTATTTAAGTCGTTTAAAAAAATATACAAAAATTGAAATAATTGAGTTAAAAGATAATGAAAATATAGAAATTGAAAAAGAAGAATTGTTAAAAACAATGAAATCAACAGATTATAATATTTTATTAGATATAAATGGAGATTTAATATCAAGTGAAAACTTAGCAAAATTAATTGATGAAATATTAATAATTAATAGTAATATTACTTTTATAATTGGAAGTAGCAATGGAATCCATAATGATTTAAAATCATTATTTAATAAAACTATTTCATTTGGAAAAAATACTTATCCACATGGTTTATTTAGAGGTATTCTTTTAGAACAAATTTATCGTGCATATAAAATAAATAATAATGAAAGGTATCATAAATAATGAAATTTGGAAATGATTGGGATATTCAATTAAGAAAAGTATTAGAAAGTCCTGGATATAAGAAATTTTTAACTATGATTAAGCATGAATATGAAACAAAAACTATTTTTCCACCAAAAGAATTAATATTTAATGCTCTTAAAACAACAAGTTATAAAGATGTTAAAGTTGTAATTGTTGGACAAGATCCTTATCATGGTGTAGGAGAAGCTCATGGATTATCCTTTTCTGTGCAAGAAGGTGTTAAATTACCTCCATCGCTAAAAAATATATATAAGGAATTATATGATGATTTAGGTATCTCACCAAGTATTAGTGGTGATTTAACTAAATGGGCTAAAGAAGGAGTACTATTATTAAATAGTTCGCTAACTGTAATAAAAGATCGTCCAAGTAGTCATAGCAAAATAGGTTGGGAATTACTTACTGATTATATAATTGCATTATTAAACGAAAAAGAAACACCAATAGTATTTATATTATGGGGAAACTTTGCTAAAGAAAAAGAAAAATTAATTACAAATAAAATTCATTTAGTAATAAAAAGTTCTCATCCATCTCCATTTTCTTGTAATTATGGTTTCTTTGGTAGTAAACCATTTTCTCAAACTAATAATTTTTTAATTAGTCAAAATAAAAAACCAATTGATTGGTCTTTATAATTTAAAATCATTAGTTATTTCATCTTGATTATTAATTCCATCATAGAAATATTTAATTTTAAAATTATGAAATTTTGCAATTATTAATGAAGGAAATTTACGAATATAGTTATTTAAAACACTAGTATTATTATTATAATATATTTTAGCAGATTCTAATTTTTCATTAATATTCTTAACTTCACATAAATTAGTTTTAATATCAACATTATTATTTAAATTATTATCTAATAATAATTTATTAATAATGTTTTCTATTTCTATTAATTTTCTATCTAAATCAAAATTAGTTAATTGTTTATCTTTTAAATTTGCATATTCTTTAAAATAATTCTTTTTATCATCTATTTCTTTATTAATAACATCTATAGTAGTAGTTAATAAATCAAACTTCTTTCGTAAACTATCATTAATTATATTTTCAGCACTTTCTATTTTTGTTTTTTGAAATTGTAAAGTATTATAAATTGTAATATAGAAAATTGCTAGTAAACCTACAAAAATTATAAAAATTAGAAAATAATTCATTTATTATCACCGATATCATTGTATCAAATTGTCGAATATAAGTCTATTAATTATTTTTAAAATAAAAAATAGCTATTGCTATTTCTATCTTGTTATTTCATCATTAATACTTGGAATTAATGTTTCATTCTTGATTAATGCTTTATCTTGTATAGAAGCAAGAATAATAATTAATCTTTGTTCCATATATTCCATTTGTTCATCAGGTACATTTCCACTTTCTATTTCTGTAATAATAGTATGAGCTGCTTCAAACAACAATTCAGTATTATAATTCTTAGTTTCTTTAATTAATTTTATAATGTCTCTTTGTTCCATTAATTCTAAAATATATTCTCTTTCAGCAGTTAGAAATGTTTCTTTTAAATTTGCTATATTATCTTTCATATTTTTCCTCCACCAAAATATTAACAAAAATAATTAATAAAGTCCACAAGAAATATAAAAAAATGTTGAAATGTGCTATAATAACTTTAAAAGGAGTTTGCTATGAGAAAAAGAAGGCGTATGCGTCATAAATTAAAAATAATTTTATCATTAATCTTACTTTTTTCATTATTATTAGGCGGATATTTCATTTATAGAAATGATTTACTAAGGAATAATGATAAACCAATTATAAGCGATAATAAAAAAAGTGATAATATTGCAGAAGAACCAAAAGAGAAAATATATACAGCGACTATTTTAGGAACAGGTGATGCTCTTGCTCATACCAATGTATTTAATTCTGCTTTAAAAGATGGTGGTGGCAAAAAATATGATTTTACGCACGCTTTTTCAAAAATAAAAGATATTGTTAGTAGTTATGATATTGCTTATTATAATCAAGAAACTATTTTTGCTGGAGAAAACTATGCTTATACTGGATACCCAAGATTTAATACTCCATCCGCATTTGGAGATTATTTAGTAGATACGGGTTTTAATACTGTATCAACAGCAACCAACCATACTATTGATAAAGGTGAAAAAGGAATCATAAATGCTTATAATTATTGGATAACAAAAGATGTAATGTTTAATGGTATTGCTGATAGTGAAGAAAATAGAAATAAAATAACACTAAAAGAAGTAAATAATATAAGCTATGCTCTTTTAAGTTATACAACTAGTACTAATGGTTTACCTGTACCAAAAGGGAAAAGTTATTTAGTAAATTTATATAGTGATGAACAAGTAAAAAAAGATGTTGAAAGTATTCGTGATAAAGTTGATGTTTTAATTGTTGCGATTCACTGGGGAAGTGAATATACCCATAATCCAACAAAATTTCAAAGAGAAAAAGCAAAATATTTAGCAAGTTTAAATGTTGACATTGTTTTTGGTACTCATCCTCACGTAATTCAACCAATAGAAAAAATAGATGACACATTTATTTATTATTCATTAGGCAATTTTATTTCAAATCAAGAGCAATTACCGAGAAAAATAGGTATGTTTGCTACTTTAAAAGTAACCAAAATTGTTAATGAAACAGGCACAAATATAACAATTAATGATAATGGGACTGAACTATTATATGTTTATAATAAACCTAATCATACAAAACATATTGTGATACCTTTTAGCAAATTAGAAACGCAATACTTAAAAGATTATAAAACTGTATATGAAACATATAAAAAAGTATTATTACGTTATGATAATTCATTTATTATAAACCCAATAAATTCATAAAAAAGCATTGGAAATATGTTTTTTTATTTTTTCTTATGATATACTAATTAATATGAAAAGAGGTTTTCAAGAATGAAATTTATTGAAAATTTAACAGAAAAAGAATATATGGATTTTTTTAAAGAAAACCCTAATGCACATTTTTTACAATCAGCGGGTTGGGGTTATGCTTCAAAATTAAATCGTCAGCAAACACCAATTTATGTTGGTTTAAAAGATGAAAATGATAGAATATTAATAGCAGCTTTATTATTGAAAAAAAATACACCTTTTAAAATGTGTTATTATTACTGTCCTCGTGGTTTTGTTTTTGATTACAAAAATAAAAATATTTTTGATGTATTTATAAAAGAATTAAAGAATTTGTTAAAAAAAACAAATGCTATTTATTTAAAAGTTGATCCAGGTATCAAATACCAAACTATCGATAGTGAAGCAAAACCTATTGAAGGAGAAAACAATTATGAAATATTTAATTGGTTTATTGAAACAGGTTTTAAACATCAAGGATTTAATAAGTTACATGAAGGTAATCAACCAAGATATACATTTAGAATACCAGTTGATATATCAGAAGAAGAAATAAAAAATAAAATTAGCAAATCATTTATGAAACAAATTAATAAAAGTTTTAGTTATGATTTTGAAATAATTGAAAGTGAAAATACCGACAATTTTTCTAAATTGAATGAGTTAATAAGCCAAAAAGATGATTTTCACTTCTATGGAAGTGCATATTTTAAAAATGTGTATGATGGATTTAACAAATATGATGAAATTAAAGTTCATGAAGTAAAATTATATCCAACAAAAATAATTGCAAAAAATGAAATAGAAATAAATAAAATAGAAAAAGAATTACAAGAAGGATTGGTTATTAAAAAGAATTTAGATAATACAAATAATACTTTAAAAAGATTAAAAAGAGAAGTTGAATTACTTTTACCATATAAAAACGAAAAAGAAGGATTAATTATATGTTCAATGATAGTTGTTTACACAAAAGATATATTATGGACTCTATATATTGGTAATAATGATTTAGCAAGAGATTTATTTGCAGTTAATCGAATATATTATGAAGAATTATTATATGCCAAAAAAATAGGATGCAAATATGTTGATTTATTTGGAGTTGTAGGAGATCCTCATACAAAAGAAAAAAATTATGCAGGAATTTACAATTATAAAGCAAATTTTGGAGGAATTTATACAGAATTTTTAGGTGAATTTGACTTAATAAATAAATCGTTTATGTATAAAGTATTACCAAGTTTATTGAAAATATATCGTAAAATGTTAAAAAAGGTGAAAAAATGATTATTAAAATTATAGATGAAAAAACATATGAAAATTATGTTACAAACCATCCTTATAAAAATATGTATCAAACAATAAATTGGTTAAAAGTAAAGCAACAAGAAAAAAGAGAAATTGAAATATTAGGTTTTTATCAAAATAATCAATTAGTAGGAGCTTCTTATGCTATTAAAATACCTATTTTAAAAAAGTTTTATCATATTTATTTTTCGCGTGGTATACTTACAAATTATGATGATAACATTTTTATCTTAGAATTAACTAATTTATTAAAGGCTTATTATCAAAATAAAAAAGTTATTAAAATAACAATAGATCCCGCAATAATATTAAGTAGTAGAGACGTAAATGGGAATATTACTAAATATGACAATGATAGTATAAAAAATAATTTAGAAGCAGCAGGATTTATTTTTTACGGATATAATTTAAGATTTGAATCATTACAAATGCGTTTTATTCATCGTTTAAAATTAACAAATTCTTATGAAGAACAAACTAAATGTTTTGATAAAAGTACTAAAAAAAATATTGAACTTGCTATTCAAAAAGGTGTGAGAATAAGAAAAGGAACTATAGATGATTTAGAACTGGGAATAAGTATGTTTAACCAAACAGCAACAAGAAAAAATATTTCAAATTATAGTTTAAATTTTTACAAAAGAATATTTACAACATATAAAGAAGATGCAACATTATACATTGCCTATATAGATAAAAATATTTATTTAAACAATATGCAACAATTATTAAAAGAAAAAGAAAAAGAGTTAGAAATAATTATTAATAAAAAATCAACGTCTAATGTTGGTAAAAAATTATTACAACAAGAAGAAATTGCAAAAAAACAAATAATTAAATATCAAAAAGAAATAGAGAAAGCAAGTAGTTTACAAAAAGAAACGATTATTGCTAGTTTATTTTCTATGTATGCAAATGATGAATATATTTCATTTGCTAGTGGTATGGATAATAATTATCGTGATTTTTGTCCTAAATATGCAATGTATCCTGCACATATTAAGGACGCAATAGAGCATAATATGACTTATGTTAATTTTTTGGGAGTTACTGGTATATTTGATAAAAATGATAAAGATTATGGCATATACGACGTTAAAAGAGGCTTTGGTGGTGAAACAATAGAATATATTGGTCAATTCACATTACCTTTAAATAAAATTTTATATAATGTATGCAATATATTAAAAAAATGAAAATTACTTTTCATTTTTTTTGAACAATCTTTTAAATAGATTTTTCCCAAGTAAATCATCCATATTTTTTCTATTTAAGAAGTAATAAAATATAACAGATAATACTCCAACTATTCCTATAATAATAATTAATAATAATCTACTAGTAATACCAGAAATATAATATCTTACAATTAAACAACAACCAACAATTATTAACATTTTCAAATATTGCATGGGTAATTTTTTAAACGTATTTTTATAAGTAAGACCATCATGCTTAGATAATGAATATAGTACAACTATTAAAGACAATGAATAACCAATTAATGTTGCAGTAATAGCACCATAGTAAGGTGGTAAACCTAAATTATGGAATAAATATATTAATGGTATATCTAATATAGCATTAACTACTAAACCTAAGAAAACAGATAAATAAATTAATTTCTTTTTATTTAATGCTTGTAATGTAGAACATGTCATAGTAAATGATGCATCAAAGAAAGCTACAATAAATAAATATTGCATTATTATTGGTCCAAAATAACTATTTCCATAAAATATAGTCCATATTTCTTTAGCAAATATACTTACAAATATTGATAAAGGTAATATTACAAAAAATAATATTTGTAATGCTTTATTAAAATTTCTATTAACTTCTTCAATATCTTTTTTTACATAAGCAGATACTATTGATGGTATTAAACTAATAATTATTCCTGTTCCAATTGCTGTAACAATACTAACCATTTTATTACCCCAAGTAGTAAATACACTGCTTATTGTTTCAATATCAGTTGCATTCATACCAATATTATTTAATCCTCTAATTAATAAAATCATATCAGTAGAATTATAAATACTTCCACTAATTGCAATAACAATAAATGGTAATGAATATGATAATATTTTCTTAATAACTTTTTTCTTTTCTGATTTAGTTAAACCATTATTATCATCATATTTATCTAAATTTTTCATTTTTCTTAATAAATAGAAATAACCAAATAATGCTCCAATACAAGCCCCAAAAACGGATACACCAACAGCAGTTGTAATAGATAACTTAAATACTTTTAATACAAGAATACTACCACCTAATATCACAGCAACTCTAACAAACTGTTCAATTACTTGGCTGATAGAAGATGCAGCGATATATTTATGACCTTGTAAATAACCCCGTATTATACTTAAAGCAGGAACAATAAGTAATGCAAAAGAAACACATCTTATGACAAATTTAACATCTTCAACAGTATTTCCACCAGTTATATCACCAAGAATAATTTTAGCAAGAAAACCTGCTCCAAAAAAACATATAGCAAAACTTATTAATGAAAATATAACAATAAATTTATTAGCAATACTGAATAAATATGTTTTTTCTTTATTCATTTTAAGTGTATTATATTCACTAGTAATTTTACTTATTGCAAGAGGAATACCAGCAGTAGATATAATTAAAAATACATTATAGATGTTGTATGCATATCCATATAATGCACCACCTTTTTCACCAATAATACTATAAAAAGGAATTACATATAAAACACCAATAATTTTTGTTAAAATAATAGCAATACTAGCGATTATAGCCCCTTCAATAAAGTTACTTTTCTTCATTTGTTTCATTCCCATCTAGTATTATTATAAAGAAATATTCTTAAAAATACAATTAATAATGAAGTATAAGAAAAAACTAGTAACCTAGTTCTTCTTAAATAACTTTTTAATAAATTCGATTAGTAATTTAAACCATGATTTTTTATCATTTTTTTCTACATTAAATTGAGTTTCAATTTGTGGTTCATTCTTGTTTTCAATGATTGGTTCTAAACTAAATTTATTAAATTCTTTAGTCCATGCACTTTGAAACCAATCCATATTTATTGATTTTAAAGCCATATATAAACCATTTTTATCACTATATTTTGCTACATAACTTTTAGTTCCTTTTTTTAAAGTCCATTTAGTTTCATTTCCGTATCCAGCATTAGATAGCATTTCTACATCTTCTTTAGGATAAATATATGCTCCAATATCAAAAGGATATTTATTTTCAATAATTGGTTTTTCACTATCTACTTTATCATAGTTTAAATTATTACTTTTAAACCATTGTGTCCAAGTACCACGATAATTTTTATTTTTCTTGTTTTTAAATTGAGTTATATATATTCTGCCTTTCTTACCATCAAATTTTTTAGCAGTACTTTCTATAACATAACCATTTCCTAAATAAATTCCCATATGTCTTTTTTGATATACAAGAACACCAGGTATTTCTGGAATAGTATTTATTGGTCCTTTCTCTTTAGCATCTTTTAATAATCCTTCACAATTAGTATCCCTCTGTGTTTTATTATAATATTTAGCATTATTAGTACTATAATTATGCCATAAAAAACATTTTAGTAAACCACAACAATCAAATTGTCTGGTTCCATCTTTATCATATCTACCAATTCCACCATTTTTATATCTATTTGGTTTCTTTTCTTGTTCTTTAGCCCACAAAACTAAATCATTAGGATTTTTATAATCATACATTTTTTTCACCTCTCACATTAATGTATGAAAAAACACATGAGCCCTGTAATTATATATGTGGAGAACTAATAAAAATATATTAAAAAAGCTTATTGTTTGTTGCATATTAACCATTTTTATTTTATAATACATTTATACGAAAGAGAGGCTCAAAATGAAAAATGAAATAATCTTATTTGAAAATCAAAATATTAAACTAGAAGTAAATATGAAAGATGAAACTGTTTGGTTAACACAAAAACAAATGGCTGAATTATTTGGTAAAGATAGAAAGACTATAACAAGACATATTCAAAATGTTTATAAAGATGAAGAATTAGATGAAAATTTAGTATGCTCTTATTTTGAGCATACTGCTGATGATGGAAAAAAATATCAAACACAATTTTATAATTTAGATATGATTATTAGCGTTGGTTATCGTGTCAATTCTAAAAATGGTGTTTTATTCCGTAAATGGGCGAATAAAGTATTAAAAGATTATTTAATTAAAGGATACTCTTTAAACTTTAAAAGATTAGAATACTTAGAAAAAACTGTTAAATTAATTGATATTGCTGGAAGAATAGAAGTGGATTTAAAAAATAGTGAAGCACAAGATATTATAAAAGTAATAAAAGAATATGGGAATGCTTTAGATTTATTAGATGATTATGATCATAAAAAAATAACTAAACCAAAAGGTACGAAAAATAGTAATAAAATAACTTATGAAGAATGTCTTGCAATTATCGAAAAATTAAGATTTAATAATGAAAGCACTTTATTTGCATTAGAAAGAAATGAAGGATTAAAATCAATTATTGAAAATATTTATCAATCTTTTGATAATCAAGAATTATATCCTACAATTGAAGAAAAAGCCGCAAACTTTTTATATTTAATTATTAAAAATCATGTTTTTATCGATGGAAATAAAAGAATTGCTGCAACATTATTTATTTATATTTTAGACTATTATAATATGTTATATAATAACAATAAAGAAGTTATAGATAATAATACATTAGTTGCAATTACTTTATTAATAGCACAATCTAATCCAAAGGAAAAAGAAATATTAATAGATTTAGTAATGAATTTTTTAAAAAAGAATTAGAAATGGAGAAAATATGAAAAAAGAATTATTAGAATTAAAAGAAAAAATAGAATCTATTGGGAGGTCTCTTTGACTTTCCAACTAAAACAAAAAGAATACAAGAATTAGAAAGTGAACTACATCAAGATAATTTCTGGGATAATGTAACACTTGCAAATGAAAAATGTGGTGAATTATCTAATTTAAAAAAAGAAGTTAATGAATACAATAACTTAATTGATGAAATAGATATACTTCTTGAATTAAATGATGATAATTTAACTAATGAACTAGATAATATAAAAGAAAGTATTAGTGCTTTTGAAGTAAAATCATTATTAAATGATGAATATGATAACTCAGATTGCTATTTAGAAATACATCCAGGAGCAGGAGGTACAGAATCATGTGATTGGGCTTCTATGTTAGTTCGCATGTATACAAGATTTTGTGAAATAAATAATTATGAATGTAAAATAATTGATATGCAAGATGGAGAAGAAGTAGGAATAAAATCAGCAGTATTACAAATAAAAGGTGCTTATGCTTATGGTTATTTAAAAAATGAACAAGGTGTGCATAGATTAGTAAGAATAAGTCCATTTGATGCAAATAAAAGAAGACATACATCTTTTGCATCAGTAAGTGTAACACCAATATTTAATAATGAAATAAATATTGAAATAAAAGAAAGTGATTTAAAAATAGATGTATATCATTCAAGTGGAGCAGGTGGACAATCAGTAAATACAAGTAATAGTGCAGTTAGAATAACTCATTTACCATCAAAAATAGTAGTAACTTGTCAAAATGAAAGAAGTCAACTAAAAAATAAAAATGAAGCATTAAATATGTTAAAAAATAAACTATATAAAAAAGAATTAGATGAAAATAAATTAAAAATTAATAATTTAAAAGATAATACTGATATAAATTTTGGTAGTCAGATAAGAAGTTATGTTTTAGAACCATATAAATTAGTAAAAGATAATCGTAGTAATTATGAAAATACTAATCCAATTAAAATATTAGATGGTTATATAAAAGAAATGATAGAAAGTGTTTTAAAAGTAAAATAAAACACTTTTTTATTGTAAAAAAGTGTAAAAATCATAAAATTTTGGATTATCACATAATCTATACATTTTTAATCTTTTAAACATCCAATTGGTACAATTAAAACATCATTATTTGTTACGTAAGCCATATCAGTACCAGTTATTATCATTAAGAATTCAGGAGCACCAAGTTTAGGTTCATTTTCGATAATTAAATTTTTAAGAGTTAATAAGTGTTCTTCTGCTTCTTTTATTTTATCTCCTCCAAGTTTAGTTTCGATTAATGCATATTTTCCATTATCAAAATGAATAACATTATCACATTCTAATCCATATCTATCTCTATAATGATTTAATGAACCTCCTATAGGATTAATGTATACACTTAAATCTCTATTAACTAAATTTTCAAATAATAATCCATAAGTTTTGCTATCCATTATTATATCTTGTACTGTACATCCCAAACTAGCAACAGCAAGAGAAGGGTCAATCATACTTTTTTTAGGTGTTTTTCTTATTGATGTTTTACTTCTAATGTTTGGATTCCATGCTTCTATTTCTTCAATAATAAATAATTTTTTTAATACTTCTAAATAATCAATAATAGTTCGTTCACTAATATCAGAATAATTGGCTTTAATATCATCATATAATGATTGATTAGAATCGATAGTTGATATTTGGCGTGCGTAAGACTTTAATATTGCACGTGCTAAATTTGGATTTCTCTTAACACCATCTACTTTGGAAATATCAGAACTGCAAAGAACATTGATATAATTTTTTGCTATTAAAATTGAATCTTCTTCTGAAAGATTTAATGAACTAGGCCATCCACCTCTACATATTAAATAAGCAATTTTTTCATAAGTTAAAGAGGATTTTATTCCATCTATATTTCTTTTACCATTTAAAATATCACTCAAAGAAATTAAGCCATTAGAATCTCCGCTTTCATAAAGTGTTAAAGGTTTCATTGTTATAAAAGAAAATCTGCCAACACCGCTATGCAATGTATCATCTTCAAGTGGAGTAGAGGAACCAGTAAGTATGTATTGATTTGGTAAACCAGTATTATCTACAGAATAACGCACAGCATTCCAAAGTTTAGGAGCTATTTGCCATTCATCGATTAATCGTGGTTTTTCTCCCTCTAATAATAATGAAGGTTTAATATTTGCAAGTTCTAAGTAGTTATCTTGTAATTCAGGATTTTGCATTTCTAAAACACTTTTTGCAATTTGTTTAGCACTTGTGGTTTTTCCACACCATTTAGGGCCTTTTATAACAATTGCTCCCATAAATGATAGATTTCTTTCTAATTCTTTATCTACAATTCTTTTAATATATTTCATATAATAAATCACTTCCTACTTACATTATACACCATAATTAAGAAAAAATAAACATATATTTCAAACATTTGGGGTAATTCGTTTCAAAGATTTGGGGTAATTCACTTCAAACATTTGGGGTAAACTATATTTATTTAACTTCAAATATCACAAAATACTTATCACTATATATTAATTTATAATCAGCATTTGTATGCAAATTTTGTGCTAACATAGCATTAGAATAAGTAATAATATGAGTAAATTCATATTTATTTAATAACTCTAAATAATTACTTTTACAAGTATGAATATCTCTACTATCATCTAAAATATCATAATCTAAACCACTAAATGCTTTAGTATATAAATCTGCTCTAGAATCAATAAAAACAGGAATATCTTTTAATAATAAATAACTACCATAATTATAATCATTATATAATCTAATATTCTTAACATCTAAATTATTAAGAATATAATTACTAGCATCAACAGGATATTCATATTCATCAATAAAATTAACTTTACTATTATTATAAATAATTAAACTAGATACACCACATAAACAAATACTAAGAACTATTATAAATACTTTAGAACATATTATATTTGTAATATTATTATTTACTTCTTCATTATTATTAAAGAAAGTACTAAGTATTCTACACATTGAAATAGTTCCGATAATAAGTAGAAAAGCAACGTGTCTACCAGATATAATTGACATAAATATTAAACCTAAAATCATAAATAAATCTCTTAATTTAATTTTAGTATTAGTAAATAAAACAATTAATAACGTTTCAATAATCATAACAAGAGCAACAGGAGATTTAAATAAAGATAATGAATGATGTTCAAGTACATAATTAAGAGCATTACTTTGATTTAATTTAAATACATAAGTAAAAGCAGTATTACCAATAGGAGTAATAAAACCACATAAAACACTTAATAACATTATAATAACTAAATATTTAATATTCTTATTTTTATTTATTTCTAACTTATTATTACTTTTAAATAATAAAGAACAAATATATTCACCAATAAAAGGTAAATATAAAATAAAGTAAAAAGACCAAGTAGCACAATGTATATTACATATTAATAAAGATATTAATATTAAAACAATAGAATATATTTTTAAATTCTTCTTATCTTGATATATTTTTTCTAAAGCATAAAACTCTATTACAAATAATATATAAGTTACTAATTGTGCTCTAGCAGTAACAAAGAAACTTAAACCAAACATACATAAAAGAATAAATATATAGGATACTAAATAATTTTTATTAAATTTAATATTTATAAAATAAATTAATAACATTAATATAATAAATAAAACTATATTAGAAATATATATACCAGTTAAACCAAATAAGTTATATATAATTCCAATAAATACATCATATAACCAATGAGGATATATATATAAAATATTATGAATAGAGAAATGATCTAACATATCTATTCCATTATCAAGTATTAGATTACCTATTTTAATTGTATAAAAAGTATCATTTTCAAATACTTTTTTAGCAAGTGCTATACATAGTATAATTATTGTAAACATAGCAAGTATTAATAATCGTTTATTATTCTTATTATTTTTCATATATTTTTACTTCTTTCTAAAACATATTATAAATAAAATGTCATAAAAAGTAAAATATTAAAATTTACTACTTGTTTAATTACAAATTATACTCTATAATTTTTATTGTATGAAGGATGTCAAAAATTTTAGTTAACAGTATTTTTTTCAAAATTTTTTACTTTTGTGAAAAATATTTGAAAAAGTTATTGCCAAACAAAAAATTATTTGATAATATGTATACTAGGAGGAGGAAGAAAAACGTGGAAAGAAAAAATACATTACTTTTAACAGTAATAGCAGTAGCTACATTATTAGTAGCAGTAGTAGGTGCAACATTCGCATACTTTGCAAGTACTTATACTCAAAGTGGTAATGACCAAACAGTTAATGTTAGTACTAGAACAATGGCAACTGTAACTTATACTACTGGAGCAAATATCCTTGCTGAAAATCAAGATTTAGTAAGTGGAGCAGGAGATAAAGTTTTAAGTTCAGGTGAATTTAATATTGCAGTAACTGCAGATACAGTAAGAAGTACTGAAATCACATTTGACATTGGAGTTAATTTTACTTCTAATAGTTTCGTACAAACACAAGCAGCTACAGATGCAACTAGAAATGATGTAGAATGTCAACTTTATAGTGGAACAACTTCAGGTTCATTAACAAAACTAGCAACTGTAGATTGTACTGGAAAAAGTGGTAAAGTTGTTTTAACAGATGATGCTGAAATTAATTTAGGCACTGCTTCTACAACATTCTATCGCTTAGATGTAGTTTTATTCAATGCTGAAACTGTTGAAAATACAAATGTTGGTAAAAGTTTAACAGGAACAATTTATATCGAAGGATTAGATACTGCTATTACTGCAGCAATGTAATTCTAAATTTAAAATGGAAAATTAAAAGGATGATTAATTCATCTTTTTTAATGCTTTAATATAGTAATATTTATATATTAATTGTATTTTATATTACTCCAAGTTAATTGGTGCTCCACTGGGGCACTTATTGGAACATAGGTAAGTTAATTAGTGAAACTAAAGGAATGTGATTGAACAAAGTATGGTGATTATGTTATAAAAAAGTGGGCGGACAGGTTAACTGCAAAGTTTGGAAGTAATTATTCGATTAAATCACTTTGGAGATATAGGCAATTATATAAATCCTTTCCAATTATCGCCGCACTGCAGCGACAATTGAGTTGGTAGAGCAAAGTACGGACAATTATATTTTACTTTTCCAATTGTGCTGACAGTGTCGGCACAATTAAATTTATCACATATGGATATTTTAATTTCTATTAAAAACCAAAATAAATAATCTATTTGTTAAATTTTTAAAATAATTAATTCTTGAGACAAAATTCGACAAATTAAACATAATTCTTATGATATTGTATACAACCAAGAAAGAGAAAAAGAATTATGAATTACTATAATGAAATATATAAAATAGTAGAAAAAAGGGAAGTAAATAAAAAAGTAAGGGAAATAAAAGATAATAGTGAAAAACTAATGACTTATTGGAATATAGGCAAATTAATTAGTGAAGCCCAAGAGAGTGATCGAGCAAAGTATGGTGATTATGTTATAAAAAAGTGGGCAAATCAGTTAACTGCAAAATTTGGAAGTGGGTATGGGATTCGGAAATTGTTTAAATCCAGAAAACTTTATCAAACATTTCCAATTGTGTCGGCATTGCCGACACAATTAACATTATCTCATTTTGATGTTTTGTTTCCACTTAAAACTCAAGATAAAATCAATTATTATATCAATGAAACAATTCAAAATAATTTAGGTTATAGGCAATTAGAAGATTTAATAAAATCAAATGCATATGAAAGATTACCAGAAGATACTAAAAATAATATAAAAGTAATAGAAAATAAATATGAAGTAATACCTATTAAAGATAATTTAAAGAATCCAATATCGATAATATATTCGAAGTTATGAATCAAATAGGTAAAGGAAATAGTTTAGTAGGTAAAGAATATAAAGTAAATTATAAAGGTAAAACAAGATACATAGATATATTATTATTTAATATACCTAATAATTGTTATATAATATTAGAGTTTAAAATAAGAGAAATGAAAACTTATGATATAACGCAAATAGAAGAATATATCAAAATAATAGATAATGAAATAAAAGAATGGCATCATAATAAAACAAGGAATAATTATATCTAAAGTAATAGATAGTTATGTAATTACTTATATGAGTAATCCTAATATAGTTGCAACTACTTATAAATTAAAATGCTAACAAATATAAATAAAATAATTGTAAAAAAGTTATTATTTTGATATTATAAATATAGTTAGGAGAATGAAAATGGAAAAGAAAACAAGAATATTTATTTCAGTTGTTACTGTATTAACATTAATAGTTACATTAATAGGTGCAACATTTGCATATTTTGCAAGTACATATACTCAAAGTGGAAACGCTCAAACAATTAATGTAACTACTAGAACAATGGCAACTATTACATATACTACTGGAGCAAGTATTAATGGTTCTAATTTAACTTTAGCAAGTGGTGCAGGAGATAAGACATTAGCATCTGGAGAATTTAATATAGCAGTTACAAGAGATTCTGTTAAAACGGATGATGTTACATTTAAAATTGGAATAAACTTTACTAAAAACGAATTTATTCAAACTGAAAAAGCAACTACTGCAAATAGAAACGATGTAGAATGTAGATTATATAGTGGAACAACATCAGGGAATTTAACATTAGTTGGAACTGTAGATTGTACTGGTAAATCTGGAAATGTTGACATAAAAAATAATGCTTCAATAAATATAGGAACAAATTCTACTACATATTATCGTATTGATATAGTTCTTTATAATGCAGGAACTGTAGATAATACAAATGTTGATAAAGAATTATCTGGAACAATATATATTGATGGATTATCAACAGCATTAACAAATTTAAGATAAATAAAAAAGATGTTTAGTTGTTTAAAACATCTTTTTATATACTTTCGTTTACGTGATATTTTCTTATAATATCATCTGTTATAACTTTATTTATTTCTAGTCCAGAACCAGATATGTTCCAAGGAGAATCTTTTTTATGAGTTAAATTTACTAATTCACTAGCACTATAATGTTTATATTTATCTAGGGTTTTATTTATACTAATTAATTTATTATAGCCATCTTTTGCTGCAAGAATTCTACTTCTACTTGGTAATTTATTTAAATTATTTCCATATTCTTTTTTATCATCTTCTTCATTTTTTATACAAAATTTCTTTTTATATTTTTTATAAATTGATTCTACAATAGGACCTAATCTATAAGCATATATTTTATCTGAAAACAATTTATCATTTTCGTCACACAAGTAATCAGCATAACATAAATAAGCCAATTTTTGTAGTTTTAAATGTGTACAAGGCACAATACTAATGATATATTTTGCCAAATCCAAACCCGTAAGTTCTTTATCTGCAATAACTATTTTTGCAAATTCTTCTTTTGTATCGATTAATAAAGTATCATCAAAAAATGCATCTAGTTTTTTGATAGAATCAAAAGAATGAGAATTTGTTTGAATAAAATGTGTTGATATTGGAACACTATAACCACAAGTTTCCATAATATATTTTATGTCATCTGGTACATTTTTTGCTTCCATATTATCACAATAATGCAAAACAATTCTTTTGCCAATAGAATAAGCACTAGCCATAATAATATAATGTCCTATCATTTTGATTCCTCCTTAACTATTTTTATCTTCCCATTTAGTATATTCTTGTTTATATTTTTTATGTGATAAGAAATTCCTATGTTCAAAATTTTTATTCCATAGTTGTAATTCCCATTGAAAGTTATTATTATTATCATTGCCAAAATATATATGTATAGCCTTATATTCTTGCTTTTGTGAAAAAATACACTTTAAATTAGGATATTTTTCTTTTATAATTTTTAAAATTTCTTCATAAGTTATATTTGTATTCATTATCATTCTAACACCAAATAAATCGTTTAAACATTTCTTTAATGGGATTTTTCCATTCTCGTGATTTAATGTATATTTTTCAATTTTAAATTGTATGGAATTTAATGCTTTAACTCTACAACTAATAACGTTTGTTGTGTTAAATGTTTTTAATACTTGTGATAATTCGTTAGAATATGTATTTATGAAATTTCTATAATTAATGACATA
>CAZYXO010000002.1:0-29799 GCA_964651315.1 uncultured Muribaculaceae bacterium
GACCTTCAAATTGAGGATTTGGATGTTTACAAGATACAATCATTGTAAGACCTTCACGACAATCATCTCCAACTAAAGCATCATCATTTTCTTTCATCATTTTACTACTTTTTGCATAATTGTTGATAACTCTTGTTAAGGCATTTTTTGCTCCATCTTCATGAGTACCACCTTCAATTGTATTAATATTATTTGTGAATGAATAAATTGCAGGATTATATCCATCATTATATTGCATAGCAATTTCTATTTGAATACCACTATCTGAACCTTCAAAATACAAAACATCATCATGAATTGGTTTTTTGTTTTTATTAAGCATTGCAACATATTCGATAATTCCACCATTATAAACGAAAGCATCATGTTTTTTTACTTCTTCCCTTTCATCATACAAATTAATTCTTAATCCCTTATTTAAAAAGCACATTTCTTGTAATCTTTTATATAATGTATCATAACTAAATACTGTTGTTTCTTTAAATATTTCTCCATCTGGTTTAAATCTTACTGTTGTTCCTGTTCTTTCAATAGCACATTTATCAATCACTTTCATTGGTTCAACTGGTTTACCACCATCAGCAAATTTTTGATAATGTACTTCTCCATCACGATATACGTAAACTTCTAACCACGATGATAATGCATTAACAACACTAGCACCTACACCATGAAGTCCGCCAGAAACTTTATATCCACCGCCACCAAACTTTCCACCAGCATGTAACACTGTAAAAATTGTTTCAATAGTGGATAAACCAGTTTTTACATTTATACCTGTTGGCATTCCACGTCCATCATCTTTTACTGAAATTATATTATCTTTCTCAATGATAACTTCAATATCATCACAATAACCTGCTAATGCTTCATCAACAGCATTATCAACAATTTCCCATACTAAATGATGTAATCCTTTTTCTCCTGTTGTCCCTATATACATACCAGGTCTTTTTCTAACTGCCTCTAAACCTTCTAAAACCTGAATATCACTATCATTATAGTGTTCTTTATTCTCCATCTATTTTACCTTCTTTCTTAATTTCATTTATATCTATTAAATTACTTTTCTTTTTTATATCATTTCGGAGCAAATTAACATCAGTTGTCGTTATAAATATTTCAATATCTTCTTTTAATAAAGAAATTATATTATTAACTTTTTCTTTATCTAATTCACTAAACAAATCATCAAATACAACTATAGGATAATCTTTTCTTAATTCATAAATATACTCAATTTGAGCTAATTTAAAAGCAATAATTGCATTTTTAATTTGACCTTCTGAAGCATAATTAATCATTTCTTCATTATCTATATAAAATAACAAATCATCCTTATGAATTCCAAATATTGTAGTACCTAAAATTAACTCTTTTTTCAAATTATCTTTATATAATTTGAATATTTGATTATAATCTAAATTATCATAATTACTTTCATATTTAACTAACAATGTATTATTATTTGTAATATTACAATAAATATCTTTTATATAATTGTTAATATTGTGGATAAAATTTTTTCTTATTTCATAAGTTTTAATTCCATACATTATTAATTTTTCTGTTAAAATATCTAAATACTCTTGATCTGTTATTTTATTCATAACCATTTTCTTTAAATATGCATTACGTTGTTTTAATATCTTATTATAGATTGTTATAATTCTTAAATATTTTTCATCTAATAAAGATAATTCAATATTTAACATTTTTCTTCTTATTAAAGGCGTTTCTTTAATAATTTTTAAATCATCTGGTCCAAAGAAAACTACTATTATTTTCGAAATATAATTACTTATTTTATTTTCTTTAAAATTATTTATTTTAACAATTTTTCCATCATCCTTAATAAGAACTTTATAATTATTATTTTTATTATTTTGAATAATATTTCCTTCTATTTTACAAATTTGTTTACCTAATTGGATTAAATTTTTATCATTTACTTTTCGAAATGATTTTGTTAATGCTAAAAGGTATATTGCTTCTACCAAATTTGTTTTTCCAGTACCATTATTACCATAAATAATATTAATTTTCTTCTCAAAACTGATGTTAGTGTTACTATAATTTCTAAAATTAAGTAATTTTAATTCTCTAATTTCCATTTTTAGCCTCTTTTGTGTCCATACAATAAAATAATAGGTATATTAGTACTCCTATACCTATTAATAATTATATCACATATTTACGTTTTCTTCTAGTATTTTTGTTGTTTTTCGACCTCGTAAAACGGATTCTAATCTGGTAGCTCGCATTATTTGATTATCAAGTACACCCATAGATAAATTTAATTCAATTTTTTGTTTATTTTTAAATTCAACTATTATTTTATCTTTATAAGAATAATACCTATCAATATTTCTTAATCCAATCCAAGAACAATCATCTGCACGTGGCGACCCTGTTGGAAAAAAAATTATTGAATTTGATTCTTCAACGATTACTGGTGGTTTATATGAAACCCCAATCAATCTTAATGTACCTTTTTGTCTACCAGTTAAAGAACTACCAAAGTACTGACAACTCGCTTCCATAATTTCATTTGGTGTTTTATTAATGTAAATAATTCTATTATCTTCATAAACTTTTGTTTTTTTATTATTAGCAATTAAAGCTAAAGTACGACAGTTTACTTCATATTCATTCATAACATTCACCCCCTCAATAGATAAACTAACTAAAGTTTACCAAATAAATTGTGAATATTTTGTCGAATTATGGGACTAAAATGATTTTATTGGTAAAATCAACTCAATTAATGACTCATCTTTAACAGATTTCATTATAATTGGACTAATATCATTGTTTAACATGATTAATAATTCTTCATCTTTTATAACTTTTAAGGCATCTAACATATATTTAGCTGAAAATGATATTTCTAATTCATTTTTATTATTTGTTTCGGCTACTAAATTTTCTTCAACTTTACCTAATTCTGATTCTGTAGAGGTAATTTTAATTTTATTGTCAATAATATTCATTTTTACAACATTCTTATCTTTACCAAGTGTTAAAAGTGATGCTCTATCCACACTTGCTGCAAATGCATCCAAATTAATTTTTACTAAATAAGCAAATTCTTTAGGTAAAGAAGCTGTATTAAACGGAAATTGTCCACTTAATAAATTACTTTGAAAAATTATATTATCATATTTAAATAATATTTTATTATTAAATACATGTAATTCTAAATCTTTTTCTTCAGTAAGTATTTTTTCTAATTCAATAATATTTTTACCTGGTATAACAATATCAATTATATTGTTGATAGATGTTGATAACTTTATATTCTTTTTTGATAAACGATATGAATCAGTTGCAATTACTTCTAATAAATCATTGTTAATTTTAAAATTAATTCCAGTAAGAAGTGGTCTAATTTCTTGAGTTGATATAGCAAATACAGTTTGATTGATAATTTCTTTAAAATTTAAACTATTGATAACTATTGGATCTTTATGTTCATCTAAACTAACATTAGGGTAATCATCAACTGGCAAACAATTAAGTTTATATTCATTTATTTCTGAGTATATTCTTATTTTAGTATCATCTATTAATTCAAATTCTATTAAATCTGTAGGCATTTTTCTAATCATTTCAACAATAAACTTGCTTTGAATAATAATTATTCCTGTTTTATCGATTGTTTTAATATCAGTTGCTTTTATATATTGTTTAATAGTTAGTTCACTATTACTTGCAGTCAAATATAATCCTTCTTCTGTTAATTCCATTTTAATCCCATTTAATATTGGAATAATGTTTTTAATAGATATTGCTTTTATAACATTAGTTAATGCATTTAATATAACGTTTTTTTCAATTGTAAATTTCATTTTTAATTCCTTCTTTCTTTTATTTAATAGTAGTAGTATGGTGGATAATGTTGATAACTATATTCATCACCTTTAGTTACTATGTTTTTTACATTTATATGATTGTTAATAAAATGTTAATAAGTTGTTAATTGTTTATAATTTGTTTTTTATGTCATTAATAGTGTTTTGTAAGGTAACATCTGTTTTTAATTCTTTTTCAATTTTATTAACAGCAGATATTACTGTTGAATGATCCCTCCCTCCAAAAGACATTCCAATTCGTGCAAATGATTCTTCTGTTTGTGTTCGGCAAAGATACATTGCTATCTGACGTGGATAAGCAATTTTAGCACTTTTTTTCTTACCTTTTAAATCATCGACAGGAAATCCATAATGTTCACTAATTACTTGTTGAATAAATTCTATGCTGTTATTAGCATATACATTAACATTTACATAATCTTTTAGTGCCTCGTTAGCAAATTCTAAATCAATTTTTTTTGGTACCATCATTGCTGTATAAGCCATTAATCTATTAACTGTTCCTTCGATAAATCTTACATCATTCTGACAATTATTAGCAATATATTCTATTACTTCTCTACCTACTAAAGAAGCAAAATTAGTATTCTTTATTTTATTTTCGATTATTCGGCATCGTAAATCAAAATCTGGTGGATAAATATCAACAGGTAATCCCCACATAAATCTTGACCTTAACCTTTCTTCTAAAAGTTTCAAATCATTTGGAGACCTGTCTGAACTAATAATAATTTGTTTATTTGCTTGATGTAATTCATTAAATGTATTAAAAAATTCATCTTGACTTTTGCCTGCTGCTACTAAAAATTGTATATCATCAATAATGAGAACATCAACATTTCGATATTTTTCTTTAAATTTTGTAGAATAATCGACTTTATTAATGTTAGTTGCTGCTATTCCAGTGTAATCATTCATAAAAATATCACTAGTAACATATAAAACTTTTAATTGTGGATTAGTGTTGAAAATAAAATTACCAATGGCATGCATTAAATGTGTCTTTCCTAATCCACTTTTTCCATATAAAAATAGAGGGTTATGTATTTTACCAGGAGCTTCAGCTACAGCAAGAGCAGCCATTTTTGCAAGTTTATTTGAGTTACCAACAATATAATTATCAAAAGTATATGTTGATATAAGATTAGTTTTCCACAAATCATCAATAGGTAATTTTTTTATTTCTTGTTTTACATTAGATTGTTCATCATTAACTTCTCCAGGAAGAACAAATTCTATATCATAATTTTCACCAGTCAAATTGTAAAAGCATTCTTCAATAATAGTATAATAATTACTTATTAATATATTTTTATGCATTTCCATGGGAACTTGTATTGTAATAACATTGTCTTTAAGTGAAATTAATTTATCTTCTGTAAACCATGCATAAAAAGACGCTGAGTTAAGTTTTTGCTCGATTTCGCCTAGAAAATTTGTCCATAACGTCGAAAGATCCATTAAACCACCCCACTTACTTTTTTGGTTAATAATATTGTATATCAAAGTTAATTAAAAAGAAAGTAAAAATTTAATATTTTTATTTATTAACACTTATCAACATAGTTATCAACATAATAAAATCAATAAATTAAATAAAAAATAGAGTTATCCACATTATCAACAAATTGATTTATCAACAATGAAAAAAGTTAATAATTATTAACTGTGGATAACTGTGGGATTGTTGATAACAATAAAATTATTGTAATAACATACGTTTTCACAAATAAATCTTGACTTCAATTAAATATATAGATATAATTAAAGGCATTGAAAAGAGGTGTCGGATATGAAAGGAACTTATCAACCAAATAAAAATAAAACAACTAAACAATGTGGTTTCTTTGCTCGTAAAGACAGTAAAGTAGTAAAGACTAGAAAAGCCAAAGGAAGAAAAAGAATTTATAAATAATTGTTTATTTATAATTTTTTGTATTTAATAATGAAAAAAAAAGAAATTGTTAGAAGTAATATTATATTTAATGAAATAATAAATACTGGCACTAAAATTAGCTCACAATATTTCACTATATATTATAAGGAAAAAGATAATAGTTTAAAATTTGGAATAGCAGTTGGCAAAAAAATTGGTAATGCTGTAGTAAGAAATAAATATAAACGAAGAATTAAAACAATTTTAGATAAAATAAAAAATCTAGCTAAAATATATAATTATATTATTGTTTTAAGAAAAAATTGTTTAAACATATCTTTTCAAGAACTAGAGAAAGAATTATGTGCTATAATGAAAAAGGTGAAATAATGAAAAATAAAATAAAAATAATAATAATTGTTCTATTTGTTATTATAACATGTGGATGTGGTAGTTCAGATTATATTAAGGATAAAGATAATAAAATTATTGCTAATCCAATAACAGGTCAAAATATTCAAAATAATATTTTATGTAGACCTACAGAAAAAAAATTGTTAGAAATATATAAAGAGCATGATGATCAATTAAAAATAAAAATGGAAAAGCTTCCCGAATGTACGAAATTTAAAATTAATTCAAATAAAAGTGCAAGTTTGTGGGAAGGTATATTTGTAAAACCGTTAGCGTTTTTAATTCTAAAGTTAGGAGATTTTGTTAATAATTATGGTATTTCTGTAATGTTAATTGGACTTTTAATAAGAATAGTATTATTACCGTTCTCCGTTAAAACTCAGCGTCAATCCGAAAATACGAAAAAAGCGAATCCTGAAATAAATAGAATTAATGCTAAATATCAAAATCGTAATGACAATGAAAGCCAAATGGCAAAAAGTCAAGAAATGATGTTGGTTTATAAAAAGTATAAAGTAAATCCTATTGGAGGATGTTTAATATCATTCATACAATTACCTTTGTTCTTTGCATTCTTACAAGCAATTAACCGAGTACCAGCAATATTTGAAGATTCATTTCTATCATTAAAATTAGGAATGACACCTTTAAAAGGAATCGCTAATCATGAGTATTTATATATAATATTAATAGTATTAATTATTTTATCAACTTATTTCTCATTTAAAAAATCAATGTCGGCAACAAGTGGACAAACACCAGAAGTAGAAAAATCTACTAAAACAATGTTAAAATTCATGATAGTATTTATCTCTATTGCATCATTTAGTTTACCAACTGCAATAGCATTATATTGGATAGTAACAAATGGATTTGTTGTAATTCAAACATGGTTAGTAAAGAAAATAATGGAAAGAGAAAATAAAAAAGATAAATATATATAAATAAAGGAGATGTATGGATATGAAAAGTATTGTAAAAGAAGGAAAAACTAAAGAAGAAGTATTAGAGTCAATTATTTCAGAAAATAATTTAGAAGAAAATACTTATGTTTATTCAGTTAAAGAGCAAAAAGGGAAATTATTTAAAAATGCATCAATTATAGTTGAAGTATATACTTATGAAGAGATTATTAATTATATTAAGGAAATTTTAAATGAAATATTAGTTAAAATGGGTATAGAAACAACTTTTGAATCACAAATAAGAGATAATACAATGAAAATTAAAATGTATTCTAATAATAATCCTATCTTGATTGGTAAAAATGGTCAAACATTAAAAGCTTTAGAAAGTATTTTAAAACAAATCATCTTTAATATTACAGGTACTTATCCTTATATATCACTTGATGTAGAAAATTATAAAGATAAACAAATATATTATTTGGAAAAACTTGCAAAAAATGTTGCAAGAGAAGTAAGAAATACAAAAGTAGAAGCAAAACTTGATAGTATGACTTCTTATGAAAGAAGAATAGTTCATAATGTCCTAACTGATTTCAAAGGAGTATACACTGAAAGTGTTGGTGAAGCACCAAATAGATATATTGTTATAAAACCAGAAATTAATGAAGAAAATTAAATTGTTTCTAAAAAAACAATTTTTTTTATTATTTTAAACAAATATATGTTATAATACGTACCGGAGTTGATTTATATGGAAGATACTATTTGTGCGTTATCCACTGCTATTCCTGGTGCTATTGCAATAATTAAGGTTAGTGGAAAAGATGCAATTAATATTGTCAATAAAATATTTAAACCAAATAATTTAGATAAAGCATCTACGCATTCAATTCATTACGGAAAAATATATAATAAAGATGAAATAATTGATGAAGTACTAGTTATGGTTATGAAAGGTCCTAAAACTTATACAAAAGAAGATATTGTTGAAATAAATTGTCATGGTTCAATAACTACAACAAGCATGATTTTAAAAATATTATTGAATAATGGTGCAAGGATTGCTGAACCTGGGGAATTTACAAAAAGAGCATTTTTGAACGGAAGAATAGATTTAACAGAAGCGGAATCAGTTAATGATTTAATAATGTCAAAAAGTAAAACTGCTCATGATTTAGCAATTAAAGGAATAAGTGGTAAATTAAAAGAACAAATTATTACTATTCGCAATAAAATATTAAGTATTATGGCAAATATTGAAGTAAATATTGATTATCCTGAATATGATGATATAGAAATAATGACTAGTGATATTCTTTTACCTAAATTAAAAATTATTAATAATGAATTAAAAATTTTGCTACAAAAATCTAAAAATATTCAAGTTATCAAAAATGGAGTTGATATTGCAATTGTTGGTAAACCTAATGTAGGCAAAAGCAGTTTATTGAATGCTTTATTACAAGAAGAAAAAGCTATTGTAACAAATATTGAAGGAACAACAAGAGACATTGTAGAAGGATCTATTGAACTAAATAGTATTTTAATTAATTTATATGATACTGCAGGAATAAGAAAAACAGATAATTTGGTTGAACAAATTGGTGTAGAAAAAAGTATAAATTTAATAGATAATGCTAATTTGATAATATTTGTAGTAAATAATAACGAAAAAATTAGCAACGAAGAATTAAAATTATTAGAGAAATATAAAGATAAAAAAGTTATATTATTTGTTAATAAAAACGATTTAGAAAGAAGAATTAATTTCAATAATATTAATTTTCCAATAATCTATGGAAACACTATTGAAATAGATGGATTAAATGATTTGAAAAAAGTAATTATTAAAGAATTAGAATTGAATAATGATATGTTTAATGATTTAACTTATTTATCTAATGCAAGACAACTTGATTTAACTGAAAAAGCAATTGGAAGTATTAAAAAAGCAATTAATAGTTTAAATAATAATATAACGCCTGATATCGCAAGTATTGATATAAAAAATGCTTGGGATTATTTAGGAGAAATCATTGGGCAAATATATAACGATGAGTTATTAGATGAACTATTTAGTAAATTTTGTATAGGAAAGTGATTTAAATGAAATATGATATTATTGTAGTTGGTGGAGGACATGCAGGTTGTGAAGCAAGTTATATATGTAGTTACTTAGGAAAGAAAACTTTATTAGTAACATCTAATATTAAAAACATTGCTGATATGCCATGTAATCCATCAATTGGCGGTACTGCCAAAGGAGTTATTGTAAGGGAAATAGATGCTTTAGGTGGAATAATGGGTAAAGTTGCAGATAAATCTCATTTTCAAATAAAAATGTTAAATAATTCTAAAGGTCCAGCAGTAAGATGCTTACGCGCTCAAGCAGACAAAATTACTTATCCACAAGAAATGTTAAAAAAGTTAAATGAACAAGAAAACTTAGATGTTTTAGAGAGTATGGTCGAAGACTTAATTATTACTAATAATAGAGTAACGGGTGTTATTTTAGATAATAAAGATAAAATATGTGCAGATTGTATCATTTTAACAACAGGTACTTATTTAAAAGCAAATATATTACGTGGAAGCACAAATGAAATTGGAGGTCCACATGGGGAAAAAAGAAGTAATTATTTAAGTGATAATTTAAAAAAATATGGACTTACGATTCAAAGATTAAAAACTGGTACACCTCCTAGAATAAAGGTGTCATCAATAGATTTTTCAAAAATGGAAGCCGAATATGGAGATAAAGAATATTACACATTTAGTTTCGATAATAATCCGGAATATGATATAAATAATCAACAAAAGTGTTATTTATTACACACTAACCAACAAACTCATCAAATTATTTTAGACAATTTAGATAAGTCAAGTATGTATGGTGGGTATGTAACAGGAGTTGGTCCTAGATATTGTCCATCTATTGAAGATAAAATTGTTAGATTTAAAGATAAAGAAAGACATCAATTATTTTTAGAACCAGAAAGTTTATATTACGATGAATGGTATTTACAAGGTTTTTCGACTTCTATGCCAATAGATATTCAAGAGAAAATGGTTCATAGTTTAGAAGGTTTAGAAGATTGTATTATAACAAAATATGCATATGCTATTGAGTATGATGCAATTGATCCTTTGCAAATTAAACCATCTTTAGAAAATAAAATAATTAGAAATTTATTTACAGCAGGTCAAATTAATGGTACAAGTGGTTATGAAGAAGCAGCAGCACAAGGTTTAATTGCAGGAATTAATGCTGTATCCCTTTTAAATAATAAAGAACCATTAATTCTTAAAAGGAGTGATGCATACATTGGTGTTTTAATTGATGATTTAGTTACAAAAGGAACAAATGAACCTTATCGAATGCTCACATCTCGGGCAGAATATCGTTTAATATTAAGACATGATAATGCTGATTTACGTCTTCGTAATTTAGCAAATGAATATGGAACTATTAATACAGAACAATATACAAGATATATAAAAAAAGTGAATGATATTAATGAATTAATTGATATCTTGCAAACAACAAAATTAAAATTGAATGAAGAAACAAAACAAATTTTTAAAATTAGTAATAAAGAAGTACCGAATTATTCAATTTCGTATTATCAATTATTAAAAAGGCCAGAAATTAATATTGAGTTTTTACAAAATTTTCTCGAATTAAAATATGAAAAGGAAGTATTAAATCAAGTTGAAATAGAGATTAAATATGAAGGATATATCAATAGTTCAAAAAAGAATATTGAAAAGATGTTAAAATTAGAAGCAAAACAAATACCTGAAGATATAGATTATAATAATGTTAAAAACATTGCTACTGAAGCAAAAACAAAATTAATAAAAATAAGACCGATATCAATTGGACAAGCCGCAAGAATTAGTGGTGTTAATCCAAGTGATATAGCAATTTTATGTGTATATTTAAAGAAAGAGTATAATAAAAATGAATGAAAAAGAATTTATTAGTGAACTAAGTAATTTAAAAATCAATATTAATGAAAAACAATTACAATTATTAAAATTATATGCTTTAGAATTAATAAACTATAATGAGCATACTAATTTAACAGCAATAAAAACTATTGAAGAAATATATTTAAAACACTTTTACGATAGTTTAACTGTATGTCAAGTAATAGACATCAATAATCAAAGTGTTTTAGATATTGGAACAGGTGCTGGTTTTCCTGGAATTGTACTAAAAATAATATTTCCGGAAATAAATTTAACATTATTAGATTCTAATAATAAAAAAATTAAGTTTTTAGAGTATATTATAAACAAATTAGAATTAAAAAAAATTAATCTTGTTAATGAAAGAGCTGAAGATTATATTATGAAAAAAAGAAATGCTTTTGATATAGTAGTTTCAAGAGCAGTTGCAAATTTACGAGTGTTAGTTGAATTATCTTTACCTTATTTAAAAATAAATGGTTTATTTATCGCAATGAAAGCAAATTGTATTGATGAATTAAAAGAAAGTGAGAATACAATAAAATTTTTAAATAGTAAGATTGATGATATTAAAAAAATATTTTTGCCAAAAGAAAATAGTTTAAGAACTTTGATTGTTATAAAAAGAAATGGTCAAATTGATGACAAATATCCTAGAAAATACGATCAAATATTAAAAAATAACATATGTTAGAATAAGTTTTTGGTAAAGACTTATTTTTTTGTAAAAATTTAATTGCATAAGATTAGTTTTTAAGGTAAAATGAATATAGAATAAAAGGAGTTTTTGCCATGGAACAAGAAAATAATCAAGAAGTTCAAAATATATCAATTAATTTAATAATTCCTAATCAATTTCAACCAAGGTTAAATTTTGATGAAAAAGATTTAGAGGAATTGGCTTCTTCAATTAAACAACATGGTATAATACAACCTTTAGTGTTAAGAAAAATTAATGATAAATATGAAATTATAGCTGGCGAAAGAAGATTTCGTGCTGCTTGTTTAGTTGGACTTAAAACTGTACCAGCAATAATTAAGGAAATTGATGATAATACTTCAGCAGAAATTGCTTTAATTGAAAACGTTCAAAGAAAGAATTTAACACCAATTGAAGAGGCAAAATCATATCGAAATTTACTTGATAAAGGGTTTTTAACTCAAGAAGAACTTGCTGCTAAGTTAGGTTTATCGCAAAGTGCAGTTAGCAATAAATTACGTTTGTTAAATTTGGATGAAGAAGTACAAGCGGCACTATTGTCGGGAAAAATAAGCGAAAGGCATGCTAGAAGTTTGCTTAATTTAAGTAATAAAGAAGAACAAAAAGAATGGTTAAATAAAGTTATTAATGAAAGAATTACTGTAAGACAATTAGATTTAGATTTAAAAAATTATTTAGGAAAAGATATAACAGCTGAAGTTGAAAAAGAATCATCAGATATAGCTTCCCAATCATCTATGTCAGAAACAAATAATCAAATCATAAATACACAAGGGATAACACCAACTGAAAATATAAAAACCGATAATGTTATAGAAGGTGATTTATTTCAATCATTTACTCCAAATGTAGATAATATTGTAACAAATGCCAAAGATATTCTTCCTAAAGAAGAAGAAAAAGACCTGTCAAAAATATTACAGCCAAGTGAATTACAAACCATTGAAGAAAATAAAACAAAACCAGAAAATAATTCTAATTCATCAAAAATTCCAAACAAATTCTTTAATTTTTTAGAAGATGATGAAGCAAATATGGAAACAGAAGATATTTCTTCAATAAATAATGAAGAAATTAAACCAGAAATAGCTTCAGAAATTCCTTTAAATACTGTAATTACTACAGATTTAAATAGTAATCAAAATCTTAAGACTAATACAATTCTTGAACCAACAATTTTTGAGTCTTCTCCCGTTCAAACTTTTGAATTTCCTAAAGTAGAAGAAAAAAAAGTTGATATGGAACCAGAAATTGATAATAACATTTACGCACAAAATATGTCGCAAAACAATTTTCAAAGTGAATTAATTGACCCTATTGATTTAATTGAAACATTGAGTCCCGATTATGAAATGAAAAAACAAGAAGAAAGAGGTCTTGATTTAAAAACTGCAATTAATAGTGTTAGGAGTAATACTAATGAACTTTATAACAAGGGATTTAATATTGAAATTGAAGAAATAGATTTAGATGATATTTATCAATTTACGATAAAAGTAAAAAAGTGATTTTAATCACTTTTTTCATTGTTGTCTTCTTTAAAAACATGATTATAGTATTCAGTGCCTTTAACATAATAATATACAACAGCTTTGGCAGCATTATTTGTTGTTTCTCCAGTTATTGCATCCAGAACAACACCGACAACATTAGTTGGAGTTTCATACCATGATGTTGTTTTGTCTTTCATAATGCTTTCAATAGTTTTTGCCATAGCATATTTGGTAGAATAGCCACTTTGAGATTTTATTGGACTACCATCATCAAAACCTGTCCAAATAACCATTAAAATATCTTGATTGTATCCAACATTAACAAAATCTGTATTGGTAGTACCAGTTTTAATGGCATATTTATTTGATAATATTGAATCCAATCTTAAAGCAGTAGGAGTTGTATAATCAATAAAAGAGTAATTAGTTGTATTTGTCATCATTTCATTTAGAATATAAACATAATTTGGATTTAAAACTAACGTTGAATCATTTTTATGTTCGTATAGAATATTACCATGCATGTCTTCCACTCTACTTATTAAATATAAATTTTTTTTATAACCCCCGCTTGCAAATGTGGTATACCCTGTAGCGAAATCCATAATGTTAAGTTCGCTAGTTCCTAAAGCTAGAGATGGAACGTTATCTAATTTATTTTTGATGCCGGCTCTCTTTGCCACCTCTACTAAAGTATCTGTTCCTAAAAACAAATTAGTTTTAACTGCGTAAATATTATCAGATAAACTAATTGCCGCATTCATTGTAATTTCTTTATTTGCGTATCTTTCACTAGCGTTAATTGGGGAATATGTTTTTCCGTTGCTTAAAGTAAAAGTTGTTGCTTCACTTTTGAATGTTGAAGAAGATATCATTCCGTTTTCTAAAGCCGCGTAATATAAAAAAGGTTTCATAGTTGAACCAACTTGTCTTTTTGAATTAACCACCCTATTGTATTGACTTTTTGCATAATTCATTCCTCCTGTAAGAGCAATAATTGCTCCAGTTTTAGGATTTACAACAACACTAGCAACTTGTAAACCACTTTTTTCGTCAATATTTTCTAAAATATTATTCTCTAATTTAGTTTGAGCATCAACGTCTAATGTTGTATATATTTTTAGTCCTCCAGTTTCAATTAAAGAGTTAGGAATTTGGGATATAGTCTTTAATTCATTTAAAACTGCATCTTGATAATACATTAACATTTGTAAATTATCTTCTTTATCTTGACCATATAATTCAATTTTATCTTTAAACAGTTCTTCGTATTCCTTTTCTGACAACTTATTGTTATTAATCATACTTTTTGCAACAATTAACGCTCTTTTTACTGCTAAATCATAATTAGTAACTGGATTATAATTATTTGGACTTTTTGGAATTGCTGCTAATAGTAATGCTTCTTCTAAATTTAAATTTTTAGCGGTTTTATTAAAATAATAGTTTGATGCGTTTTCAACTCCATACTGCCCTTGTCCGTAATTAATAGTATTTAAATATCCTTCTAAAATTTGGTTTTTATCATAATGAACTTCAACTTGTAAGGTTAAAAATGCTTCTTCAATTTTACGTTGCCACGTTTTATTGAAATCCAAGTACAAGTTTTTTACGTATTGTTGTGAAATAGTTGAAGCACCAGCAATAATTTTTTGATTTTTAAAATTGTTAAATAAAGTTTTAACAATTCTTAAATAATCAAAACCTTGATGAGTATAAAAATTTTTATCTTCAAAACTAATAACTGCATCAATTAAAAATGGTGATATATCTTCTAAATTTACCCATTTATTTGTGCTAGAACCTTGATAAACCAAAGCATCTTTATTATCGTAAATTAAAAAATTATTAGAATTTTTCATACTAATTGAAGGAGAGAAATATGCATAAGCATATAATGCTATCATTATTATTATAAAACTAGAAAAAATAAAAGTTGATACCTTAATAATTGTCTTTAAAATCTTCATTTTCAACACCTAAAATTAGTATGTAAAAAAATTTCAAAAATATGAGTGCATTTCCCTATATTATATGTTATAATGTTTTTCGAATTGAGGAGATGAAATTGAATATTTTAATAAAAGTCGAATTGTTCAAAAATAAAAAAAGTGTTTTAAAAAATAATATCCGTGCTCTTTATAAAGAAAATGAATATTTAGTATATAAAGAAAATAATTATGAAAATACTATAGATTTAAAAAATAAATGTTTTTTTAAAAGAGATAATGATACAAATTTTATGATAGATTTTAATAATAAAAAATGCAAGATTACTCTTGTTGAAAATAATAAAACATTTGACATAACAGTGCATAATTGTAAAATGCTTATAAACAAAAAAGAAATAAGTATCAAATATAATATTGAAAGTAATAGTAATGAAATAGAATTGCAAATAAAACTGAAAGGAAAATAAAAATGATAGATTTAATAACAGACTTAATTTTTCAAGCATTGGATGAAGAAATCAATAAGAATGAAATAGAAATATCTTTACCAAAGAGTGCAGAATTTGGTGATTATTCCTCAAATATTGCGATGAAACTTGCTAATAAATTAAAAGATACACCGATGAATATTGCCAGTAATATTAAAGAAAAAATTAATCATAATCAAATTGAAAAAATTGAAATAAAAGCTCCCGGATTTATAAATTTCTATGTTAAAAAGAATTACTTGTTTGAAAATTTGAATAAAGTTTTAGAAGATAAAGAGAAATATGGTTCTTCTAATATCGGGAATAACAAAAAAGTAAATATTGAGTTTGTGAGTGCAAATCCAACAGGTATTCTTCATTTAGGAAATGCTCGTGGAGGTGCATATGGTGATTCTCTTGCTAAAGTAATGCGTTTTGCTGGGTTTAATGTAACTAGTGAATATTATATAAATGATGCTGGTAATCAAATAAATAATTTAGGATTATCTGTAGAAGCAAGATATCGAGAATTATGTAATTTAGATTATAATATTCCAGAAAATGGCTACTTTGGTAATGAAATTATTGATATTGCGAAAGAAATATATGCGAAAAATCCAAATAATGATATGGATTTAGAATATTTTAAAGAATATGCAACAAAATATTTGTTAGATAAAATATTTGCTAATTTAAGCGATTTTAGAATTAATTATGATGTAAAGACTAGTGAAAAAGAAATATATAAGAAATATCCTTTAAAAAATATTGTTAATGAATTAACTAATAAAGGTTACACTTATGAAGCAGAGGATGCGATTTGGTTTAAAAGTAGTAATTTACTTGATGATAAAGATCATGTATTATTAAAAAATGATGGAACATTTACTTATTTAGTTCCTGATATAGCATATCATTTAGATAAATACAATCGTGGATTTGATAAAATGTTTACTGTTTTAGGAACGGATCATCATGGGTATGTTAATCGTTTAAAAAGTGCTTTAAAAGCTATGGATAAAGATGAAAGCAAACTAGATATAAAATTATTACAATTAGTTAGAGTAGTAAAAGATAATGAAGTAGTGAAAATGAGTAAAAGAACTGGGAAAAGTATTACTTTAGATGATTTAATGAGTGAAGTTGGAGTAAATGCCACTAGATACTATTTTGTTTGTAAATCTTTAGATACGCAAATGGATTTTAATATCGATTTAGCAGTAAAAAAATCAAATGAAAATCCAATTTATTACATTTCATATGCTTATGCAAGAATATGTAGTATTTTAAATAATTATAAAGAAATATATAATATTGAAAATTATAGTAAACTAGATAATGAGTACGCATATAATGTTTTGAATAGTATTTATAAATTTAAAAATGTTGTGGAATCTGCTGCTAATAAGGCATTACCGCATTTGATAGCAAATTATGTTTATGAACTGGCTAGCAATTTTCATGTATATTATTCAAATATAAAAATAATTACTGAAGATGAAGAAGTTCAAAAAGAAAATTTAAATTTAATTAATGCAGTTAAAATAACTTTAGAAAATGCTCTTAATTTAATTGGTATAATACCACCAGAAAAAATGTAGAAAGAAGGATAAAAATGGAATTAAGTAAATTAAGTAAAGAAGAATTAGAAACATTAGGTTATGATGATATCGCCTATTTGTTATTAAAAGAAAAAAATAAAAAAATGAAAATCATCGACTTATTTAATGGAGTTTGTGAAATTTTAGGTTTACCAAGTAGTGAATACGAAGATAAAATAGCAGATTTTTTTGAAATTCTTACAACAAATAAAAAATTCATTATGTTGGATAAGGGATTTTGGGATTTGAAAGAAAATCATTCGCCAAAAATAATAATTGATGAAGAAGAAGATGAAGAAGAAGTCATTACTGAAGTAGTTGAAGAAACTGATGAAGAAGATAGTGATGATATTTATTATGAAGATGGCGATAATGATGATAACATTGAAAACGAATTGGAGGATTTAGTTGTTATAGATTCCGATGATGATGAAACAAACACACTTTAATGTTTGTTTTTTTCAATGTTTATGCTATAATTTTTCATGAAAGGAAACGAATATTATGTTTGAAAGACTAAATAATATAGTTGCAAAATATCAAGAGTTAAGTGAAGAACTTACAAAAGAAGAAGTATTAAGTGATTATAATAAATTAAAAAATGTATCTAAAGAACAAAAAGATTTAGAAGATACTGTTTTAAAATATCAAGAATATCAAAAAAATGAAGAAGATATCCTAAGTGCCAAAGAAATGATGAATGATATAGAATTAAGAGAAATGGCTACTTTGGAATTAGAAGAATTGCAAAAAAACAAAGAAAAATTACTAAAAGAATTAGAAATTTTATTAGTTCCTAAAGATCCTAATGATGGCAAGAATGTTATTATGGAAATACGTGGTGCTGCTGGTGGTGACGAAGCAAATATTTTTGCAGGTGATTTATATCGTATGTATTCTCATTATGCAGAAAAAAATGGTTGGAAGTTGGAAATTATTCAAGAAGTTGTAGGAACAAGTGGTGGGTTTTCGACTATTGAATATTTAATTAAAGGTGAAAATGTTTATTCTAAATTAAAATATGAAAGTGGTTCTCATCGAGTTCAAAGAGTTCCTGAAACAGAAACACAGGGAAGAGTTCATACATCAACTGCAACTGTTTTAGTTATGCCTGAAGTTGAAACTGAAAGTATTGAGGTAAATGAAAGTGATTTAAAAATTGATGTTTATCATTCAAGTGGAGCTGGTGGTCAATCAGTAAATACCAGCAATAGCGCTGTTCGTATAACACATGTACCAACTGGTGTTGTAGTTACATGTCAAAATGAAAGAAGTCAATTAAAAAATAAAGAAAAAGCGTTAAACTTATTAAAAATTAAAATTAACGATGAATTAATTCATAAACAAGAAATGGAAGTTGGCCAACAAAGAAAATCTAAAATTGGAACAGGTGATAGATCTGAGAAAATTAGAACATATAATTATCCACAAAATAGAGTTACTGATCATAGAATTAATTTCTCGATAATGGAATTAACAAAAGTTATGGATGGTAATTTAGAACCTGTTATCGAAGCTCTTATAACCGAAGACATGCGTCTTAAATTAGCAGGTGAAAAGTTTGAATAAACCAGAAAATATAACACAAAATGATTGGGGCTTATTAAAAGAAATTTACAAAGATAAAATTAATGTAGCGTTAGAAAAAATAAAACATAACTACCCTATTCAATATTTAATTGGATATGTAGATTTTTGTGGATTAAAAATAAATTGCGATGAAAGAGCATTAATTCCAAGATTTGAAACAGAGTTTTTAGTAGATAAAACAATTAAATTGATAAAAAAAAACAATCTACCCTACCCTAATATATGCGAAATTGGAACAGGCACAGGATGTATTTCGATTACTTTAACTAAAAATCTAAATGCTAAAATTACTTCTATTGATAAAAGCATCGACGCACTTAATTTAGCAAAAGAAAATGCTAAAAATCATAACGTTTTTATTAATTTAGTTAATGAGGATATATTTGATTATGAATTCGTGGATACTTATGATTTAATAATTAGCAATCCACCATACGTTTTAACAAATGAATATGTATCAGAAGAAATCAAATATGAACCAAAAATGGCGATATTTTCTTCTACAGGTATAGAATTTTATGAAGAAATAATTAAAAAATCTGTAAATCATTTATCATCAAACGGAATAATTGTTTTTGAAATCGGTGCAAATTTGGGCGAAAATATAAAAGAAATTGCAAATTTATATTATCCAGATAAAGAAGTGATTGTTGAAAAAGATTTGAATGGGTATGATCGATATTTGTTTATTGTGAATAAATAATTGTAATTAATATCATTATTAAATTGGTGATATTATGAAAAAGACAATTATTTTTTTATTTATTATAATGATTATTAGTTTAATTTCTAATAAACAAGAAATATTATTAGAACCAAATGATTCTATACGTGTAAGAATTATTGCTAATAGTAATAATAAAAAAGATCAAGAAATAAAAAAACAAATAAAAAAAGATATAGAAGAAAAGTTGATTTTAAGTACAAGAACTGCAAAAAATAAGGAGGAAAGTAAAAAATTAATAAAAGAAAATATTCTTTTTATTGAAGAAGTAATCGATAAATATAATATTAACTATAAAATAAATTATGGCAATAATTATTTTCCTAATAAAACGTATAAAGGACTTTCTTTTACTTCTGGTAATTATGAATCACTTGTTATAACATTAGGAACGGGTATTGGTGATAATTGGTGGTGCATATTGTTTCCCCCACTTTGTTTGCTTGAAGCAGAAGAAAAAAATACAAATGATGTAGAATATAAATTCTTTTTTGAAAGTATTTTATCTAAATTTTAAAAACATTAATATAATTTAATGGTGACGTATATTAAATGATTATAAATTTATTGCTAATAGCAATTGCTCTTTCAATGGATACATTTTCTCTATCATTATTAGTAGGAACTTTTCCTTTATCTAAAAAAGAAATATTTGTTTTATCGTTAATTGTGGGAATATTTCATTTTTTTATGCCTTTATTTGGAGTATTGATAGGAAGTAACATAATAGAATTACTAAAAATAGACGCTCATTTTATACTGGGGATAGTTTTAATATTTATTGGGATACAGATATTATATGAATTAATAAAAAATGAAAAAGAAAGTATAAAATTATCTATTTCTGGTATGTTTTTGTTTGCTTTTGCAGTAAGTTTTGATAGTTTTTCTACTGGTTTAGGTCTTTTAGCCATTACAGCAAATATTTGGATTGCTTTCGTTATGTTTTCAATAACAAGTTTCATTTTTACTCTTAGTGGTTTGTATTTAGGAAAATTTGCTAATAAGTATTTAGGAATCTATGCTCAAATAATTGGTTTGATTATTTTATTTTCAATGGGAATATATTATATTATTTGCTGATTATGTGTAAAGTTAAGTAAAATATAATTGATATTTAATTATCTGCATTTTATAATATTAATAGAAATTACTTTTAGTTAGGGGCGTCATATAAATGAGAAAAATTGTCATTAAAGGTAATAATGAATTGTCAGGGAACATTTTAATTGGTGGTGCCAAAAATAGTGCTGTAGCATTGTTGCCAGCAGCCATTCTTTGTGATGAATCATCAACTATTTATAATGTTCCAAACATTTCTGATAAAAAGGATTTAATTGACATAATTAAGTTGTTAAATTGTGAAGTTGAAGAAAATGAAGATAAAATTACCATAAATTCTTCAAATTTGCAAAATAAAATTATTCCAGCAGAATTAAGTAGAAAATTAAGGGCGTCATATTATTTTATGGGTGCACTTCTTGGAAAATATAAAAAAGTAGAAATGTTTTTTCCTGGAGGATGTAACATTGGTGAAAGACCAATTAACTTACATTTGAAAGGCTTTGAAGCATTAGGAGCAACTGTTCAAATAATTGATGATAAATATACGATTACCGCTGATGAATTAATTGGGACAGATATTTATTTAGATTTTGCTTCCGTTGGTGCTACTATTAATTTAATGTTAGCAAGTGTTAAAGCAAAAGGGATAACAACAATAAATAATGCTGCTAGAGAAACAGAGATAGTTAATATTGCAACATTTTTAAATAATATGGGAGCGAAAATAAGTGGAGCAGGAACAAGCGAGATAAAAATTCAAGGTGTCCAAAAATTACATAAAGCAATGATTGAAGTCATTCCTGACCGAATTGAAGCTGGAACATATATAATTGCAGGTGCTCTTTTAGGAAATAATCTGAAAATTCATGGTGTTATAAAAGAACATTTAGAAGCACTCTTAGGTAAACTTAAAGATATGGGAGTTAAGTTTTCTTTACAAAATGATATTTTAACAATTGATAAATCAAATAATTTAAGTGAAACAAACATAAAAACATTAGTATTTCCCGGTTTTCCCACTGATTTAGGACAACCTATGACAGTTCTTTTAACTCAAGTAAATGGTAAAAGTTATTTTGAAGAAACGATTTGGGATAATCGAATGGGACATGTACCCTATTTACTTAATATGGGAGCAAATATTATCCAAAATGAAAACAAATTGATTATAAAAGGTAAAACGCCACTTATTGGTAAAAATGTTGTGGCAACAGATTTACGTGGTGGTGCTGCAATGATCTTAGCTGGCTTAATTGCCGATGGAAAAACAATTATAAGTGATATTGAACATATTTTAAGAGGTTACGAAAATATAATTGAAAAACTATCTAATTGTGGAGCAGATATTAAAATTATTGAAGAAAATTAAATAAAAATTAGTAATTAGAATAAACTTTATTAGGGATTTATATGAAGTTAAAACTAATTACTATTTTTATAATATCAACAGTCATAATTTTATTTATATATTATGGTACTAATGAACATAAGTATAATATTGTTGCTTTAGGCGATGGAACGTCACTTGGAGTTAATTATTATGGTATACCGAATTATAATTTTAATACATATTTAAAAGATTATTTACAAGAGCAAAAGAAATTAAAAAAATTTAATCAAAAATATGCTAATCATAAATTAACAATTTTAGAACTTAATCAACAAATTAAAGATAATAAAGAAATTGAACATCAAAAATTACAAAATATATTATATAAAGCCGATATAATAACTGTATCTGTTGGTTTAGAGGAACTAATTCTTAAATCAAATACTAGAAAACTGAGTGATTATTATATAAATAAGTATTGTAATGAAATGAATGATTTATTTTCTTTAATTAAAATTTATCGAAATAAATATGTTTTTATTATTGGGTTATATGAAACAAATAATTTGGATGCATATGTTGTATCCAAAATTAATAGTTATTTAAAAGAATTATGTTTTGATTATAATTATACTTTTATAGATATTAGTGATATTAATAAAAGTGATAAATATTTTGTTACATATAATGAATATTATTTAAATTATTTGGGACATGAATATATTTTTTATAAAATAAAAAATATGATTAATACTTAATAGACATTATTCTTGTTTTTCGATATGATTATTTTAGGAAGTAGTGATAATTATGGCGAAAAAAGAAATAGGATTATAAAATTATCTATAGTATTTTTATTGATGTCTGTTTTAATAGTAGGTTTCACGATTTTATATAAAAGATATAAAAAGAAAGATAAAATGTTAGAGCAACCTTCAACTATAAAATCTGATTAAAAAACAAATAAAAAAAATTTGTTAATTAACGCTGTTGGAAATTGCACTTTAGGATCTTATGGAGGTTAGACGGGTTCAAAAAGTTTACCATATGTTTTAAAAAGTGCTAAAATTTATTGCAAGAAAAAAAATATGTGATATAATACTTTAGACGAAAGAAAAGTTCTATACTTAAAAATTAAGTATGGCGAAAGGAGAAAAAAATGAAAAAGAATATTCATCCAGAATTAAAAGAAACAACTGTTACATGTGCATGTGGTACAACTTTCAAAACTAAATCAGTTAAAGATAATATTTTTGTTGAAGTATGTAGTGAATGCCATCCATTTTACACAGGGGCACAAGGTAAAGTAAAGAAAACTGGAACAATTGAGAAATTTAATCGTAAATATAATTTAAATAAAGATGCTGAATAAGCATTTTTTTGTTATAATATAATTATAAAGAAAGCAGGTATGAAATGAATATATTTATAGCATCAGATCATAAAGGTTTAGAGTTTAAAGATAGTTTGGTAAAATACTTGGAAGAAAACAATTTAAATGTGAATGGAATTAGTTTGCAAAATAATGAAAGTGATGATTATCCAGATTTTGCATTTGAAGTATGCCAAAATGTTGTAAAAGATAAAGAAGCATTAGGGATTTTAATATGTGGAAATGGAATTGGCATGAGTATTGCAGCAAATAAAGTAAAAGGAATAAGAGCAGCAAGGGTTTATTCTGTCGATGATGCATTTAAAAGCAGAAATCATAATGGAGTAAATGTAATAACTTTAGGTAGTAATATTGATTTAGAATTAGCAAAAGAAATTGTCGATACATTTATTAATACTAAATCAGCAACGGAAGAAAGACATATTAGAAGAATTAATAAAATAATTGATTACGAGAATACACATGAATTATAAAATACTTTTATATTGTTTTTTTGTTTTATATTCGGTTTTTTTATTAAATGCAGTTAATTTTTCTTCATTAATTAAAAAGAATCGTAATATTGAAGTAAAATTATGGATTATTACTTTAAGTTTTATAATGAGTTATGTATTAACAAATTTTTTCTTAGATTTTTTAAGTATAAAGTAAGTTTATTAATAACTTATTTTTTTTATCATATAATTTGTTGAGGAAAATTATGATAAATTATATTTTATTAACAATTGTATTAACATTAATTCCACTTACTTTTAATAGTTATAATAACAATAATATTAATTTTACAAGTACTATAACAGAGAATAATATTGTGGAAATGAGTAATTATCAAGAAATTGATGAAGAAGAAAGTAATATTGTTGTAAGGCTTAAAAATCCTAAGACAAAAGAAGTTAATTTAATTGATTTAGAAAATTATATAATTGGTGTGGTTGCAGCGGAAATGCCGGCTTCTTTTGAAATTGAAGCATTAAAAGCACAAGCGGTAGCAGCTAGAACTTATGCTTTAGTTAAAATGAATGCAAGAAAAGATAAAGATTATGATTTAGAAGATTCTACTAATGATCAAGCATATATAACAATTGAAGAAATGAAAAGTCGATGGAATAATACTTTTGACAAATATTATGAAAAAGTAGCCAGTGCTGTTAATGAAACAAAACATCGAGTCGTAAAATATAATGAACAAATAGTACCAACCTACTATTTTGCTATATCTAATGGTCAAACGCAAAATGTTCAAAGTGTATTTGGTTCTAACGAAGCATATTTAGTTGGAGTAGAATCTAAATGGGATAATGAAACAATTAAATCATTTAGTTCAACAAAAAATTTTACTTTATCAGAATTTAAAAATAAATTTTCTGTTAAAGATTCCAAATTAAATATAACAAATATTAAAAGAAATAATGCTAATTATGTAACTACATTAATGATAAATGGAATTAAGTATACAGGCAATGAAATGAAAAAAAAATTAAGTTTACGAAGTAGTGACTTTGAAATTAAAATTAGTAATGATAAAGTTATTATTACTACTTATGGTTATGGTCATGGTGTTGGAATGAGTCAATATGGTGCGAATGGTATGGCAAAAGAAGGATATGACTACGAAGAAATTTTAAAATATTATTATCAAAATATTGATATTTCTCAAATATAGGATGTATAAATATTAAAATTTAGTAAACAATACTTGTAAAGAGGTGTTTATTAATTGAAAAAGAGAATGAAAGGACTAATAATTCCAACAATTTACCTGCTAATAATGGCATTAAGTATTACAAGTATGAATTTATTAAGCAATACGCTTAATAAGAAGAACATCAATAATGGTGTTACAAAATTATTAAATGGTGAAGATTCTGTACCAGTAGTAAATGTAGATAATAATGAAGAAATTATTATCATACCAGTTGAGGAAGAAATCGAAATAAGTAAATACTTTTATGAAATTAATGACGAAAAGGAAATGCAAACTAAATCATTAATATATTATAAAAAAACTTATATGCAAAATACTGGATATTTGTACACGAATGATGAGAAATTTAATGTTTTTGCAGTATTAGATGGAACAATAAAAAGTATCAAAACAGATGAAATATTAGGAAATTATGTTGTTGTTGAACATGATAAAGAGTTAATAACAACATATTATAATCTTGATGAAGTTGTATACAAAGTTGGCGATCAAATAAAACAAGGTCAAATAATTGGTGTAAGTTCCCCTACTAAATTAGAACAAGAAAAAGCTTATTCTATGTTATTCGAAGTGTATTATGAAGGTTTAATCATGAATCCCAAAGAATTTTTTACAATTGATTTAAGTTCTTTTGATTAATCAACAATAATATATTTAAGTAAGGGGTTTTGATTAATGCTTAAATATATAAAAAATAGAATTGAATTGGAAGTTCATTATATTATTGAAGATAATTTAACAATCAGAGAAATTGCCAATATTTTAAAATTAAGTAAATCAACAGTTCATAAAGATTTAACAGATAGATTAAAACAAATTGATCAAGAAGATTATAAAGAAGTAAAAAAAATATTGCAACAGCATAATGAAATAAAACATATAAAAGGTGGAAATTCTACTAAATTAAAATATAAAAAGTAAAATAGGTGTTAGGATGAAAAAATATTCGATAATAATGTATTTAGTTGATAATTTTATCTATTTATATTATAAAAATGAATTAATAAACTATAAAGTAAATAAAAATATTTTAAATAATGGTAAAATAGTAAATCCCAATAGATTTATAAAAAGTTTATCATTTTTATTTAAAAAAAATAAAGTGAATAAAACTTTATTTAATCAAAATGCTTTAATAATTGTTAATTATATATTTAATAAAAGTGATAAATATATTATGAATAATATATTAAATGAATTATCAATTAATAAAGTTAATTATTTATCTGATTATGAATTATTAAATAAAGAATCATATTTAATTATAAATAATAGCAATTTATTTTTTATAACTAATAGCAATAAATTTTATATTGAATTAAATGATTTAGTTAATTATGAATTGGCAATAAAACTAATAAAAAAAGAACTAAAAAAAGAAATAATTTTGATAGGAAATAATGATTATTTAAATAAAATACATCAATTTATTGAAAAAAAATATAATAAAAGTTGTTATTTAATAGATGAGTATAAACAATTCATAATAAATAAAGCAATTAAAAAATATTCCATATAAAAATTCAAGCATTAATCTTTACTTGAATTTTTTAAATTTGTTGGTTTATTAAATTCTTTTGATAATATGCCGTTATTTAATAAAGTAGCATATTTATTTTGTTTAATTATTAAATCGAATTCACCAATAAATTCATATATATTTGGTTTAAAACCTAATTTAAATTTATTTAAACCATTATAAGGATTATCAAGTGTAAAATCACCAGTCAAACCATTTAAATCGGCATATAAATAATTATCTTTATAATAATTTAATATGTAATCGTGTAAAAAATAATTTGCATTGTATTTTTTATATTTTCGATCAAATCCGCTTATTACGATATTTACCCTATTCTTATGCCGAACAACTAAAGCCCCAGCAAGAGGTATTGTACTAGTTTTAGATAAATATTTACTTGCTTCAGCAATATCATTTTTATAAGAAAGTAATTTTTGATCGCTATTCATTTTTTTATTAACATTTGTTAAATTAGGATCTCTTGCTACTAATTCTTGCAAATTATTATTGATATTTAATTCCATTTGATATTTATCTTGCATATTTATCAAATAATCTCTTGTTTTTAATTCGATTATAAATAAATCCATATCATTAGATTTATTAAAAATATTATAGTAATCCAAATAATAAAGTTCATCTCTATTCTTTTTATCTTTTACGAAAGTAAATAACGTCTTTATATCATTACGATTACCAAGTCTTGCTGATAAACATCTTTCTTTTGCTTTATTAATTTTGTTACGTGTTACTTTACTAATTAATTTTGTATCATATTTTTTTAAATTAACTATTCCGTTAAATCTAGGAAGAAGTGATTCAAAATAAATATTATTTTTTAATTTAACATAATTTAAGTGTTCTAATTCTTCTTTTACTAATCCATTTTGATTATATTTTGTTTCAAATGTTGTATTATCAACTAATCCAATAGCAATTTCTGGATTAATTTTAATAAATACTACATTTTTTTTATTATAGTATTCAGTAATTTTCTCAGTAAATTCTTTTAATAAATCATAATCAAAATAATTCAATAAAAAGCCTTTAGGAGCATAGCCATAGTAACTATTAAAAGTTATTTTTTTAAGTAATATTAAAGAAGCAGCATGAATATTTTCTTCTTCATCTACTAACCCAACTAAGTCGTAATCATAACCATGTTCAGCCATTAAAAGTGCATAATTAGTTGTTTGATGATAACTAGATAATTCATGTTGTAATGAATATTTATCGAATTCTTGATTAGATAACTCTTTTATGTACATGATAATTCCCCCTTAAATTGAGTATTATTATAACACAATGAATTGACTAAATCAAACAATTTGTATGGTGTTTAAGCCGTGTTTACATAAATTAGATATGTATTGCCAGCAAAAATATTAAATTTGCTATACAAATTAATTGTTTTTAATAAATTTTAAATTCAATTTACACTTATTCTTTGATTAAAATAACTGTTTTATTGAAAAAAACTTCTAAATAGTTTATACTTGATTTAAAGAGAGAAAAGGTGTTTTTATGTATAAGATAAAAGATATAGTTGCTCGAGAAATTTTAGATAGTCGTGGTTATCCAACAATCGAAACAAAAATTATATTAGATAATAATGAATGGGCAGTTGCATCTGTTCCTTCTGGTGCTTCTACAGGAATGAAAGAAGCATTAGAATTAAGAGATAATGACATGAAACGATATAATGGCAAAGGTGTTTTGAATGCTGTTAATAATGTAAATACTGTAATTAAAACTGCTTTAGTAAATCAAGAATTAGATCAAGTAAATATAGATAAAACTTTAATAAAATTAGATGGTACCGATAATAAAAGTCATTTAGGAGCAAATGCAATGTTATCAGTTTCTTTGGCATCGATTAAAGCATTAGCAAAAGTTAATAAAATGTCTTTATATAAATATTTATCAGGAGGACGAGTAAGTTTACCAATACCTTTTATGAATATAATTAATGGTGGACGTCATGCTGCATTCGGCTTATCAATTCAAGAATTTATGATTGTACCGGTTGTTAAAAGTTTTTCAGAAAGATTAAGATGCGGAAGTGAAGTATTTCACGCCTTACAAAAATTATTGATTGATAACAAATTGTCTGTATCAGTAGGAGATGAAGGTGGATTTGTTCCAGTTTTAAATAATACAAAAGAAGCACTAAACTATATTATGGCAGCGATAAAAAAAGCAAATTATGAACCTGGAAAAGATGTGTTTATAGCAATAGATGCTGCTGCAAGTGAATTTTATGACAAAAAAAGTGGAACATATACTATAGATAATAAAGTATATACTAGTGATGAATTAATGAAATTTTATTTAAATTTGGTAAGTGAATATCCAATAATTAGTATAGAAGACCCGTTTTATGAAGAAGACTTTGAAAGTTTATCAGTATTAACTAAAATAATTGGCAGCAAGATAATGCTTGTTGGTGATGATTACTTTGTAACTAATATTAAATATTTGCAAAAAGGAATTGATGAAAATGCCGGAAATGCTATACTATTAAAAGCAAATCAAATCGGAACTGTTACCGAAATGATTAAAACAGTAATGCTTGCTAGAAAAAACAACTTTAAAATGGTTATTTCTCATCGAAGTGGTGAAACTATGGACACATTTATTGCAGATTTTGCAGTAGGATTAAATATCCCATTTATTAAAACTGGTTCATTATCACGTGGTGAAAGAATTTGTAAATATAACCGATTAATGGAAATAGAAAACGAATTAGTTAAATAAATATGCTAAATTAAATGATTAATTATTTACAAAAAACAAATATTATGGTAAATTATGAATTGTTTAAGAAAGAAGGAAACATTATGGAAACATTATTATTAATAGTATCAGTTATAATTATTGCAGTTGTTTTACTGCAAGGAAATAAAGCTAGTGATGCAAGTCAAATTATCACAGGCGGAAACGAAATGTTATTTCAAAATATGAAAGAAAGAGGTTTTGAACTGTTTATTAGTAGATTAACTCTTATTTTAGGAATTTTGTTTTTTACAATTTCGTTAATCTTATTTTTAAGTTAAGAATATAAATGATAAAATAATTGTGGAAACGCAATTATTTTTTTATTTATTTTTCTTTATTTAAAACAAATAATAAGTTATAATCTCAAGTTTGACAGTTGTTAATAAAAAAAACTCTAAATTTGCCCGTAT
>CAZYXO010000003.1:0-29568 GCA_964651315.1 uncultured Muribaculaceae bacterium
TTCACTTTCATTTCCTTCTAAATATCTTGTATCTATTACATAACTTGTATTTATTTTATATGCATTTATTAAATTATTATCTAATGAAGTTATTTCATAACTGTTTAATTTCTTTATTGTACTTCCATCTAATGACATATTTATATATGGAAGTAATATGGTTGATGAACTATTTGTAGTATTTAAAGTTACTACATATTCACTTGTTGTATTACATGTATTTGTTATAGTAAAAGTATAAGGCTCTAGTTTTAATCCTTTACTATCTTTCATTGGATAACTATTTATTAAATTTATTGAATTACTATTTTCTGTATATGATACATCAAAACAACTAGTATTAAGTGCATTTAAATCACTTTGTGTTACACTTGTATAAAATAAAGCATAAGTTAAACCAATTGATAACACTACTATTAAACTCACTAACGTTACTAAAATATATTTCTTCTTCATAAAAATACTCTCCTTTGATTGTTGATATCTTCTCAATCTTAAGAGTATTATATAAAAATTACCCCCCCCTACAAGAGAACAAACGTTTGAAATTGATTTTTTGTGGTGGTAAACTTAAAATAAACAAAAAATTGCTGACTACTCAACAATTTATTTGTTAGAAATTATCTTTTTGCTAAGAAAATTCGAGTACCAACATGTGGATAATGAGTTCCACTACCTACAGCAAAATAGAATATTCCTGCACTTCCTGCACTTGTATTACGTCCTCCACGACCTACCCAATAGGAATAATTATTAAGAAAATTGGAAGAATCTCCATACCAACTACCACTAACCGATATATTTTTAATAACTTCTTTTGTTGCATCTCCTAAATGTCCTCTAGCAAATGCTGCAGCATCATCATTTGTTGTTCCGTAATCATATAAATCATAATATTCTCTGCTCGGAAACAAACTTGAAGTAGAAAAACCACTAGTACCTGAAGTTGCTGCTTGATTTCCACCTTCTGGTTTCATTACTCCCATAACATATTCCCAAGCTCCACCTGCCATATCATATATACCATATATATTGTGAGTTGTTGAAGCAGTGAGTCCAAGTGGAGATGAATAAATATTCACAATTGCTCCAACTGCTGTACTGCCTTCTTCTTGTGGACCAGTACCTGTATAGTAATTTTCATTAGAATTTAACTTTACATCAGTACATGTTGCACTTCCCTTTGTTCCATTACAAGTTCCATAAATTGAATGAGATAAATAAGTTGTTGCTCCCCATTTCATATTTGAAATTACTCCTGATTCCATTGTACTTAAATTATGATAATTACTTCCACTTAAAGCTGTAGTCATTAAATATTGATTATATATGGTCATATTTCTTATAGAATATTGAACAGAAGTTTCACTTAAATAAGGTTTTACATATACACCATTTTGAAGTGCTATACTACTAGTTGTTGTCGATGTATAATTTGTTGAACTACTTGTTTCAAACTTTCCTATCCAAAAACCATTTAATTCTCTTGTACCCATAGTAAATGCTGGATGAGTTAAATAAGCACGATTAACAACTCCATTTGATTTAGAAGTTACATCTTTATTTTCAAAATCAATAAGAATTTCTTGTTCTCCTCTTAATTCATTACCAGTATTATTTACATTCCATAAAGTATATCGATATCTTGGTATATAAACAAAATATCCCATTACATCATCATTATTTACTGGATCCCCAACATTTTTTGCTTTATATGTTTCAAGTTCGGATGGAACAATCGTTGCAGCATTTGCCCACTGTTTTATATCATAATCAAACCATTTATAAGTCGAACTAGAATTTGTAGAATCTGCTACTACCCATTCATTATTGTGATACATTATCGGTATCATATTAGCATCAAGATCAACAATTATATTTTCATTACTACTAGATACTTGACCAGCATATACACTAACTTTAGTATTAATATATTTACCACTCGCTTGTTCAAGTGTAGCACTTTCATCTAGCCACATTCTAATATCAAAATCTTTTGTTTCCTGCCCATTGAAAACCCCATAATAAATTATTCTTGATTCATAAGAATTACTTATCGGAGTATACTCATCCGTTCCACTTAATAGCGAAGTAATTCCGTTAACATCAACTTTTATTACACTTGTAGGAATATAATCATTACTTGTTTTTCCGGCAATATTTAGCATATCCATCGTTAATACAAATGGTGTTTGTGTTTCACATGTATTGGTTACAGTAATTGTATATGGAGATTGTGCTAAACCACTTGAATCAACCATTGGTAAGGCATTTTGTAAATTAAGTGCTGTTGTTTCACTTGTTTTAGTAATACCAATACATTTCCCAATTACTTCATTTAAATCACTTTGATTAATATTAGTAATATATATAGCAAAACTAATTCCAACTGTTAAAATTAACGAAATAATTCCAATTATTATAATTGTTTTTTGATTCATAATTTTTTTTGATTCTATGTTTATATTTTTATTTGAATTCTTATTCATTATGATTATCTCCTTTAATTTTATTATTACTTCTATCCTATGAACATTATATAAGATATATCTTTTATTTAACAAGCGAACAAAAGTATTTTTCCATAAAAAAAGATAAAATTTACTTTTTATCTTTCATAATTTCTGCTAATGTTGTTCCAAAAGCCGCAATGTTTTGTAAATCAGTTGGAATTATTATTTTTGTTGATTGACCATCAGCCATTTTAATTAAAGTTTCATAACTCTTAAGTGCTAAAACGCTTTGATCAGCATTTGCTTCCTTCAGCATTCTAATTCCATCTGCTTCTGCTTGCTTTAATTTTAGCATTGCTTCTGCTTCACCTTCGGCTCTTCTGATCTTACTTTCTTTATCTGCTTCCGCTCTTAGAATTGCACTTTCTTTTTCACCTTCAGCAATTAGAACACTAGATTTCTTTTCTCCTTCTGCTTGAAGAATTTTTTCTCTTCTTTCTCTTTCGGCACGCATTTGTTTTTCCATTGCTTCTTGAATATCTCTTGGAGGTAAAATATTTTTAACTTCGACACGATTTACTTTAATTCCCCAAGGATCTGTTGCTTCATCAAGAATAGCACGCATTTTTGTATTAATAATATCTCTTGATGTTAATGTTTGATCAAGTTCTAGTTCCCCAATAATATTACGTAATGTTGTTGCTGTTAAAGTTTCAATTGCACTTATTGGATAATCCACTCCGTAAGTATATAACTTAGGATCCGTTATTTGAAAATAAACAACAGTATCAATTTGCATTGTAACGTTATCACTTGTAATAACTGGTTGTGGAGCAAAATCTTTAACGATTTCCTTTAACGTTACTTGTTTAGAAATACGATCGACAAATGGTAACTTAAAATGTAATCCATTTTTCCAAGTTGCGTAATAACTTCCTAACCTTTCTATAACATAACTAGTTGCTTGTGGTACTATCTTGATATTTGGAATAACAAGTAAACCCACAATAATTAAAATAACTAAAAATACTTCCATTTTACACTTCTTCCTTTCTTACTTTTAGTTTTACACCTTTTATATCTTCGATAATAACTTTCGTATTAACGCTGATATCCTCATCTGCTATTGCACTCCATCTTTTTCCGTCAACTTTAACTTCGCCGACAGAGTCTTTGGCAATATTTTCTGTAACTATGCCAATTTCACCGATAATTCGATCTAAATTAGTCTTCGTACCTTTTTTACCTTTCAACATTTTTTCCAACATTTTTTTAGTTGTTAATAATAATAGAACTCCTACTATTGTGAATATTGCAATACCCAAATATAAGTTATCAACAAACAATGAAACAATCAATGAAATTAAAGCACTTGCAATAAACCAAATTGATACTAGATTAACTGTTGATACTTCAATAAATGTTAAAATAAAAATTACTATTAACCAAAATACCCATAAAGCCATATACATCACTTCCTTGCTCTAATTATACTATAAATAAGTAAAAAAAACTACTCCCTAAGAGTAATTATTTATTATATTCATTGCATTTATCTTCTAATAATTTAAAGTTACAACAAGGATTCATTACATTTTCTTGTAACGTACCTTTAATATAACTTTCATAAATTATTTTTGATTTTTTATAAAGTTCATCTTTATTACGATTTAACCAATAAATTTGTTCTTTTAATAATTTTTGGTATGATACTTCTTGTGAAGTATTTCATTTCATATTTAAGTCTAAAATATTTATATTATTATCAGTAACTGGAAGCATATTATTAAAATTTATTGCTCCAAGTTTTCCATCTTTAAGTCGCATAAAATCTATTTTATCAGTCATTTTTAAATGCTTTGGTTTGGGACTAATGGAGCAAAATATTTACAATTTCTTACTGTAAATAAAACTCCAACAAAAGGTCTTGTTGTTTTTTTATTATAGTTATAAGGTATTTAAAAACAAAATAAAATTAGAGTGAGTTCTCTAATTTTTTACTTTTTTAAGTTCCTATTACGGCTGGAATCGCCACTTTTTTAATTACATAAGCAATATATTATATGCACGATCACACAATAAATCACTTATGTATGACTACTTTACCAAAAATTCATTTTCTTGTCAAGTAATTTTCCTTATTAATTATTTACTAATAAATTTATTTTATAAGTGTTCTTACTAATTCATCATTTTGTAATAATTCTTTATTTTCTTTTAATTTTTTAATATTGATTAGTGTTATCTCCTTTCTTAATAAAGCATTATATAATTCAATTAAATATACTACTTCAGATAAATATAATTTTCTATCTTCTTCATTTAATGGAATAAATTCAATTTTAGTAAACCACATATCTTTTGAATAATTTTCTTCTGCTGGAATACATACTTGGTATGATGTCGCTTCTTTTAAATTATAATTATTAAAATACATTTTTTTATTAACTAAACGACAAATAATTCCAAATTTATCTTTATCTTTTAATAAAGTTGCAATTACATCATCTTTAGTTACAAATTCTTCTTTACTAATTTTTTCTTTTAATTCATCAACAGTTAAATACTCATAATCACTTGCATATACTTTTTCTCCATCAATTGTAAAAAAGTTGCCATGACTATCATTTTCAATTTTAATGTATTCATTTTTAAATGTTTTTTTTCCATTTTCTTCTATTGCTATTAAATCTGCTTCCTTATAATATTTTTTGTTTTCTAATGCATCATAATACATTTTTAAAGTTACTTTTTTGCCACTTTTCAATACATACTTAAATTCCATTACTTCACTTCCTAATTAAATTTTACCCCTTTTTCTAAAATATTGCAAATTTTTTACCTATTATTTCCAATTGAAAATACTACTTATTTATTATACAATGTTATTGAACAAACGTTTGGAGGTGTTATTGTGCTAGAAAATTATCCTAATAATAATATTTTATGTATTGATTTAAAAAGTTTTTTTGCGTCATGTGAATGTGTCGAAAGAAACTTAAACCCTTTTACTACTCCCCTTGTAGTTGCTAATCCCGAACAAGGTAATGGAGCAATTACTCTAGCCATAACACCATATTTAAAAAACATGGGAATTAAATCAAGATCAAGAATTTATGAAATACCAAAGCATATTAAATTTACTACTGCTAAACCAAGAATGAGTTTATATATCAAAAAAAGTAAAGAAGTTATAAGTATATATCTTGATTTTGTATCTGAAAGTGACTTACATGTATATTCGATTGATGAAGTTTTTATTGATTTAACTAATTATTTAAAACTATATAAAAAAACGGATTATGAAATGGCTGAATTAATTTTGAAAACTATTGAAGAAAAAACCGGATTAACTGCAACATGTGGAATAGGTCCAAATATGTTACTAGCTAAAATTGCTATGGATACAGAAGCAAAGAAATATAAAAATGGAATTGCTAAATGGACATATGATGATATTGAAACTAAATTATGGACGATAAAACCATTATCAAAAATGTGGGGAATTGGCATTAATTTAGAAAAAAGACTTAATAATTTAAAAATATATTCAATTGGTGATTTAGCACATTATGACCCCAATATTTTAAAAACTAAATTTGGTGTTATGGGTTTAGAATTATATAATCACGCTAATGGAATTGATTTAACTAAAATAAGTGATTTTAAAAATTTAACTGTTGATAAATCTTATAGTCATAGTCAAGTACTATTTAAAGATTATAATGAATTTAACGTTAAACTAATTATAAATGAAATGATTAATGTCCTTGTTATTAGATTAAGAAATAATAATAAAGTTGGTAGTGTTATAGGTCTTGGTATTGGTTATTCTAAAGAAATTAATGGTGGTTTTTATCATACTATGAAACTTGATAATCCCACTGATAATAGTGAAATTATAAGTAAAACTTGTTTTAATATATTTGATTCTTATTATGAGAATTATCCTGTTAGAAAAGTATCTGTTTCGATTTCTAATTTACGAGATAAAAGTAATTTACAATTAAATTTATTTGAAAATTATGAAAAAAGTATTATCGAAGATAATTATAATAAAAGTATTGATGACATTAATGCTAAATTTGGCAAAAATACTATTTTAAAAGCTAGTTCATTACTTAAAGATTCCACTATTATTGATCGTAATAAAAAGATAGGAGGACATAATAGTGAATGATCGAAAAAATATTAAATGGATGCCATTTGATTCTTTATTCGATAGTAAAGAAGTAGTTAAAGAAATTATTCAAGATAAAAAAAGAATTAATTTTCCGATACTTTCTAATGATGAAGAAGAAAATATTGAAGAAGAAATCTTAAAATATTATTATGCTAATGATTTAATTAATATAACTTATTATAAAAATGGTTATTTATACAAGAAAAAACTATTAATCACTAAAATAGATAAAATAAATAAATTATGCTATTTTAATGATAATAGTTATATACACTTTAAACAAATAATTAGTGTTAATTAAATTATTTGTTTTTTTAATTATCTTATTCTTGTTTTAGGTAATAACATTGATAATTTCGCAGATAATTCTTCTAAATTTATTGAATAATTAATTATTTCTAAATTTGTTTCAGTAACAATATCTGCATTTAACAAACTATTTCCAAGTTCAATTATTTCTTCAATAGTTAAACTACCTGTATTTAATGCAGTAATAAATAGATTATAATAGTATAACCACATTTTATAAGTAATTGTACTAATAAAATTTTTATTAAAAACATCCAATATATTGAAATTCATTTTATATTCCCCCTATGGGTGGTTATTCTACCATAAATGTTTGTTTAAAGCAAACAAATATAAATTTAATCCTTTATTGCTTCTAAATAATTAATATTTATCCCTAATTTATTAAATTTATCTTCATATTCAGTTGTAATGTTTGAAATATCTTTATTTTTTAAATCTAAACTTATATCTTTTATAATATAACCAAAATTAGATAAAGAAATAATACTACTTTCAAACAAAAGAATATTATCAGTTTTTAAAACAATTCTTTTACTACTTTTAAATATATTTTCGTAAACATTCAAAAACAAATCACTAGTAAGTCTTCTTTTAGCATGTCTTTTTTTCGGCCATGGATCGGAAAAATTCAAATAAATAGTATCAATTTCTTTATCAAATACATTATGCAAATTAATAGCATCAAAACACATTATTTTTAAATTATCCATTTCTGTAATTTTTTTTATTGCTCTTGTTATAACTTTATCATACTTTTCAATACCAATAAAATTAATATTTGGATACGTTTTAGCCATTTCAAAAAGATATTTACCTTTACCCATACCTATTTCAATACATATTGGGTTTCTATTTCCAAATAAATTTTGCCATTTACCTTTATAATCCTCAGGATTTTTAATTAAATAATTACAACTTTCTATTATATTATCTTTATCTTTAACAGTTCTAAGTCTCATAGACAATAATCACTACTTTCTTTTTTTAATCATATATTAATATTAGGAGGAAAAACTAATGCGAAAAGAACGAAATACATTTTTTTCAGAAGCACAAATGTCTTCTAATAGTGGATTTATTCCCAATCAAATGTATAATAATCCAAATATGATGATGAATGGTCCAGTGCCATTCCAAAATAGTGCCCAAACTAGTCAAAGTTTTTATGCTGGAGCGGCTCCTGTGCCAAATAATTTTGGAACTGACGTGGAAACAAGATTATCGAAAATTGAAAGGCAACTAAATCGAATTGAAACACGATTAAGTAAACTTGAATCATCAACATTATACTCTAGTGACGCAATTGATGTAAACGCCACAAATATGTATATGGTATAACTTACTTCACGTAAGTTTTTTATTTTTCAAAATAGACTATTAAAGCCGAAAAACAATAAATTTGTTCTTCACTAAATACCGATATTGCTACTTCATATTTGACATCAATTATTTCATAATCACCACTACTTAAAAATGCATTAATACTTTTTTCTAAATCTTTCTCATGATTTTCATCAAATATTTTAACTTTCATTATTAATCACCACATATATCATACTAAGTAATTAGCAAATAAAATGTCGGATTATAAAAAATTAATTACTTTTTTTAATTTCTTTACTTTTTAAGATTCGACCATATATTTCATATAGTGAATAAATTAAACTAAATACTAAAACAAACGCAATTAACAGTTGATAATAATATGCGATATTTATACTAGTAACAATAGTTCCCACAAATGAAATTATAAAAGCATTTATTAAGCATAAAACTAAACTAACTTTACGAATGTTAAACTTACTCATATCAATTTTATGTTTTCTCGTAATAAAATCAATTTCATCAATCTTCTTATTCTTAGTTTTCTTTCTTAATTTTCTTCCTTTAATTATCAAGAAATCAATTAAAAATACAGGAATATAAATTAACATAAATATTACAACATACTTCATATATTTTTCCTTCCTTTATAAATAAAAAGACAGCATAAGAAGTAATAATTTATGTCATGCCTTAATATTTCTTTTGCTTAAACTTTATTCTACTAAAGATTAGCAACATATTCAAGCAATTTCAAAAACATTTTAATAAATATTGGCTCTAAGCCATCATTTTTTAGTTTTCTAATTGCAATTCTTTTTTTCTTTAATTCTTGTTTATCATCAAATATTATTCTTGCTAATTCTTCTTTTAAACTTGTTTTAATTTTTAAATCACTAATGATAGAATCAATATCTTCATTAATTATTCTTACTGCATCTATTTCAATATCTTTACCTTTGCAATTAATGGTTAATTGTTTTGTAGTATCAACATTTTTAACAATTACAATAAAATCAGCATCTTCTTCATATGATTCAACTTCCATATCTACACCATTTACATTTGCAGTTACACTATCTGCTGTTCTTGTATTTCTGAATCTTACTGTGTAATCACGAAATGCTGGTATAATACCAGTTTTACCTTCAAGAGGTCTGATAATTAAAGTATAGTTATTCGCCATATAATTGTAATCAATAGATGTTAAAATATAATAACCTTGTTCATGTAATCTGGAATATCCATCATCTTCATATAATTTGTAAATATTACTTTTACCTGGGAATACATGAATTTCCATACTTCTTGGTGGATTTATGTTATTTAAATTTTCTTCTAAATTAGCTAGAGGAATTATTGCTCCACTTCTAGCAAATACTGGATAATCTTCATCTTTATAAAATGTTATATAGCGAATATTACCAGGGAACTTCTTACCAGTTTTAAATTCATACCAAGTTCCTTTTGGTAAATATATTTTTTTAATTGCTCTATTCATAACTGTATCTTTGGGATGCGTAATCGGTGCAATAAATAGTTCCCCACCAAAAGTATATTCAGTCTTATATACTGGTTCATCATATATTTCTGGATAACTATAATATACTGGTTGTACTAAAGGTAATCCTGTTTTACTATATTTATAACCTTCACTATATATATAAGGAATAAGACGATGACGAAGTGTACAATAATCTCTTACAACATATTGAGTTTTTATATCCCAACTCCATGGTTCTCTTTTATAATAATGTCCTCTTTTAGCACTAAATCTAAATATCGGACTAAAAGTTGCAAATTCAATATAACGAATATAAAGTTCACTATCTTCAATACCATCTTTAAATCCTCCAACATCATGACTCCACCAAGATAAACCAATATTACTAGCACTAGCATTAAATGTTGGTAAATAAGTTAGTGTATCCCAACCAACTGTAGTTTCACCAGAATAATGAACTGGATATTTATGAGCAGAAGTAAGTGGATTACGGGATAAAATCATTCTTCTTTTATTAATATCTGAGTCACTAAATTCTTTATGATAATAATTTAATATTTCCGTAGTTAAGACATTTTTTGGATTATAATAATCTAACCAATAAAAATCTACACCATAATTATTTAAAGGAGTTATTAATTTTTCAAAATATAAATTAATGATATCTTTATTTAAAACATTAAATGGAATAGTTTTACCATCTATAACATTTAACTTTTCACAAAATGCTTTATAATTATCTTCATGACTCATGATTCCTTCTCGTGGATCAATATTAAGCCCTACTCTAACAAATTCACTGTGCAAATAATCAACTAATTCTTTAGGGTTTTTAAATAGTTCTTTATTAAAAGTAAAACCAGTTTTGTATTTATTGTAATCACTTTTATCTTTATAATGCCAAAATTCACTTAATAGTAATACTGATAATGGTATTTTATATCTTTTAAATGTTTTAACTAATGTTTTTAAATCTTCATCACTATATATTTTATCTCTATTCCACCATATTCCTAAAGCATATCTAGGAATAATAGCAGGATATCCAGTTAAAGTAAAATAATCTTTTAAACATAAACCAAAATCTCGACGATATAAAAATACATAAGTATCTATTCTTTTTGTACTTTGACTAATGTATCCATCACTTTCAATATTTAAAGAATTATCATTTATGGAAGTAAATCCATCTGTTGAATAAAGTCCTTTTCTTAATTTTGTATTTGCAGAATTTTCATCAAGAGATACTGCACTTCCTAGATAATTTCTTGCTTCCGGATGATTAAAATACCATATTTTATCAGTATTAACTAATTTAATTTGTAAATTAGCATCTGGTGCATATTTTGGCCCAATAAAAGGTTTGCCTTTAGCATATTGTAATTTAAAATATGATGTTGTTATTACTATATATTTATCATCTTCTTCTTTAGTAAAATTAACTTTTGGAAAATTTCTATTAACAACTAAAGTACTTAAATTATCAAAAAAAGTTCCGTTTTCACTATATTCTAAACGAACTAATCTTTCACTTAAAACTGTAATTCGATAATTACTTCCAACTATTATATTATCTTTATTTGCAATTCTATTATTAAAATCTAAATTAAATTTCATATAATCACCTTTTATTCTGTACTAATTGTATCAAATTCCTTACCAAATGTCATTAAGATATTTATATTAAAATTAATTTTGTTTTTTATTCTCGTGTTATGTCTTCTAATGGATTATTTTCTATAATATATTGAAAAACATTATTCATATTTTCTATAGATAATTCATTACTTGCTTTTAATTTTAAAAATTCTTCACTAATATGTCCTTTATAATTTTCTACATATTTAAGTAGTTTTACTTGTTCTTCTGTGGTTAAATATTTCCCCATAGCAAAATAATTTTTTATAACACAACTTGCTATATATTCTTTAGCTCTATCACTTAGGGGAGATAAACCTTGTTTATTTCTATAAATAGTCATATCTATTTCCACTATTGGAATATTCATTTTTGCTGATATTTCTTTTAATTCATTATAATCCAAATTAATATTCTTTTCACCATATCCCATATAATATAATGCACAAGGTTTTGTTTTAGATGAATCGACAACTACTTCATTATATTCAAAACTATAATCGAAATCTTGCCCTTTTTCAATAGTTCTTTGTAAAGAAGCCTTTTCCAAATCAAAAGGTGTTAATAATGTTGAAGAAAACTCTTTGTTTTTGAGCACTCCTTTTCCTTCTGTCTCATAAGAATATAAATCTTTTTTCCCAGAGATAATAATTTCTGAAGAATTTGGATATATTAAACCAATTCTTCTATTATAACCATACATGGAAACACATTCATCAGTTATTAGGGAACAAGATACCCTATTATTCCGAAAATTTTCCATTCCATTTATACAATCACTCAATGAAGATCCATCATAAAAATTATGAATTAAAAATTTAAAATCATTACCTGATTTATAATTTAATGGATTAGTTAAAAATTTGTTCCACACTTTTTCATTTATGCTTTTTAATGATTGTTCAACTTTAAAACATATATCTTCACTATAATTATTTTCAATTACCAATAAGTAATTATAATATAATTGATATAATTCTTCGTCGCTTAACATTTCTCTAATAGATTTATTCTCAAACATCGTTTTTATGCCTTGTAAAACTTCTAATGACCTAGAATTATTTTTTGCTTCATCCGCATTAAAAGTAATATTTATTCCGGTTATTAATCTTATTATATTTGTTTTAGAATAACTAAACTCTTCTAGGATTTTAATTTTCTCTTGTGTTCGCATATTATCATTTATACTATCAATTAAAGAAAGTAAAGTAGCAAATTCTGGATTTGATTGCATTATTTTATAATCTATACCATAAATTATTTGTAATGCTTTTATGTCTACAAGTAGATTTTTTATTTCCATAAGTTTATCAGCATCAGAAGATAAATTTTTTATAGTTTCTAACTTTAATTCAATTTTATAAATTTTTTCATAACTTTCTTCCGGATATTTCAAACTAGTTTTATTTAAAAAATGCTTTACCTCTTGAATTAAATTATCAATTTCTTCTTTATAGTTCATATTTACTCACTTTCTTTTTGTTTTTGATTATTAATCTTATTTAATAAAATTATACTAAGAATATTTAAAAAAGTCATTATTTAAATTCAAAAAAGGAACTAAACAATACTTCTAGTCCTTCTTAATTCTTCTTTTTCTTCTTTAATTCGTTTTTCTAATTCATTGCGATTATTAATTCCATATATATTTATTTGGTTACGGCCATTATTTTTACTAACATATAGAGCTTCATCACTTTTCTTCAAAATATCATTTCGTATATCATTTATTTGTTCAACTGTGGCATTTTTATATTTCTTTAATTCTTCCAAACCAACAAAATACATTCCAAAACTAATGGTACATGATTTAAGGAGCTTATCTTCATAATAAATATGTGAAGATTCAATTATTTTTCTAATATTATTAAGTGTATTATAAGCTAAAAGCATTGTTGTATTATTAATTACAATTAAAAATTCTTCTCCACCTATACGACCTACAATATCTGAACCATTTAAAACATGATTACCCCGATAATTATTATGTCTTGTATTATTAAATAAAATTGTACCTAAAGATTTTAACATCATGTCTCCACATAAATGACCATAAATATCATTGATTTTTTTAAAATAGTCAGCATCACAAATAACACATGCAAAAGTTTTTTTCTAAATTTATTGCTTCTAAAATGAAGGAATTAAATCTTTCGTATGTAAACTTTTTCCCACTTAAATTAGTTACATCATCAATTTGAGCACCATTTAATTCTTCTTCATATCTTGTTACATCTCTAAGCGTTTCAATTGTATAAATTTTAGCATTTTCAAACATATTTTGCGTAGAATAATCATAATAAGAATTGCGATAACAATAAAAACCATTGTATTCACAACGACAAGTTAAAACTTTCTGAAAAAATTTCAACCATTGATGAATCATTTACAGGATATAGGATTTTTCCAGTTTCATCATCACTTATTAAAAAGTAATTATCATTAAAATTTTTTAAAAATGTACTAAGACTCAGCATACGCTTCACTCCGTTAATTAATAATTTTACTTATTTTATCATATATTTTAACAAATTTTTATATTTTTTCTAAAATTAACCCCTAATTATGCGTTTTGTGATAAAATATGTTAATAAAAAGAAGGAATATGATGAAAAATTTTAAAATATAGTTTAGATAATAAAAGATATCTTCTCGATATCTTAAAATTTCCCATTTCTACATTTTTTAGCGATACAAATACCATCAACTTTGTATAATGCAATACAATCATATTTCTTATACAAATCCAAATATCGGTTTAATAAATCATCTACGGAAATAAAGTGTGGAACATCTTCTTCATCATATGGTTCAAATTCTACAAAATCTATCATATAGTCTTTAATTTCTTTACAATATGAACCAATTACATAATCATCATTATTTATATAAACTATTCTATAACCATCTTCATGAAATACTTCGCCATAGTCATAAATTAGTTCTTCCACAAATACCTTAGAATTATTTATTTTATTTATATTTTCTTTGTTTTTTCGCAACACCATTGTTCCATCAACATTATAAATGGCAACTCCCAATGCATGCTTATTTTTGGACAAAAATCTATTTAAAATATCTAAGTTTGATACATAAGATGGAGTAATACCATTTTCTTTAAAATACTTCATAAAATCTTCAATATTTAAAGCATATAAACCCTGTGGTGCATCATGATATTTTTCATAAAAATAAACTATTCTATAGCCAGTGCTCCTCGTAACATATTGATTACTTCTATTTAATTCATCAATTGAAATTTTCATATATTCTATTCTACCTCCCACAATATTATACTATATTTAATATTGTTTTTTCCTTATAAAGTATTTTTTTTCATTCATTATTATTTTTTTCATCGATAAAACATATTCATCCAAGGAAATTGGAAATCCTAATTTCAATCTTTGCATAGGACTATATAAATTTCTAACATTTTCAAATGCTATATTTTCATTTTGATTATACCACTCAAAAGTTGTATTTAAATCTTTTCTATTTGCAATTTCAAAATAAGAAGCAGTTGGAAATAATATTTTTCTTTTATAATGATAACCTCTTAGTAATCTTTGTAATCTTTCAACTCGTAATATTTCATATAGTTCAGTATCCTTTTTTTCTAATATTTTATAAATTAACAACAATTCATTATACGAATTAATCTCTGCTAACCTTTCGCGTGGACATAATTCATACAATATATCACTTTTATCACACTCTATAAAATTTGATAATCTGATTAAAAATGATTCGATATTATTATTTGTATACATAGTCTTATGTTGATAAGCATGTTCAACTTCGTGCATAATTACTTGTAAAACAGATAAATTTTTATACATATTTTTTTCAAATATATCATTTAACTTAAACTCAGAATTTATACTATTAACCAAAATATTAATTGTATTTTTATAAATTATTATTTTTTTATTAAAATCAGAATAAGAAGCAATGATTTTGCTCTTGTTTAACTTTATATCTACATCTAATATATATTGACCTAATTCTTTCTTCTTTATTAAAAAATCTATTATTTTATAAATGGCTTCACTATCTAAAATTTTATTGTTAAGTGAATAATCATAAAGTAATTTCATAATATTTTCCATAGTATTATAAAGTGTTCCTAAATTATTTTCTTAAAACAAGTTCTATTTCCGCATCCATTTGAAGTTCAGAAAAATTTTTATTAATAAAAGTAGCGAGAAATTTTTTTCTTCATCATTCAAATTAATTTTAGAAACATATTTTAGCCAATTATTTTTCCATTTTCTTCCAATCGATTCTGAATCATTTGGATCTCTTGGATCTCTCTTGTCATAAACATTATTATGTCCGTGTCCATTTTCCCAACTTCCATTTGTTCTTTCGTAAATATTTCCTTTTTCATCTGCGTAGATATCATATCCATCATCATCCGCACATTTTGCAGATTCTAAATAATTAGCATATGCTTGATAATTATTATTAAAATCTTCTAAGCTTTTTCTTTCCATAATATCACTCTCCTTGGTTTAATATATTAAATTTAAAAACACTAAAATTCACAATCTTTTTAACAAAATTATGAAAAATTTATAAATAGAGTGCTAATTTTTATTTAGAATTCTATTTCTATTCAAAAAAACATTTAATTTTGTGATAAAATAAGTTAATAAGAAGAAGGAATATGATGAAAAATTTTAAATATAGTTCAGATAATAAAAGATATCATACGATAAATTATTTTTTACAAAATAAATTTGGTTGTAAAGTTGCTAAAATAAGTATTAATTTAGGTTTAAATTGTCCGAATATGAAAAATGGTTATGGTTGTATTTATTGTAAAAATAATAGTGGTAATTTTGGTGGTGATAAAACTAAAAGTATTGAAGAACAATATAATGATATTGTAGCAATTATGAATAAGAAATGGAAAAATTTAAAATATATTATTTATTTTCAAGCAGGGACTAATACTAATGCATCTCTTGATTTTATCAAAAATGCTTGTGAATCTGCTCTTAAATTACCAAATGTTGTTGGAATCTCTATTGCTACAAGACCTGATTCTATTAGTGATGAATGTTTGGAATATTTAACAAATCTTAATAAAAGAACTTTTTTAACTATTGAATTAGGATTACAGAGTATGCATAATGATACACTAAAATTAATTAATCGAGGTCATAATTTAGAATGTTTTGATAATATGATAAAAAAATTAAAAGCAAACAAAATATTTGTTGCTGTTCATATTATTAATGGACTTCCATATGAAAATAAAGAAATGATGTTAAAAACCATTACACATTTAAATAATTTGCAGATAGATGAAGTTAAAATTCATATGTTATTTGTGGAAAATGATACAGAAATTGCTAAAATGGATTTTTCGATACTTACAAAAGAAGAATATATTAATATAGTTATAAGTCAATTGGAATTGTTAAATTCCAAAATAGTAATTGGGAGAATTACTGGAGATCCCAAAAAAGAAGATTTAATTAAACCTAAGTGGTTATTAAAAAAATTTTGTATATTAAATGATATTGATAAAGAAATGGTTAAAAGAAATACTTATCAAGGAATTAAAGTTAAAAACGAATCTTAAAATTCGTTTTTTTAACCCATTACTTGTCCGCCATTATTATGTATTACTTGACCAGTTACATAACTTGAATCATCAGATGCCAAGAAAACAAAAGTTGGAGCAAGTTCATAGGGCATAGCACCCCTACGCATTGCTGCATCAGAACCAAGTGATGGTATTTTTTCTTTAACCCAACAAGCTGGTTGAAGTGGTGTCCAGAAAAATCCTGGTGCAATAGCATTAACCCGAATATTTTTTAAAGCTAAGTTTCTTGCAAGTGCTCTAGTAAATCCGACAATTCCACCTTTTGTTGTAACATAATCTATTAATTGGGGATCACCATAAAACGTTGTTACTGAACTTAAATTTATAATTGATGCACCACTTTTTAAATATGGTAGTGCTGCTTTTGTTAAATAAAACATACCATATAAATTAACTTTCATCGTGTAGTCAAATTGATCATCACTAATATTTTCTAATGTATCTTGTTGATATTGAACACCAGCATTATTTATTAAAACATCAATTTTACCGTACTCATTTATAGTATCATCAACTATTTTTTGACAAAATCGTTTATCAGTAATATCACCTGATATTAACATACATTCTCCACCTAGTGATTCAATATAATTTTTTGTATCTATTGCATCTTTATGTTCATTGTAATAAGGAATTACTACTTTACATCCTTCTTTAACAAATGCAATTGCTGCAGCCCTTCCAAGTCCACTATCTCCACCAGTAATTATTGCCACTTTATCTTGTAATTTACAACTACCTTTATATTTTGGATTATCAAAAATAGGTAATGGATTCATTTTGTATTCCATACCAGGTTGAACATCTTGTGATTGCTCTGGTGCCATTATTTTATATTTAGTACACTTTAAACCTTCTTTTTCAAAATATTTGTAATAATCATTTCCAAAATTATAATCAAATTCCATTATAAACCTCCTACCTATAAGATATGTTTTTTCTATGTATTTGGGTATTTAAATTATAAATTTATTTAAAAAGTTTAACTTTTATAGGTGTTTACTTTATGCAAGTATTATTTATCGACATACGATAATATGAAAGGAGTTTTTTATGAATAACTACGAAAAAGCAAAATGTTATATACAACAAAATGCAAATTCATGTCCTAGAAGTTGTTGCTGCTATGGACCTACGGGTGCTACAGGACCTACGGGACCCGCAGGACCAACAACTGTTGATGTAGGAATTACTACTACAACTGAACCTGGTACACAAGCCATTGTAACAAATACTGGTACACAACAAAATGCAGTATTTTCATTTGCAATACCTGCTGGGGCAACAGGCATGACTGGACCTACGGGACCTCAAGGTTTACAAGGTATTCAAGGTGTTACTGGACCAACTGGTGCAACTGGAAACACTGGACCTACTGGACCTCAAGGTTTACAAGGTATCCAAGGTATTACTGGACCAACTGGTGCTACAGGAGCTACCGGAATTACTGGACCTACTGGACCTCAAGGATTACAAGGTATACAAGGCGTTACTGGACCTACTGGACCTATGGGTGCAACTGGACCTACTGGAGCAACACCAATTATCCCAAGTTCATTAATCGATAATGACAATACACTAACTGTACCTGTTAATGGTCTTGTAGACTTAGGAACAGTAATTAATACAACTGGAACTGCCATAACATTTACTGCCCCAAATACTGTAACCTTAAATCAAGCAGGAACTTATTTTATTCTTTATCATTGCTTAGTAGCAAATACATCTGCTGCTGGAAGTGTTGGAGCCTCAATGTTAGTTAATGGAACCGTAGTTGGAAATGCATCTGAATACGTTCCAGCAACAACTGACGAAGTTCAAATTGCCTTGCAACATAGCATAACAATAACTAGTCCAACAACAATAAGCATTTCTAATAGATCGAATGTGTCAAATGAATATCATGATTCTAGTCTCTATATAATGAAAATAGCATAGGAGTATTATGAAAAAATATAAAGTAATCGTATATGCCATCTGTAAAAATGAAGAAAAATTTGTTAGTAGATGGTATGAATCTATGAAAGAAGCAGATGAAATATATGTACTTGACACAGGATCTAACGATAATACCGTCAAGTTTTTACAAGAATTAGGTGTAAACGTTACAACTAAAATTATTAATCCATGGCGATTCGATATTGCCAGAAACGAATCTTTAGCATTAGTTCCAAATGATGCCGATATTTGTGTATGCACAGATTTAGACGAAGTATTCATCCCCGGTTGGCGTGATATTTTAGAAAATAGTTGGAATGAGAATAACAATTCTGCAAAATATCATTATATTTGGAGTTTAGATGAAAATGATAAACCAATAGTTGAATTTTATTATAGTAAAATACATGACAGACATAATTATCGTTGGATACATCCTGTACATGAAGTACTCACTTCTGATTTAACAAATGAAAATATTGTTGTAATAGACAATTTAACTTTAAAACATTATCCAGATAATCAAAAATCAAGAGAAAGTTACTTACCATTATTAGAATTATCAATAACTGAAAATCCTGAAAACGATCGAAATTATCATTATCTTGGAAGAGAATATATGTATTATAATCGATATCAAGAATCAATTGATACTTTAATAGAGCATTTAAATTTAAAAAGTGCAACATGGAAAGATGAAAGATGTGCATCAATGCGTTTTATTGCTAGAAACTATAAATGTTTAAAACGATATGAAGAAGCAAAAATGTGGATAAATAAAGCTATATTAGAAGCACCACATCTTAGATGTCCTTACATGGAAGCTGCATTAATTTATTATGAATTAGAAGATTATAAAAATGTAATTAAAATGGTTAAAAAAGCACTTAAAATAACAAATCATGAAAAAACTTACATTAATGAAGTTTTTAGTTGGAATGAAACACCATATGATTTATTATCAATTAGTTATTATTATTTAGGAGATATTGATAATGCTCTTAAATATGTTAAAAAAGCTAGAAAGATAAATAATCATGATGAAAGATTAATAAATAATGAAAATATAATAAAAAACATAAAAAAGAATCAAGAAATTAATCATTGATTCTTTTATTTTATATTGTAACTATATTGCGATATTTTGTATCTAATCTTAACTTATCAACAAGTGTCGCTAAAAATTCTGAATTAGTTGGTTTTGCTTTTTCAAAATCCAAACTATTTCCAAATATTTTTTCCATTAATTCATAATCTCCTCTAGCCCAAGAAATTTCAATAGCATGTCTTATTGCTCTTTCTACCCTCGAAGATGTCGTCGAAAACTGTCTTGCTATCCTTGGATAAATTTCTTTTGTTATTCTTCTTAAATTATTAGGTTCTTCATACATTATTGATATACCTTCTCTAATATATTCATATCCTTTAACATGAGATGGTACACCAAGTGCATGTAATAATTTGCTAATTTCTACTTTTAAATTATCATTTACATGATCGTCAATTTGAAAAATGTCAATAATTCTTCTTTCAAGAACATCTAATTTAAAAGGCTTTAACATAAAGTAACTAACACCATATTCGTTAGTGAGTTTAAGTGTATATTCTTCTTTATATCCACTTATAACTATAACTTTTTTAGAAATTTTATTTAGTTTCATTTGATGAAGTAATTCTAAACCATCAATTTCTCCTAAAATAAGGTCCATTATAATCAAATCATATTTCCAATGATTTGCTATAATTTTTTCTAAGCCTTCCTTTCCATTTGTTGCACTGTCTACTACTTTGATTACTGCGTGACTACTAAAATACGACTTAATACTACTGGTTACTGATTCATTATCATCAATAATGAGTACATTAATTTTTTTCATTTTTTCCCTTTCTATTTTTAAATATATTTATACCACGCAATTACATTATACATAAAAAAACGACAAATTACTAGTAAATAATTTGTCGAATATTGTAAAGTTTTGTAAACATTTGTAGAATTTTGTCGAAGTTTATAAAGTTTCAATAACTTCTTCCTCTGATATAGAATCAAGTGCTAATAATTTGCCTTCTGCAATGTATTCAAGAGTTGCTCCACCACCAGTAGAAATGTATGTAAATGATTTTTGATACCCCAGTTGATTAACAAAACTTACTGTATCTCCACCACCTACTATTTTAATTGCATTACTACTTTCTAACATTTTTAAACACTCTTTTGTCCCATTACAAAACTTATTATCTTCACAATATCCTAAAGTTCCATTCATAAATATTGTATTAGCATCTTTAATAAATGTTTTATATTTTTCTAATGTTTTAATTCCCACATCCATAATTTTATCATTAATATCAATTTCTGTAATTCTTTTATATTCAACATAATTTTCATCATAAGAATTTCCCACAATTGCATCTAATGGTAAAACTAATTTTTCTTTATATTTTAACATCATTTCTTTTATTTCTTCTAAAATAGTTGGTTTATTACAAGCAAGACTGCTACCAATTTCTAATTTTAAAACTTTTAAAAATGAATTAGCGATACCACCAGATAATAACAATTTATCACATTTTGGTAACAAAGATTTTATTAAACTTATTTTATCGTCTACTTTTGCTCCACCTAATAATATAACAAATGGATGTTTTATATCATTGATTAAGTTATCTAATTCTTTCATTTCTTTTTGCATTAAAAACCCAATACAACTTGGTATATTTTCGGCAATTCCACTAGTTGAAGCGTGATTTCTATGTGCAGAACCAAAGGCATCTAATACAAAAATATCTGCAAGACCTGCCCAAAACATTGCTAGTTGTGGGTCATTATTTGATTCTAAATTGTTAGGAAAATCTTCATATCTTGTATTTTCAAGTAAAATTATATCACCATATTCTAAATTATTTATTCGATCAAACAATTCATTATTTCTTGTTTCTTTCGAAAAATATATTTTTTTATTTAAAACTTTTTCTAAATATTTTGCAACTGGTTCTAAAGTATATTTTGCTTTATCCTCTTCTTTTTTTACTCTACCTAAATGTGATAATAAAATTATTTTACAATTTTTTGCAACTAAATAAGAAATAGTTTCTAAAGAAGCCATTATTCTTTTGTCATCAGTAATAATTCCATCTTTTATTGGCACATTAAAGTCACATCTTACGATAACTTTTTTGTTTTGAATATCCATATCTTGTAGCTTCTTTTTCATATTTATCATCCTTTCTCTTATTTAAACATTGATTTACATGTTTGCATCATTTGGTGTGTATAACCTGCTTCATTATCATACCATGCAACTATTTTTACTAATTGATGACCATTTATTTCAATTACATTTGTTAAATTTGCATCAACTAATGCTCCTATTTTTTTACCAATAATATCACTAGATACAATTGGATCATTAGTAATTCTAATTACACTATTTTCATTAGTTTTATATAAATTGTTTATTTCTTCTTTACTTGTATTTCTTTTTAATTCGAGAGTTAATTCTAACATTGAGCCATCACTTACAGGAACACGATATGCATTTCCATCTAGTTTTCCATTTAAATCAGGTATTACTTTACCAATAGCACTTGCAGCTCCTGTTGAAGTTGGGATTATATTTGCTCCACATGCTCTTCCTCTTCTTGATTTAATACCTTTTTTATGAGCTATATCAAGTGTTGCTTGATCATTTGTAATAGCATGAATTGTACTCATAAATCCTTTTTCCACGCCAATGTTATCGTTAATAACTTTTAATACTGGTGCTAAACAATTAGTTGTACAAGATGCAGCCGATACTATAACATCTTCAATATTTAAAATATTTTCATTAACTCCATATACAACAGTTTTAACTGTATCAGTTTTTGATGGTGCTGAAATAAGTACTCTTTTCGCTCCAGATGTTATATGTTTATAAGCGCCTTCATAATCAGTAAAATGTCCAGTACATTCTAAAATAACATCGATATTTAATTCTTTCCATGGTAAATTAACTGGATCTTTTTCACTAAATACTTTAACTCTCTTAACTTTATTAATAACTATTTCATCGCCTTCATAATTAATTAAATCCTCATGAAATGTACGATGAACTGTATCATATTTAAGTAAATATGCTAAATCTTCTGCACCAGTTAAATCATTAATTGCTACTATATCAAAATCTGTCCCAGTTATAATTTCTCTAAATGCAAGTCTTCCTATTCTTCCAAAACCATTAATCGCTACTCTAATCACTTTCTAACAATCCTCCTCCAATAAATTCTCTTAATACTGAATCTTTATTTACATATTCACTTGGTATTGTATAAAACAATTGTAAATAACTTATCAACCTTCTTGCTTCTTCATAATATGGTGAATCCACTTTTACAGAATAAAGTAGTGGAATAATATATACTTTTAAAACACCTATTTCATAAGCAAGTCCACTATTTATAATTATATCTGCATGATGAATGTATGGAAATATATTTTTTTCTTCGCCATCTCTAACTTTTTGCCATGCTTTTATAGTTGATTCTATATTATGATTTCTAGTTCGATTATCTCTAACTATTCTTCTTATTAATCTTAAATCAATTGTTGAAATATAATTATCTCGATCTATTGCTAAAGGTACGAATGGACTTAAATATATTTTATATTTTTGTTCACTAGGAATATCGGGTAATGCTTCATCATTAATTGCATGTAACCCTTCAACTAATATAATACTTTTTTCTTTCATTTGAATTTTTTTATTAGTCATTTCACTTTTACCTGTTAAAAAATTATATCTTGGCAATTGTATTTCTTTACCTGCTAATAAATTTATAATATCACTTTCAAATTTTTCAATATTAAGTGCTCTTATTGATTCAAAATCTGGTTCGCCATCGCTTGCAAGTGGTGTTTTATCACGGTCTAAAAAATAATCATCGATTGATATAGATATTGGATCTAATCCAAAAGAGGTAAAATATGATGATGTTCTTCTAGTCGTTGTTGTTTTTCCACTACTAGAAGGTCCACTTATTAAAACTATTTTCTTATTTGGATCACTTGCTATTTTTCGACAAACTTCATAAACTGAAATATTATATACTAGTTCATTTGATAAAATAAAAGCTTTTATCTTTGATTCACTAACTAAATTATTTATATCAGTTAAATAGTTAATATTCATTCTAGTTAACCATTCTTTAGATTTTTCAAATGAATCTATAATTGCATCAAAATGTTCATAAGCCGGTACTTCTCCATCAGTTCTTACACTTGGAAACAATAATATTATTTTATTCTTTCCTAAATCAACTAATTCAAATTTATCAACAGAACCTGTCGAATATGGTAAATCTACATAAAAATAATTAATCTTTTCTCTTAACTTGTAAATTGTAACTACTGCATTTGATAAATTATGAATATTATCTCTTTTTTCATAACAACCAATATCTTCATATAATTTCATTGCATCTCTTTTAAATACACTAAACTTAGTAAATGGATAATCACCTTTTATAATTTCTTCCATTTTTGCTCTTATTTGATTTACTTCATCTTTAAATAAATTTTTGCCTTTAATTTTTGCAAGTACTCCCTTTGGAACACTATGAACAAATGTAACATCTGTATTTTCAAAAATTTCATTTACAGCAACTTCAAAAATAAATTTTAAAGCACATTGATACATTTTATAACCAACAACATCAGACAAATCAAAAAAATTTAAAGTTTCATCTTTTTCAATTTTTTTATTAAGTGATACATTTTTATTGTTTATTTTAACACCCAAAATTTTGTTTTGTAACTTAACATCTTTACTTATTTCATAATAAGTAGTTCCAACATTATACTCTTTTACTTCGCCATTATTAAGTGTCGCTTTAACTGTATTCATTTTATCCCTCTTTTATTCTACTTAATTTTATCATATTTTTTTACTTTAGAGAATAAAAATCGCGATTTTTTTATATTATATATATAGGAGAGAAAAAAATGATTATACCAACTGTTTTAGAAAGAAGTAGTAGTAGAGAATTTGCTTATGATTTATATTCGCGTTTATTAAAAGATCGAATTATTTTTTTAAGTAATGAAATTGATGATAATTTAGCAAGTATTGTTGTTAGTGAACTTTTATATTTAGATAGTATTAGCCATGAAGATATTTATTTATATATTAATTCACCTGGTGGTTCTATTACAAGTGGAATGGCTATATATGATACAATGAATTATATAAAAAGTGATGTTAAAACTATTGGAATTGGCATGTGTGCATCCATGGCTGCTTTTTTACTTGCAAGTGGAACTAAAGGCAAAAGGTGTGCTCTTAAAAACACAGAAATTATGATACATCAACCTCTTGGTGGTGCTAAAGGTCAAGCAAGTGATATCAAAATTGCTGCTGAAAGAATTATTAAGATGCGAAAAAAGTTAAATCAAATACTTGCTGATTTAACTGGTAAAAGCATTAATATAATTAATAGAGATACGGAAAGAGATAATTATTTATCTAGTGAAGATTCTCTAAAATATGGATTAATTGACGAAATAATATAATTACTTTTTATGTCGTTCAATTAATTTTTTTATTTTTATAAAATTATGATTTATTCCTGATTTACCTACTTTATAATCAGTTTCTAAAGATATAATACTTGCTAAATCACTATAAGAACTATCTGGATACATACTCCGATATTTCAAAACTATTTTAGCATTATCATCAAGTAAATCAATTAAATCATTTTCTTCTAAATACTTTATTGCTTCTATTTGATCTAATCCCGTCTTTGTTGTTTTTTCTTGATTGCTTATTTCACAATTATTAAGACGATTAACCATATTCTTATGATCTCGATATATTCTTATATCTTCAAAATAAAATAATGAAGTTGTTGCTTTAAACATTTTTAATAAATCACTTATATTATCAACATTTTTAACATATAAAACATATTTACCTTTTCTAACAACTATTTTTGCAATAATATCAAAATGAATTAATAACTTATTTAAATATTTAGCATCTTTTTCTGTTTTGAAAACAAATTCTAAATGATATCCATTAGTACTAGGATCAGTTATAGTTCCTACTCCTAAAAAAGCACCTTCAATATATGCAATAATTTCTTCATCATCATTAAAATCCAATTTGTCTTTCAAATCTTCTTTTATTTCGATATTATTTAAGAATTCTAATATGTAAACTTGCTTCTTTTTAAATCTTTTTTCAATTCTAATTATTACTTTAGGGTTTATTTTATAAATTTCTTTAATACTTTTATATAATCTTCTAGCAATAGATGCATTTTCCGTAGTAATCATTATTTTTTTATCAATTTTAGCACTATATCTTAAATATGATATTAATTCTATTTTTTTCTCAATTATATTATATTCTTTTTTAGTTATTTCTTCTTTTAATTTCATTGTAAAAGTCATAATTCATCACCATATATCAAAGTATGACATGCTTCTTTAGTAAGTTCAATATACTTATTATCAAGTTCATTAATAAATTTTGCTATATTACTAAATAATTCTTTTCTGATATTACTATTACTAATGGTTAATACTGATAAAGCATAAGGAATTTCTTCATAAACTATGCCAATATCATGATAATAATTACTATATAAACCATATTTATGTGCAACATTTATTGGCATTTTATAGTTTATAAGATTACTATAGTCATTTAACATTGCTTCTTTTATAAATGAAGTTTTCTCTTTATTTTTATTTAATAAATCATATAGTTTTTTTAAATAAATATTCGTATCATATACTGTTTGATCACCAAAATAATCACTTCTTGTTAAAATTGTTTTAGCACCTAAAGACTGTCCATATTCTTTTAATTTAGTTTTATTGATATAATCCGCTAACATAAAGTGTGCTGAATTATCTGATACTTCTAATACATAAGTTATTAAATCTTTTAAAGATACTTCTTCTCCGATAGTTCTTTTATCCATTCTAACACTTGAACCTTTAATATAATTCTTAGTATATTTTTTAGTTAAACTCAAATCAATTTCATTATCAATTAAATATAAAACATCAACAAGTTTTATTAAACTCGCTCCATAATATACTTTATTTTCTTGATAAGCATAACTATATCCATATTCTAAATTTTCATATTTAACAGCAACATTGTATTTTTTTAAATATTCGCTAATATTTGTTTTTAAGTCAATAATTGCTTCGTCTTTATCAATTTCTTCATTATATTCTAAAATACATTTATTATATTTTTCTTTCTTTTCTTGCTCAATTTTCTTTTGTAATTCTCTTTCTGTTTTCATTTTTTGTTCTTCTTTATAAGTATTTATTATAAGTGGACTTCCAACGAATACAAAAAGTATTAGAACCAGCCCAATAATTATTTTAAATATATTTTTAAATTTTTTCTTAACTCTTAACTTCTTTTTCATAACAACTATATTTTAACACTGAATTTATTCTTTTACTAGTTATATATTTAGTGTATAATTATATTTGAAAGTGAGATTAAACTTATGAATGATAATAAAGATTTAAAAAAAGCGAAAAAAGAAATTGTAAAAATGCTTTTAAACAATAATATGAATATTGATAACGAAGAAGAATTAATGGAAATTTTATTTGATAACAATATTGCTGTTGATGTAGAAAAACTTGATGAAACGACTCAAACTGTTGGTGATAAAGCTGCTGATGGTTTTACTAAATTTGCTGGTTCATGGTTTTTTATAATTAGTTTTGTAATTTTCTTAGTATTATGGATGATTCTTAATATTACGGCCTTTAAAAATGTCGATCCTTATCCATTTATATTACTTAATTTAATTTTATCTTGTGTTGCAGCATTACAAGCACCAGTTATTATGATGAGTCAGAATAGACAAGCTAAAAAAGATAGTTTAAGAAGTCATAATGATTATAAAACAGATTTAAAGAGTGAACTTATTTTAGAACAATTACATCATCAAATGTCTGATATTGCTAAAACGCAAAAGAAAATACTAACTATACTTCAAAACGAAGATAATGATTAATTAGTTCTCTAAAAAGAACTTTTTTATTGCTCAAATATATTATAAATAGTACTAATATTCTTTGATCACTACAATATTCCATGACAAATTCATTATCTTTTTTCACTATTATTATTCCTACAGTATTATCATGATAATTTTTTTTAATATTTTTATCTGTATATCCCATATATTTCTTTATTTGACCAATATGTTCTGCTTTTAATTCAGTAACTTTAAGTTCTACTACTACATAACAGTTATATATTACATTAAATAGTAGCATATCAATATAATTATATCGATCTCCTATTTTTATTTTAAATTCATTATTAATATAAGCAAAACCATCATCTAATTCTAACAAAAAATCTTCTATATTTTCTAATATTAATTGTTTTAATACTTTCTCGGTAATTTCTTCATAATTATGATTATTCTTTATAATTATTGGATTTTTAATATAATCTTCAATTTTACTTTTTTTTTAGTTACTAATTTTTCTTTTGTTTTACCATCAAGTCTTTCATATTCATTATTTTTAACTCTTTCTCTTAATTGTCGAACAGTAATATTGTAGTTTTTAACAATATCCATATAATATTCTATTTCAATATTATCTTTTAACCATATTATTTCTATGTAGTGACTCTAACTTAATTTGGTGACATTGTTTGCCAAATCTCTTCTTTAAATCTTATATAGAATTGTCGCATATTTCTTAAAATTCTTGGCGAATATCCTTTTCCTATATCATTAGATAATTTTTTTGAGTATTCAATAATCAAAGTATTTCCGTACTTTGCTCTTTCTTCTCCACCTTGTGCTTCAATGATTAATTTGCCAACATTATAATAAGTAATTAAATCATTTTTATTTTTAGAATAATCTTTTACTTTTTTATAAACTTCATTATTTAATAATTCTTTCTTTATCTTATTGTAATAATTAAATGGTTATCAAATCACTTTGTAAAACAATTTTATCTCATTTTACACAGATTTTAATATTTCTATTAAACTTTTAACAAATTCTATAAATTATAAAAAAAATATTACAAATTTAATTAATTTGCTAACAGAAATTATTTTTCACAACTTTTTTTACAAAAAAAAGAAGCCAACATTATGTTGCCAACTTTTATTTAGTTTTAATTACTATTTGATTATTTCAGTTACTGATCCAGCACCAACAGTTCTTCCGCCTTCACGAATAGAGAACTTAGTTCCGTTTTCAAGTGCAACTGGAGCGATTAATTCCACAGTCATTGTGATATTGTCGCCAGGCATAACCATTTCAACTCCTTCTGGAAGTTCGATAACACCTGTTACGTCAGTTGTACGGAAATAGAATTGTGGTCTGTAATTTGAGAAGAATGGAGTATGTCTTCCACCTTCTTCTTTAGAAAGAACATAAACACTAGCTTTAAACTTAGTATGTGGTGTAACACTTGCAGGTTTAGCTAATACTTGACCACGTTCAACATCTTCACGAGAAATACCACGAAGTAATACTCCAGCGTTATCTCCAGCTTGTGCGTAATCAAGAGATTTTCTAAACATTTCAATTCCTGTTACAACAG
>CAZYXO010000004.1:0-23006 GCA_964651315.1 uncultured Muribaculaceae bacterium
TTTAATTATTTTATTCTTTTTATACTATATAAATAATAATTATTTGTGTCATCTAATTTAAATATATAAGTAAGTTTTGCTAGTTCTTTTTCATCATCACTAATACTTTCAGTTATTTCTAAACGATCATGAACTAATATTGCACTTTCTAATTTTGTTTCTAAATCTTTTATTGCACTTAATGCTTCATCTTTTCTATGAACATTAAAGACATACATATTATTTATTGTATCATAATTATATTTTACATTTTCACTTATTGATATTTTATTTGTTAATTTGTATGATCCATATCCAAATAAGGTTAATACTTTTTTATTTAATGATTCATTTGTAAATATATAAGTACTATCATCATATTTTTTCGTATTTTCTTGCCACTCATCATTTTTCTTTGTGTATTCAATTATTCCACAATCAATATGTTCTAGTGCATCATGATTAACACATATATCTTCTTTTATTTCATTTGCTAATAAATTTTGCATTCCCATATAATTTTTATTTTCTTGTTTAATATCACTTGCTAGTAACTCTTCATCAACTTTTATATCTTCATAACTAAATCCATTAATTCGATATTCTTGTTTACCTTGATAATCTACATAACTATACAATCTTTGAACATTTAAACTATCAATATCCAATTTTACTTTCTTAAAATATTCATTAAATATTATTAAGAATATACATACTACCATTAACACTATTATTATTACTGATAATATAAAACTTACTTTCTCTTGTTTTGCTAATTTTTCTCTAATCATTTTCTTTTCCTTCCTTATTAATGTAAATACTTTCTTTAACTAACTTTATTATATAATAAGATTTTAAAATAATCTACTTAATTATATATTAGAATTATTTATATCTTTAACTTTATCTATTAATGATTTTTTTACTATTCCATCTTCTATTCTATTTATAGAAAATGTTTTAGTTCCTGCATTATTTAAAGATGTTCCACAATGATAAAATATAGTTTTATCAATTATAAAATACCTGTCATGAAATGTATTATTTGTTATTACTTTTAAATTATTATATTGTTCATGATATTTATTAATATCTATTTTTTCTATATAATTATTTTTACTGGTTATTAATAAGGTCTTCTTATTTATTTTAGATATAATATCTAATAATGTTTTATCTGCATAATTATCGATTATTATTAATTCTTTATTTGAGATACTTAATATATCTATTATTTTCGAATATGCATCATATATTTGTCCTTCAAAAAATATATGATTAGTTGTTTCTTTTAAATTAGTTAATTTATTAAATGATTCTTGTAATAATTTTATATCATTATCATGTTTAATAAGCATTTTATTATAATAATTTTGTTCAATAAAATCGCTAGAAATATATTTTTTTATTAAAATAAAAGCATTTATAATTTGAATATTTACTTTTACGGCAATATCGCTTTTCAATAAACCAGATAACATCATTACGCCATGCTCCGTAAATGCATAAGGTAAATATTTATAATGTAATCCTCTTAAATTTCCTACTGTGTTTAAGGTCGCAATTTGCGACCTTAAACACAAATTCTTAATTTCTTCCATAGTTAACTGAAAACAAAAATCTTCAGGAAACCTATTTAAATTTCTTTTCACCACTTCATTTATTCTTTTAGTTTCAACGCTGTATAATTTTGCTACATCACTATCAAGCATTACTTGTTTTCCTCTTACTTCATAAATCATATCTTTTATATTATCTTCTTCTTTAATTATTAATTCTTGCATAAAATATTTCTCTCTTTCTTAAAATGTTTTTATCATAACATAAATAAAGTGAATATTTTGTCGAATTATGGAAAAAAATAATTTTTAAATAAAAAAAATTTCTAACTTTTTTGTTAAAAATTTTTTGTTTTATAAATATTTATCTTTTATTCTTTTAACTTCATTATCATCATTTTCTAACATTATATCATCAAAACCATCTTTTAAATAATGTTTGGTTAAGAATTCATTACCATTACCTACTAATACTATTATTGGAATATTAATGTGTTTTACAGTTTTTATTTCTTTTAATGTTTCTAATGCAGGTAATTCATCACTTACAACAATTAAATTATATTTTTCTTTATTATTTAACATTTCGACTGCTTGATTAGCAAATAATACAGAAACAATATTTGTTGATGAATCCTTTAATTTTTTATCTAATTTAACCGAATTATTTGTATATTTATGAATATACATTACTCTTTTTCGACCAAAATCTTGAATATCATAACTTATTTCTTGTTTTTGTTTATCTCTTACTATCATTTGATCTAAAATAACAGTTACAATAGTTCCTTTATTTTCGGTACTTTTTATATTAATTGAACCATTTAATAATCTTACTATTTTTACTATTGCTTTTAAACTAACATCGTTTTCATTAATTGATTTTTTTTCTTCTTTTGTTAATTTATCTTGAGATTCTAAAATACTATTTATTTCCTTAATGCTCATACCAGTTCCTGTATCACTAACATTTATAATTAATCGACATATATCATATTTAATAATTGTACTAACATCTACTTCAATTAAACCCTCTTTAGTAAATTGTTTAGCATTACATATAAGAGAATTTATTATTTGCTTTAATTTAATAGAATCTCCATATAACTTTTCTGGTATAGTACTTGCAATACTAAAATCTAATTTAACGTTTTCTGGCATATCTTTTAATTGTTTAATTTTTAAACCTAGTAAAAGATTATGTGGAAAATATAAATTATCAATCATTTTTATATTCGATGATGTTAAACTTGAAACATCTAATATATCATTTACTACAAATAATAAATCTTTAGCATTTTGTTCAATTTCTTCTACTATATATTCTTTTTCGGCTTTTTTTGTTAGTATTTTATATTCATTTGCTTTTTCTAATATATCATGAGCAGGCTTTTTTACTTCAGCAGTTATTTTAAATAATAAATTTGACTTATCTTCCATTGTTTTTTCCACTATTTCTCTATTGACAAGTAACTCTTCTACCATTTGAATATCAGGATTTTCTATTGTAAAATACATTAATACTGTTACAAAAGCAAATACAGAATTAATTATTATTAAACCTGGATTTATTTGTCTTAAAACAACAACTAAAATCATTAAAATTATTAATATAAATAACGGATAATATTTTTTTGCTCGCACACTTTTAAAATTTTTAAGCAAACAATAGAAATCAAATCCGATAAAAAATATTCCCATTATATAAAGGACATTTGTTGCTGGTCCATAAGAATATAAATAAGTTCCATCATTAAAATAATATAGTGGTAAACATGTTACTAATATTAATAAAAATATTGATAATAATGCAATTACGTTTCTTATTTTTTTCTTATTATTTATAAGAATTTTTTTATGTTTTTCTTTTGTATTAAATGAGATAAAAAATACATAAGTAGTAAATGTTACTTCCCAAGTTAATAAATAGATTATAAATGTTTTATTAAATAATTTGTTGAGAAAATTAAAAGCGGGTGATATATCTTTATTAAATAAAAAATAACAGCATAAGAGTTCAATAAATAATCCAAAAATGTTTATTTTCATTAAAAAACTATATATTTTGTTTTCTGTATTATTTAATTTTTTCTTAGAAAAATAAACTATTGCTACCATGATACTATATAATATACTACAACTTATTACGGTAATTCCTACGATCATTATTGTATCCCTACCTTTATCTTATTATAGCAACAATATGACAAAATAAAAAGAATTATATCTTTTAAATACTAATTCTTTAATAAAGTTCTTGTTAATGCTTCTTCTTGTTTTTTTAAACTTGCATTTTGAAGAGCCATATAATCAATTTTTCCAATTGGTGTAAGCGGAAGTGAATCATTAAATTCTATTTCTTTTGGTTGTGAATATTCTGCAAGTTTTAAACGACATAATTCAAATATTTGTCTTTCAATATCTTCAAGATGATTTTCATAGCCTTCATTTAAAACTATATGTACTTTTGGTACCATTCCTTGACTATATCCCAGTTCTCTTATTCCTACTACACAACATTGTTTAACTGCCGGATGTTTAACTATTACTTCTTCTAATTTTCCAGGATACGTTTTGAAACCAGTATGATCTGGAAGTTGACGTTTTTTTCGATCAACAAAGAAAAATTCTCCATTTTCATTTACATAACCAAGGTCTCCGCTATGAACCCAAATTCTCCCATCATTATGTAATTTTAATATTTCATTTGTTTCTTCTTCATTATTATAATATCCTAACATAGTATTTGGCCCAGTAATACATATTTCTCCTATTTCACCATAAGTTAATTCTACATATTCTCCATTTTCGTTAGTATCAAATATTGACATTATTGTTTGTGGAAGTGGAATTCCAAAACTACCAAGCGAATTTGTTTCATTAGAATTACAAGTTGCCACTGCAGCATTTACTTCAGTCAGTCCATATCCTTTTGTTATTTTATAAGTACAATTTCTTTCTCTTAAAAATTCATTTACTTTTGCTTCTAATTTCTCATTCATTTTATCTCCACCAGATACTGGAGCAATTACAAATGATAAATCGGCATTTTTTAATTTTTCGCTTTGAATTAATATTTCATAATGAGATGGTACTCCTGTCATATGATTCGCTTTATATTTTAATAATAAATCGGCAAGTTCTTGTGGCTTAAAATCAGGTACTAATATAAGTTCAATTCCACAAACAAGTGGCAAATGTAAACCATTTCCAACTCCATAAGCAATAAATGGAGGCATTATATCAATCCAGTTATGTGTTCTTTGAAAATCAAATCCAGCATTAATACATTGGCAAGCAGCACTATTTAGGTTATCATTTGATAGTACTACTCCTTTTGGTTTTCCACTAGTTCCACCAGTATGAACAATTACCATTGGTGTATGTTTAACATAAGTTGGATATTCTTCTTTACCTTGATACTTTGTCCCAGATTTAGCAAAATCAAACCATTTAACTAAATCTTTAATTTTTGGTAATTTATCAATACCACTTTTATGATCTTCAATCATTTTTTTGGCTTTATAACCTAAATTAAGCACAAAAGGTAAAGAATCTGCTGGTGATAGTTCTACCACTTTTTCTACTGTTGTATTTTTTTTGATATTTATAAATTTCGGTAATGCTTTATCTACTACAAATAATAATTTAGAATTTGTTTCATTTATATAATGATTTATTGTTTCTGTATCTGTCCTTGGATCTATCATATTTGCAACTGCACCAATTTTTGCTAGTGCATAGAAAAGATAAACTACTTCTGGCGTTGAAACTGAAGAAATTGATACAATATCTCCTTGTCTTACTCCATTTGCTAGTAATGCTTTAGCAATATTATCAATATTAGCAATTAATTCTCCATATGTTATTTTTCGATCATAATATGATAATGCATTACGATTCAAATTATCTTTATTTTCATCAACAAGTATTTCATATATTGTTTTTTCAGGTATTTGGGCTTTTATTTGTTCTTTCGTATAATACTTTTCCCATGGTTTATCTATTGAGGGTTTTCCTGTTATATTCATTAATTCTACTTTTGAAATGTCAATTAATTGACAAATTTCACTCCTTTGTTACTTATTTTAAAGCAATATTAAAAAAAATACAAGAAAAAACAAAAAAAGTGTAAATTTAAGGCTCTAATTCTTTTCTTTTATAAATATTTATCTTTTATTCTTTTAACTTCATTATCTATATCATTTTCTAACATTATATCATCAAAACCATCTTTTAAATAATGTTTACTTAAGAATTCATTACCATTACCAACTAATACTATTATTGGAATATTAATGTGTTTTACAGTTTTTATTTCTTTTAATGTTTCTAATGCAGGTAATTCATCACTTACAACAATTAAATTATATTTTTCTTTATTATTTAACATTTCGACTGCTTGATTAGCAAATAATACAGAAACAATATTTGTTGATGAATCCTTTAATTTTTTATCTAATTTAACCGAATTATTTGTATATTTATGAATATACATTACTCTTTTTCGACCAAAATCTTGAATATCATAACTTATTTCTTGTTTTTGTTTATCTCTTACTATCATTTGATCTAAAATAACAGTTACAATAGTTCCTTTATTTTCGGTACTTTTTATATTAATTGAACCATTTAATAATCTTACTATTTTTACTATTGCTTTTAAACTAACATCGTTTTCATTAATTGATTTTTTTTCTTCTTTTGTTAATTTATCTTGAGATTCTAAAATACTATTTATTTCCTTAATGCTCATACCAGTTCCTGTATCACTAACATTTATAATTAATCGACATATATCATATTTAATAATTGTACTAACATCTACTTCAATTAAACCCTCTTTAGTAAATTGTTTAGCATTACATATAAGAGAATTTATTATTTGCTTTAATTTAATAGAATCTCCATATAACTTTTCTGGTATAGTACTTGCAATACTAAAATCTAATTTAACGTTTTCTGGCATATCTTTTAATTGTTTAATTTTTAAACCTAGTAAAAGATTATGTGGAAAATATAAATTATCAATCATTTTTATATTCGATGATGTTAAACTTGAAACATCTAATATATCATTTACTACAAATAATAAATCTTTAGCATTTTGTTCAATTTCTTCTACTATATATTCTTTTTCGGCTTTTTTTGTTAGTATTTTATATTCATTTGCTTTTTCTAATATATCATGAGCAGGCTTTTTTACTTCAGCAGTTATTTTAAATAATAAATTTGACTTATCTTCCATTGTTTTTTCCACTATTTCTCTATTGACAAGTAACTCTTCTACCATTTGAATATCAGGATTTTCTATTGTATGATACATTAATGTTGTAATAAACCCAAAAATAAAATTAATTACTAAGAATGATGGATTTATTTTTTGAATTAATGAACTAATCATTAAAAGAATTACAAATGCTATGATAGGATAATACCCTTTTCTTCGTAAATTTTTAAAATTACGTAAAAGAAAATATACCATAATAAACATCAATAATCCACACACAGTAAATACGACATTAACACTTGGTCCATATGAATATTTCATATTCGGTTCATTAAAAAAATGTATTGGTAAAATCATAATTAAAATAAAACAAACTACATAAAAAACTATAAACACATTTAATAATTTTTTTTCTTTTTTCGCTATTACAAATTCTTTATCTACTTGTTTATGTGATACAACATAACTGTAAATTGTGAATATACTCACCCACGTTAAACAGCATATTAAATATATTTTCATAGTTCCAAATAAAAGGGCATCTTGATTAAGATTAGTAAACGGAACAATTATTAATTCAGAAAATAATGAAATTAGAGTTAACCAAATAATACTTGTGTAAATTTTATTTTCAATTGTAGGCATTTTCTTTTTGGTAAAAAATACAATAGCAATTAAAAATGTATATATTAGTGCTGCTAACGACAAATAAATCATTTTACTCATCGATTAATCACCTACTTTCTTGTTCATTATATCATAAAAAAAAATTAGCAACAATACATTTGCTAATTAATTTTTCTCTCTAAAGTGTTTTGATTTTCATTTAATTTTTCTACAATTTCATTACCGATTTTTTCTAATCCACGATGATCGGGTTTATTATTTGGTGTATAAGGTATTTTATCAATAATTTGATAATATTTAGGAACTTCATTTTCTTTCAATGCTTTTTCACATGCTTTTTTTATTTCTTCAATTAAGAAATCATGATTATTTTTATATTCTTCATGAAGTTCAATAAATGACATTGGTACTTGTCCATCTATTTTATCTTTAACACCAACAGTTATACATTCTTTAACAAATTCTAATTTATTTATTACTGTTTCCATATTAAACGGACTAATTTTAAATCCATGTCTTTCTATTGATCGTTCTAATCTACCTACTACATAAACGAATCCATCTTTATCGATATATCCTAAATCACCTGAATGAATATAATATTCGCCATTATCATGTAATTTTTTTACTCTTGCTGTTTCATTTTCATTATTTAAGTATTCAGTAAACATTGTTTCAGTTTTAAAACATAATTCACCTAGTTCATAATATTTTTTTTCGCATTCTTTTTCACGATCCCAAACAATTATATCATTTCCATATAAAGGTATTCCTACACTACCTGGACGATTTGCAAAAATCGGATTAACAGTTACTGGTCCTAAAACTTCATTATTTCCATAACCATTTATTGTTGTAATATTAAATGTACTTTGAATTCTAGCGTTTTCTACTGCTTCAAATTTAGACCCACCAGCAATAAATAGTTGTGGTTTATGTTTAGTAAAATCCACTTTATCGATATTTTCGTACAAATAACGATAATGAAGTGGTGCTGCATAACTAAAATCAAATTCACCATAATGTCTTAATACTGTATCGTCGCCTATTTCTGGTTCAAGAATAACTTCCATTCCATAAACTAGTGATCCATAAATTGCTGTATATAAACCTAAACCAATAAATGGTGGTATAACATTTAATACTTTATTTCCACGGAAAAATGGTAAATCACTATAACCTAATTTTAACATTGATTGATTACATGAAAAATCTGTATGAACTATTGATTTTGGTTTTCCAGTTGTTCCACTTGATTGAACAATAGTAACTGGTTTTTCTTTATCATATGCTCTTAAAATACGATTTTTGATTATTGTACCTTTTTTGATAAAATCTTTAAAACTTATAAATCTTTCATCTGTAAAAGTGATTGGTTTCTTTCCTGCTTTTTTATCCATTAAACTTTTACCAACTCTTTGAATTGGTGATAATGAATCTTCTGGATATACAACTATAACATTTTGTAAATTTGTTTCTCCAATTATTTTTTCTATTAACTGAGCGTATTCACTAAATGATACTAAAACTTTACATTTTCCTTCATTGATATATTTTATTAAATTTTCTTCTTTAACTCGTAAATCTATCCATTGTGAAACTGCACCTATAGCATTTAATGCGAGTAAATTAATTAATACTTCATGCGTATTAATCATACATAATCCTACTGTATCGCCATTTCTAACTCCCATATCTAAATAAGCACTTATTGCTTTTTCGACATAATAGTTTAATAATCTATCATAAGTAATTTTATTGTTAAAAAAACTTGAAGCATTATTTTTTAAATAATCTCGATTATTTCTTCTTACTAAATCAATCATTGTCTGATTTACATCAAAATCAATCATTGGATTCTTTCGATAATATTTTTGATGTGGTTTGTCTAATGATGCAAAACCACTTTCTTCTACTAAATTGTTCATTTTTTATTTTTCCTTCCCCTGTTTGTAGGTTATTTTAACATATTATTGAATCAAGTGCAAGTTCAATCATTTCATTTAATGAATTTTGCCTATCTTCTGGTGATATAACTTTATCACTAAATTTTGAATCTACTGCTGTAACTAACACTGCAGCATCTCTATCCATTGTTGCTGCAATATGTAAAAGAGCAAATCCTTCCATTTCTTCCGCAAGTGGTTTAATACTCTCTGGTACTTCACTCATTTTTGCTTCGATATCTATATAAGGACCAAATACATCTGTTGTCATAATTGTTCCAACATGTAATTTTTGATTCTTTTCTTTAGCAGTTTTAATAATATCTTCATTTAAATCATCACTTGGCATTGCAATATTTCCAGTATAACTATTGTATGAATAACCAAAATTTGAATCTGTATATACATCACTTGCCAAAATTAAATCCGGAATATCAACATCTTTTGATACAACTCCACAAGTTCCAATTCTAATTACTTTTTTTACATCATAAAAATGAAATAATTCAAAGGCATAAATACTAACACTTGGCATTCCCATTCCGTGACCCATTACCGTTACTTTCTTACCTTTATAAGTACCTGTAAAACCTAACATATTTCTTAAATCTGTTACTAATTGTGGATTTTCTAAATATTTTTTTGCTATATATTTTGCTCTTAAAGGATCTCCCGGCATCAACACAAGTGGTGCTATACTTCCTTTCGGAGCATTCATATGAATTGGTTCTTCTCCAATAAACATCTCAATTCCTTCTTCCTATTATCTACATTTTATCAAAAAAATTAATAAAAAGATATTATTTTTTATCTTTCCATATCCATTGACACAAATTTTCTAATTGTCGTATCTGGTGATTTACTGTTTAATATCCGATATTCCATTTTTTCTCGATCAAACTTCACTAAAACTTCTTCAAAATCATATCCATTTTCCTTTTCAGTTAAAATTATATATGATGCAGTATCCATAAAATCCTTTTGATAGGCCATTCCTACTGCTCTAATAGAATAAAAATTAGTTTTATTTGTTTCTTCATATAATTTCCAGTGTACATGACCTTGTATTACAGCATCATAAAAATTTACAAGTTTACCATTAAATAAAGGCTCTTTTCTTGCTGATAAATAACCTCTCATCATTGGACTATCTACACCATATTTTTCAATTATCATTTGCATATCACTTAGTTGTTCTTCACTATTAGTATATAAGAATTGTTTATATCCAACTTGTCCACTATTAATTTTATCTTGGTATGTCCATGTACTATGTCCTTCAAAATCGAATCTAACATCATTTGCAAAATGACATAATGCCATTTTTTTACCACCAAGTGTAATTTCAAAATAATGGGGATACAAAGAAATAATTCCTTTTTGGTGCTCATTTAATTTGGATAAAGTCCATAACTGACTTTGTGTTTTTAATTCATAAAAATATGACGAAAAAGGTTCTATTCCTAAAGTAACATATTCTTCCGAATTACCACTTACAGATAAAACATTATTTTCTTCTAATAAATCAATAACTTCACTAGGGTTTGGTCCAACGCCAATGTTATCTCCAAGGGAATATATTTCTGTTATTCCTCTTTTTCTTATATCATCAAGTGCTGCTTCTAACGGTTCTAATAAAGCATGTACATCAGCAAAAATTGCTATTTGTCTTTTCTTATTATCCATAATACCTCTTATTTTATTCATTTTGTCATTTGAATTTTCTATAACATCTTATTGTTTCTTGTTTTCTTCTAAATATTTTTTATATAAGTCATCCATACTTGAAATGTATTCTTGATCTTGCTTAATTCTAAATTTATCATACTCAGTTTCTGCTTTTTCTACTGCTCTTTTATGAGAAATTTTTCCACTACTCAATAAAATATCTTTTTTCCTATACTTTAATAAATCATCAGCAACTTCTATCCAATCATTCATAATCATAGTTTTTTGTTCTTTTGCTTCTGTTACTGCCTGCAATTATTGCATCTAAATTATAAAATTCTAATTCTCTATTTACATTACGTTTACCTTCTTTTTGAACTATTTCCATTTTGGAAACAGTTGAACCCTTATCAAGTTCCCTATCATCAAAAATGTTATTTAGATGTTTATTTATTGCAGGAACATTAACATCAAACAATTCTGACATACTTTTTTGGGTTAGCCATATAGTCTCGTCTTTTAGAACAACATCAACATCTATTTTGCCTTCGTCTGTTTCATACAATAATATATTACTTTCATTCATTTTTCTCATCTCCTTTTTTATTAAACGCATACCACTAAAATTAATTTCCTAATAGTTTTATCTTATTTTATAAAAATTTAACATCTATTTAGAATGCAAATTGTCTCAATATGATGTGTAAAACTAAACATATCTAAAACAATAATATCTTTAATTTCATAATTATTAAGTAACATAATATCTCTTTTTTGAGTATGAGCATCACAAGCAATGTATATAATCATTTCTGGATTAATTTTATTTATGACAGCAATACTATTTTTATCAAGACCACTTCTTGGTGGATCTATTACTACTTTATTTATTTTATCTTCTATACTATTAATTTTATCTTCAACTTTACCTAAAATATTAAATACATTATTACATTTATTCATTTTATTATTAATTAAACTATCTTTAACAGCATTTTCTACTACTTCTATCGCATAAACCTTTTTAGCTTTCTTACTTTCTACAATCGATAATGTTCCAACTCCAGAATATAAATCAAGTACTATATCATTTTCATTTATATAATCATTTATTAAAGTAAATAATTTACTTGTAATATATGGATTAATTTGAAAGAAAGAATTATAACTTACATGAAAAAACATATCATTTATTTTATCAATAAAATAGTTTTCACCATAAATAGTTTTATCATTGTAAACTATACCTACTATTTTATAATTTTTGTTAATTAACTCATTAATACTTATTTTATCTTCACTATTTATTATAATTAATAATTCATTATTATAATTGCATCTTATAATTATTTCCCCATTTACAACATTTAATGTATTTAAATATTCTAATACTTCATTAATACATTCACTAGTAATTAAACATTTATTTATTTCTAATATATCATTAGATTTAGGTAGCATATAACCGATTTTTTTATTTTTAACTTTTAAAGATATTTTATTCCGATAATTATATGAATTTATATTTTCAATAATATTTATTTTTTTATTATATAATTCTTCTATTTTTTTCTTTTTAAAGTTTATGGTATTTTCATAATCAAGATGAAGTAATTGACAGCCACCACATTCTTTATAATACGGGCATAAACTTACTTTACGTAAAGGTGATTTTTTAATAAATAATTCAATACTTGCAAATATAATATTTTTCTTTTCTTTAATCACTTTAATTTCTACTATTTCACCTGGTATTGCACATCTTACAAAAACAGTTTTATCATTTAAATAACCAATACCAGAACCAAAAAAGTCATATTTCTCAATTTTTACCTGCATAATATTCAACTCCGTAATTAATTATACATAGGTTTTATATTTTAGTAAATAATAATAGCGGTGGAAATAATGAATAAAATAGTTGAAAGAATCAAAAAAGAGTTTTCAAGTACTCCAGATTTAATAATCAAAGAAGTTAATTTAAGTTTATTTAATAAAGTTTATGTTATTTATATTGAAACACTTTGTAATAGTGAAAGAGTTAATGAATTTGTTTTAAAAAATCTAACACTTTTAAGTGGAATTAATCATAAAAACTTTAATAATGTTAAAAATATATTACCAGGTCCGAACACTAAGTTTATTAAAAATAATGATGAAATTGAATATTATTTAACTAATGGTTATACAATTATTATTAATAAAAGTAGTGTTCTTGCTATTGAAACTAAAGGTGATTTAACAAGAGCGATATCAAGCCCTACTACAGAGCCTTCTATTTTAGGGCCACAAGATAGTTTTGTTGAAAATTACCAAACTAATATTGGTTTAATTAAAAGAAGAATTAAATCTAAAAATTTAAAAATTGATACTTTACAAATTGGTCGAATTACTAATTCAGTATGTGGTATTTTATATATGGATAATATTGCTAAAATTGATTTAGTTAATGAAATTAAAAGAAGATTACATAGTATTGATGTTGATGGAATGCTTGATACAACACAATTATCTAATTATATTGAAAGTGAAAATAATACTATTTTTCCAACTATTAAATTAACTGAAAGACCTGATGTAGTTGCTACTAGTTTAATGGAAGGTAAAGTTGTAGTCTTAATGGATACTTCTAATTATGCTATTTTATGTCCTTCATTTTTTACTGATTTTATAAATCCTCAAGAAGATCGATATTATAAAAATGTTAATGTTAATTTTTTAAAAATATTACGTTTAGGTTGTTTCTTTTTATCAATTATGATCCCTGCTTTTTATATTGCTATTATAACTTATAATCAAGAAACTGTACCGACTAGTTTACTTATGAGTTTTTCTGCCCAGCGAAGTGGTGTTCCCTTTCCTGCTTTTTTTGAAGCATTTTCAATGTTAGCAATTTATGAAATATTAAGAGAAAGTGATATTAGATTCCCTTCAAGTACTGGTAGTTCAATATCCATTTTAGGTGCTCTTATTTTAGGTGAAGCAACAGTAAGTGCTGGAATTGTCAGTCCAATTATGATTATCGTTATTGCGCTTACATTTATATCTAGTTTAGTATTTTCCCGAATGGAAATGATTAATACTATGCGTGTATATCGTTTTATTTTCTTAATATTTGCAACATGTTATGGACTTCTTGGTATTGTATTTGCCCTATTTATTTTCCTTATTAATTTAAATTCAATTAATTCTATTAACGAACCATACTTCGCTCCTATTATTCCTTTTGATAAACCATTATTCTTTAAAACAGTATTTCGTAATACTAATAAAGAAAATAAAAAAAGAAGTCAATTATTAACTGAAAAAAACTATACGAGGGAAAGGAATAAGTAAGATGAAAAAAATATTAATTATTATTATAATTACTTTATTCTTACCAGGTTGTTATAATTATATCGAATTAAATGACTTAAATATTATAACTGGTATTGGTATTGATTATGATCAAGAATTAGAAAAATATAATATCACTTTAGAAATCATCAATGATAAAAAAACTACTGATAATGGATTCGAAGAAAAAGCATATACCGTAAATGGTAGTGGGAAAACTATTAGTTATGCAATAGATGAAACCTCTAGTAAAGTGCCAAAAATTCCTTATTTTGCTCATATCAAAACAGTAGTAATTGATGAGTATATTGCGAAGAATAAATTAAATGAATTAGTTGATTATTTCTTAAGAAGTCCAAAATACAGAACAGAATTTTATGTTTTAATTGCCAATGATAAAACTGCTAAAGAAATATATGAAACTGAAGATGAGAATAATCCTATTGTATCTAGTTATTTGGAAACATTAATTGAAAGTGATAAATATTCCGAAAATAATAGTGTAAAATATACTTATGATGAAATAGTTAGTAGAATTTTATTAGTTGGTCAGGATGTGGTTTTAAACACTGTTACTAGCGATAATAAAAGTATTAATTTAAGTGGCTTAGCTATATTTAAAGATTATAAAATGGTTGGTAAACTAAGTGATGAAATGAGTAATACTTATAATATTTTAAGTGGTAATGTGTTAAATGCAAGATTGATTCATAAATGTGAAAATGATAAAGATAATAATATAGTTTTGTCGATTTATCAAGCTAAAAATGGATTTAGTATTGAGAATAATACAGTTATATTTAATGGAAATGCTAGTGGTGGTATTACCGAAAATAATTGTGATTATAAATTAAAAAAAGTTGAAGAATATCAGAAATTAGATAATGAATTTTCTAAAACTTTTAATAAAAATGTGCAAGAATTAATGAAATTTTTAATTGAAAAAGAAAGTGATATTTTAGGAATAAGTAGACAATATAATATTAAAAATAGAACTAACAAAAAAAATATATGGCATCTTTTTGAATATCAATATGAAAATAAAGTTTTAGTTAATATAAAAGGTTATATCTTTGGAGGAGAAAAACTATATGAAGGAGAATAAATTAACAACATTTAGTTTAGTATACTTTTTATCAAGATCTTTATTTCTTGGATTAGGTACTTCGCAAATATTTAAATTAGCCGGATCTGATACTTGGATAAGTGTTATATTAGGTACAATGATTGGTTTAATGTTTATTTACATTATTTGTAAATTTAGAGAAAGAAAAGGTAATAAAAAGTTAAATGATTGTTTAAGTAATACTAAACTTGGTTTAATAACAAGAATATTTATTATTATTTTAGCAATATTTTTAATTATCAGTGCTAACTTAATTATTGAAGTATTTGCTGTTTCTTTTTTCTTATATTATACTCCTGGTTGGTTTGTTATCTTACCTTTATTAGTTATTTTATTCTATTTCACTTTAAAAGGCATGAAAATAGTTAATAGAGTTTCTACTGCCCTACTTCCCATAGGAATTTGTTTATTCTTATTTGCAGCCTTAAGTTTAGTTTATTTAGTTAAGATTCCTAATTTTTTACCTGTTTTAACCGTTAAAACTTCCAAAATATTATTAAGTAGTTTTATATTTGCAATATTATCTAGTGTTCCTAATTTTTTCTTAATTGATCATGCTATAAGCACTAAATCTCATATAATCAGTTATTTATTTGCTGGCTTTTCCATGTTTGTTGTAGTAGTAATATCTACTGGTGTTTTAGGTCCTAATTTAATAAGTTTATACCGATATCCAGAATATATGATTTTAAAGAAAATAAATATATTTAACTTTATTGAAAATATAGAAAACTTAATTGCTTATTTATGGTACTTTGACATATTTATCTTTTTAGGAGTTATTACAACTTTTATGAAAAATTTATTACCAATTAAATTTAATAAAATATTTTTAGCAACTATTTTATTAAGTGTATTCATATTTTGTGGATTATTCTTATTTAATAATTATAAATCTGCATTAATAGTTTATTATTCTGCACCATATATAATAATTAGTTTATTCATTATAATTATTCTATTGTTATTAAAAGTAATTAAAAAAAGAAAAAATATTTAATAATTAATATTCCAATTAATTTGGAATTATTTTTTTGCAAGGAAGATACGGAAACTTTTATCAATTGAACCCGAACCTAAATAACTACCATAATAAAATATACTGGTTTTTTCCATGCTATATACACCACCACGATCGAACCACGCTTGCGAAGATGCAACAAATTCAGATACGCTATCATACCAATTTCCATAATAAATCACATTTTTAATCATTTCTTTTGTGGCGTCTCCTAAATGGCCTCTTGCAAATGCAATATTACCATACTCCGTAGTTCCATAATCATATAAATCATAATATTCAGGATCAGGCATTAAACTAGCACTTGTAAATCCACTATTACTTGAATATACTGGTTCATTACTTCCACTTGCTTTCATCACTCCCATTACATGTTCATATGATCCACCAGACATATCATAAACACCATATACTGTTTTAGTGGTTGAAGCTTCCAATCCAATTGGTGAATTATAAAGATTTATTGTGTTTCCAGATGATGTACTTCCTAATGATTGAGGACCTAAGCCAGTATAATTGCTAGAGTGCGAATTTAATTTTACTTCAGTACATATGGAACTTCCTTTAATTCCATTACATGTTCCATATATTGAATGTGATAAATATGCAACAGCACCCCATTGACTATTCTTTAACATTCCTGATTCTGTACTACTTGATAAATTATGATAATTACTTCCACTTATAGCAATTGCAGTTAAATATTGATTATATACATTCATATATCGAAGTGAATATTGAATAGAAGTTGAACTTAAATACGGTTTTACATATACTCCATTTTGTAGTGCTGTTGCACTTGTAGTCGCTGCAGTATAATTTGTTGTAGTACTTGTTTCAAACTTACCTATCCAAAATCCATTTAATTCTCTTGTCCCCATTGTAAAAGCTGGATGTGTTAGCCATTCTCCATTTTCATATCCAATTGTTTTTGTTATATCTTTGTTTTCAAATTCAATTAATATTTCTTGTTCATTTGAAGTTTGTGCTCCATCATTATTTACATTCCATAATTTATATTTATATCTTGGTATATAAACAAAGTATCCCATTATTTCATTTTCTAGTACCTCTGTTCCTAAATTTGCTTTTTGATATTTTTCTAAACTAGAAGGCACCACTGTTACTGCATTTGCCCACATTTTTTCTTCATAATCATACCATTTATATATCGATGATAAATTTGTTGCATCTGCTTTTACCCATTTATTATCTCGATACATTATTGGTATCATATTACTATCTATATCTACTATTATATTTTCCATACTTTGTTCATTTCCAAAATATACTATACACTTTGTTGGTTCTGTTACATATGCTACACTTATTGATCTTGTTATTTCATCAAATGTAACTAAAGTGTTTTCTTTATCACATTCTGTTCTTATATATTTGTATTCACTTTCGCTAGTTGGAAATTCATTTGCACTTGTATAAGTACTAAGCCATGTATCTCCACTTTTATCTTGGAGTTTTACTGCTAGTGTTACATCATTTGGACTTGTACTGTTTGCTAAATTTGTTACTATTACTCTTGCAACAAACGATTCTCCCATTATATTATTTCCAGCACTTTCATCTATCCATAAATTTATACCATAACTTTTAGATTCATTTTGTTCTAAATATCCAGTATCGAATTCATAACTTGTATTTATATTATATATTGTATTTAGATTACTTGATAAGTTTGTTATTCTTAAACTATTTAGTTTTCTTATATTTGTTTTATAATTTGCTATTTTAATATATGGTAATAATATAGTTGATGAATTATTTGTAGTATTAACAGTTACTACATATTCACTTGTTGTGTTACAAGTATTTGTTATTGTAAATGTATATGGTTTTAGTTTTAATCCTTTACTATCCTTCATCGGATAACTATTTACTAAATTTATTGAATTACTATTTTCTGTATATGTTACATCAAAACAAGTAGTATTTAGGGCATTTAAATCACTTTGAGTAATACTCGAATAAAATAAAGCATATGTTAAACCAATTGATAACACTATTATTAAACTTATTAATGTAATTAAAATATATTTCTTTTTCATATAAAATACTCTCCTTTAATCTATTATTTCTTAATCTTAAGAGTATTATATAAAAAATACCCCCCCCTACAAGAGAACAAATGTTTGGAATTGATTTTTTTTCTTATTTATTGTATTATGTATGTGTAAGGAAAATCTTACATATAATAAAAAGGATGTGCTTAATTCTGGTAAGTTAAGCAGTTTCCAAAATATATTTTGAAAATGCTCTAACTATTATGTTAGAGCATTTTTCATTTAAATAGTTTTATTAATTCTATTATAAATAAAATAATGATTATGATTCTTAGAAAGTTAATTTCTTTTCTCATCATTATCATCACCTCACTTCCTAAGTTAAAATTAGTAAATGAGGAAATTGCCTAACATTTATTAAACACATCTATAATTAATATATCATTTAATACTATTAGTTGTCTATTTACTTTGCGTAAATTATACAAAGTGTTTTTTTGGATTATTTTTTTGCAAGGAAGATACGGAAATTACTACCACTAATAGCAGACCCATAGTAACTACTAAAAAGAAATACACCTGCTGAACTAATACTGTATGAATATCCGCCACGACCAAACCACGTGAGGAACTATTTGCAAAAATAATGTAGTCATTATACCAACTACCATAATTTAGATAATCTTTTATCATAATTATAATTCATTCTGATATATTTTCTCATTAAAACAAACGCATCCATTATTTTTATACTTATTTCTTCTGCAATCTCAGTTCTTAAAATTGTCGCAAGCATTGCAACTCCTTGTTCAGTAAAAACATATGGTTGATTATATTTTCCACCACGAATTTCCCGTATTATTTTTTTAGTCCCAACTTGGGACCAAAAAACACTTGTTTCATCTATTGTTAATTGAAACATAAACCTTTCAGGAAATCTATTTATATGTCTTTTTACTGCTTGATTAATTGTTTTAGTTCCATTTTTACATTGATATAATTTTGCTAAATCACTATCAAGCATTACTTGTTTTCCCCTTATTTCATATATTAAATTTTCAATTTTTTCATTATCCTTAACTACTAATTCATTCATAAATATTTCTCTCTTTCTTAAAATATTTTTATCATAACATACATAAAGTGAATATTTTGTCAAATTATGTAGATTAAAAAATTCTTAACTTTTTCGTTAAGAATTTTTTAATATTGTCTACCAAAATAAATTTTATATTTACTTTGTTTTCCACATATTGCACATTTACAAGTATCATTTTCTTCTTTGATTACTCTGCTTGATAAACCAATTTCATTTTTAACTTTTAATTCACATTCTAAATCACCACACCATGATGTTAAAATAAATCCATTTTTTTCTTTTGCAATTTGTTTCATTTCATCAAAACTATTAACTTCATAAATCATACTATCTCTTCTAATTAATGCTTTATTATACATATCGTTTTGAATTGTTTCTAATAAATTTGTTACAGTTTTTATTACATTATCAACATTTACTTTTATTTTTTCTAAAGTATCACGTCTTACAATTGTAACTTTATTATTAACTAAATCTTTTGGACCAATTTCAATACGTATTGGATATCCTTTAACTTCAGCATTCGCAAATTTATATCCTGGACTTTTATCACTATCATCAATTGTTGTTGTAATATTAAGTTCATTTAGTTTTTTATTAATTTCATTTGTAATATCATCATTATTATTAATTGGAATAATTGCTACTTTTGTAGGTGCTATTTTAGGTGGTAATACAAGTCCATAATTATCACTATGAACCATTATTAAAGCACCAATCATTCTTGTTGATACACCCCAACTTGTTTGATATGGATAAATACTTTTATTTTCTTTATCTAAATATTTTATATCAAATACTTTTGTAAAGTTTTGACCAAAATAATGACTTGTACCATTTTGTAGTGAATATCCATCCCACATCATAGCTTCTAAAGAATATGTCGAATCTGCTCCGGCAAATTTTTCTTTATCAGTTTTTTTACCTGTTATAACTGGAATTGCTAAATATTTTTTTTGAAAATCAGCATAAGTATCTAACATTTTTTTGGTAAACGCTTGTGCTTCTTCATGAGTTCTATGTAATGTATGGCCTTCTTGCCATAATATTTCTCTACTTCGTAAAAATGGTCTTGTAGTTTTTTCCCATCTTAAAATAGTACACCATTGATTATATAAAAGTGGTAAATCACGATAACTTTTTACTTTTTTTTTAAAATGATCGCAGAATAATGTTTCACTTGTTGGTCTGATGCACATTCTTTCTTCTAATTTATTATCTCCTCCATGAGTTACCCAAGCAACTTCTGGAGCAAAACCTTTAACATGTTCTTTTTCGACATTTAATAAAGATTCTGGTATAAGAAGTGGCATTTGAACATTTAATACATTTAATTTTTTAAATTCTTTATCTAAAATATTAGTCATATTTTCCCATATTGCATAACCATATGGTCTTATTATCATACTACCTTTTACACTAGAATAATCAATTAAATCAGCAACTTTGACAATTGATGTATACCAATCAGCAAAATTAATTTCTTTATTAATTATTTTCTCATTCACTTTTATCACCTAAATCTTTAAATTCAATTAATTCATCTTTTTCATTTAATATTTTATTAACTTTTTCTGTAGCATTTTTAAGTTTATCACTACAAACTTTAGTTAATTTCATAGCATAAGCATATTTATCAATAGCAACTTCAAGAGGTATTGTTCCTCTTTCTAAATCATTAACGATTGTTTCTATTTCTTTTAATGCTTCTTCAAATTGAATATTTTTTTCTTCTTCAGTCATTTTTCTTTACCTCCTTTACACTGGCTTTAATACTTCCTTTAAATAACTTTACATTTATTATATCATCAATATTAACAAAATCAGTATTATTTATTATATCATCATTAATACTTACTAGTGAATATCCCTTTTCTAATATATTAAGGGGATTTACTAATTTAAGTGTGTTAGTTACCATTTTAAATTGATATGAATAATTGTCAAGTATTTTATTAATATTTTTGCTTAAATTCTCTATTAAATTACCTAATTTTTGTTCTTTTACTTCGTAAATACTCATAGGATTTTTTAAAACAAATGAATTTTCTATATTTTTAAATTGATATGTGCAATTATCAATTATAGCACTCATATTTTTATTTAAACTATCTATTAAATTATCTAGTTTTTGTTCTTTTACTTCATAAATACTTAATGGATTTTTGAGTATAAATGAATTTTTTATATTACGAAGTTTTATAAAATTATTGTTTACATTATTTTTAATACTTGTTTCTAATCTTTGTTGATAGTTTTTAATTGTATATAAAGTATCTTCTAAACTAGGAACTGCAAGTTCGGCTGCTGCTGTTGGCGTAGCTGCTCTTAAATCGGCGACAAAGTCACTTATGGTAAAATCTATTTCATGTCCAACTGCACTTATTATTGGTGTTTGACATTTATAAATTGTTCTTGCGAGTATCTCATCATTAAATGCCCATAAGTCTTCAATAGATCCTCCACCACGTCCAATAATTATTGTATCTAAATTATATGTATCAGCTTTTTTTAAACTTTTAATTATATCAGGTGCTGCACACCCACCTTGTACTAGTGATGGAAATAAAATTACTTCACATATTGGATACCTTCTTTTAATCGTTGTAATTATATCTCTGATTGCTGCTCCTGTAGATGCTGTTATTACTCCAACTTTATTCGGATACTTCGGTATTTCTTTTTTATGTTCTTCATTAAATAAACCTTCATTACTTAATTTAACTTTTAATTTTTCAAATTCAACATATAACTTTCCTACGCCATCAAGTTCCATACTTTCAATATATATTTGATAACTACCTGTTGCTGGATATGTACTAATTCTTCCTTTTACAAGCACATTCATTCCATCTTCTGGTGTAAATTTTAAATGAGCAGCACTACTTGAAAACATAACTGCATTGATTCTACTTGTTTCATCTTTTAAAGTAAAATATAAATGTCCTCTTGTATGATTTTTATAATTTGATATTTCACCACGTAAATAAACTTTATTCAAAAATGGATTTTCATTAAATGTTTCTTTAATAATCTCATTTATTTCGATAATAGTTAAATATTTATCTTGCATAACTTGTTTCCTTATCCAAAAATATTTCTAATTCAGAACGATAATCTAAAAATTTATTTAAATAATAATTTCGATCAATTGGTAAACCTATTTTTTCTTCCACTTTTTTCATTGCCTCTAAAAATGTCATCGCATTTATTGTTTTAAACATACTATAAAATCTTTTACAAAATTCACTATCCGATACTTCTAAATACTTTTTTATTTCTGCAAAGATATTTGTTTCTTGTACATCACTAACAAATATTCCTTGATAATGCTGACTATGAGCATTAAATGGATTTTCATTATCAAATAATGGTGCTAAAGAAGCAGTTTCATCAT
>CAZYXO010000004.1:23106-28746 GCA_964651315.1 uncultured Muribaculaceae bacterium
GCATTAAATGGATTTTCATTATCAAATAATGGTGCTAAAGAAGCAGTTTCATCATTTTCTTCTAACAAATAATTAAATCCATGTCTATCTACTTGACCACATATTACATCAAAACAAAATAATTTCGTAATTTGTTTCATTAATTTTTTAACAATAATATCTTTATTTTTATAATTGCGATAACGATATTCTAATGCATTCCATATATTTTCTAAATTATTTATCGAATAAAATTCTTCAAATGATAGTTTTTTATCGGGAGTTGCATATCCAATGTATTCATTTAAAACATGAGTTAATTCTACATAATCAAAATCTACTTTAGATATATCTTTTGATATTATCATAGTTTCTGTATCTTGTTCATCTATTTTACATATATCTTCATTTGTTACTTCAAAACCAACTAATTTTGCTAGTTCATTAATTATTAAATTCATAATTGCTTTATCATATGAACGCTTTTTTAAAAAATATTCATCGCTTCCAATAGTTAAAGTATAGTTATACCTAGTAAATCTTTCTGTATTATATTCCCAATTATATTTACCAATTATTATATGTCCATTTTTACGTGGATACATTTCTTCAATATTATTTTCTGGCATTACCTTCACCTCTTTCTTTCATACATTCGATAAATATTGTCACTAACACTCTTTGATGATTTATATAATTTACCATTATATCTCTTTTATTATGTATCGGTGCTTTTATTTCTTTTTCAATTTCAGTTATTACTTCTAATATTCTATCTTCATCAATATAATTATACATTTCAACAAACAATTCTAAATATTCATCATTAATTGTTTTTAAATATGTTTGCAATTCATTTTCTAAATCAGTTTCTTTTGTATCATTTACTTTTATTCCTTGATAATGATAATTTTCTGCTCCTATTAATGCTCTAGAATTATCATAAATTGGTGCTAAAGATACATTGTTTTCATTTATTTTTAAAATCCAATTAGAACTTCTTCGATCAATACTATTTGTTAATATATCAAAGGTAAATAGTTTATTAAATTCTCTAATTACTTCACTTGCTTTATCTTCACCAAATTTTATTTTCAATTGTTGATAAATATTTGCTAAATTATTTTCATTTTCTTTTCCATAATTTTGTAAAAAATCATTTCCATCGATATATGTATATCCATTTTCTTTTATTTCTTTTGACAATAAATATATTTCTTCATCAATTATTGCTATATCATTGGAAGATGCGGAAATACCAACTTTATTTGCTAATCTTGTCATTATTAATTCAACTATTGCATTATTATAATTTAATTTTTTTAAATAATAAACTATATCATTTATTATTACTTTATCAATAGGACAATCTATGTCTTTTATTTTATGTTCACTTAAATAATCTTTTGGTATTTCTAAAAAACCATTTTTTCTTGTAAACTCTTTTTCTAAATCCATAGTACCCTTCTTTCTAAATTTTTTTCTATTTTATTGCGATGTTCATTATATATATTCAAATATTTGTCTTTAATCAGTATTTTTAAATCTATATCGTTTTCTATTTTATCGATTATTTCTTTCAATGTATCTTTAGTTAATATATTAAAATATTTTAAAAATAAGGAAAAATATTTCGGATACTTTTGAAAAAATTTAATCATTTCATCATATATATTAGTTTCATAATCTTGATAATTCACTTTAATTCCATCATATGGATAATTAGGCATAAAAGATAATGCATTATCAAATATACAACCAAATTCTATTTTTTTATCTTTATCTAATATATACCAATTATTTAAATGTCGATCACTTTGCAATATAACTAAATCAAATATAAACATTTTTATTACTTCTTTAAATAAATATTTACTTTTTTCTATATCATATTTATATATTAATGAATCTTCGATATCTTGTAAATTATTTAATTTCCAACAATCAAATACACATTTTTTATAAATTAAATTATATCTTGCCATTATTTCTAAACCAAAATCACAATTTCCATCATTTTCAAAACTTTTTGATATTACATGTGTTTCGCCATATATTCTTATTAAATCATATTCTAACATTTTTAAATCTAATAACTTACCCATATTCATAGCAATTAATTCATTTAAACATTCAACTAATCTTAATTTTTTAATGAAGTATTTATCATTCTCATATATACATGTCATTGTTTTATTATCATCGTGATAATCTAAACTTCGCAATATGTCTTCTGATGGTACTAAAAAACCATTTTCTCTTTTTAAACTATTAATCATAATACCTCCATAAATTATTAAAATAGTTTTATAAATTTATTTTATTCTTTAACTATTTTATCTAATACGGCATTTATTAAATTCTTTACTTTTTCATCACAATATTTTTTAGCAAGTTCAATTGCTTCATTTATTGCTACTATTCCCGGTGTATCATAATATTTTATTTCAAATATGCCTATTCTTAAAATAGAAGCACCTATTTTATCTAATCTTTCAATAGTCCAATCTTCCATATATTTATTTGCCAGTTCATCTATATCATTTTTATATGTTATAACTCCAAAAACAACTTCTTTAACAAATTCATTATCTATTTCTACATTATTTTTGATTATTTCTTCCACATTAACTTCTAATTTATTCGATTCTAAAATATCAATTTGATATAAGACATTCATTATATTTACTCTTAATTCACTACGCATTTTTGCCATTTGTAACACTTCCTTCTTGTTAATCTTATTTTAACACAAAGACTTGCAAAAAAGAATAACAAATGTACTTAAATAAACTATTTTTGCTTTAATGCCACAAAAAAAGGATCTTAATCCTTTTTAACTTGTTTCATTACTTCTTCAGCAAAGTTTTCGCTTCTTTTTTCCATTCCTTCGCCTACTTCATAACGGACCATTTTTATTACTTCGCAATTATTATTTTTAGCATATGTTTCTACATTCATATTTCCATCTTTAATAAATGCTTGTAAATTTAAACAAACTTCTTTATAGTATTTATTTATTTTTCCTTCAACCATTTTAACTGCTAAATCTTCTGATTTTCCTTCGTTCATTGCTTTTTCTTTTTCAATTTGTCTTTCATTATCAAGTACATCACTAGGAACATCTTCTTTATTTAGATATAATGGTTTTAATGCTGCTACTTGCATTGCAGTGTCTTTTGCAACTAATTCATCAGTTCCTTTTAAAACTGTTAAAGCCGCAATTTTACCACCCATATGTAGATAAGTTCCAAATACTTCATCATCTTTTTTTTCGATTACTAGAAAACGACGTAAAGATAACTTTTCTCCTATTTTACTAGTTTTAGCAACGATTAAATCTTTAATTGTACCATCTTCACAAGCAACTTCTAATGCTTCTTCTACTGAAGTAACGTTATTACTCGCTAAAATTGTATTTCCAATAGTTTCAATCATATTTTTAAATTCATCATTTTTACTAACAAAATCTGTTTCACTATTAACTTCTAAAATTATCGCTTTATTTCCATTAACGAAAATATTAGCAAGTCCTTCTGCTGCAATACGTGATTCTTTTTTTGCACTTTTAGCAATTCCTTTTTCTCTTAACCAAGTAATTGCTGCATCCATATCTCCAGCAGTGGCACTTAATGCTTGTTTACAATCCATCATTCCAGCACCAGTTACTTCTCTTAATTCTTTAACCATATTTGCAGATATATTCATGCTTATTCTCCTAAAACTTTAATAAGGTCATCTTTTTTCATTGCGCTATAACCTTTAATTTCTTTTTCTTTCGCAATTTTTTTAAGTTCAGTTAAAGTCATATTTTCATAATCATTACCTTTAACTTCTGTTTTTTCTTCTACTACTTCTTCAATTGCATTTTCCACAACTTCTTCTTTTATAGTAGTTTTTTCTTCTTTTACTTCTTCTATTACTGGAACTTTTACCAATTCTGTTGCTACATCTTTAATTTTACTTTTATCTTCTTCTGTAACATAATCATCAAGTGGTAAATTTTTTGCTTCACAAACAGCATTGTTTAAAACTCCAATTACAACTTTAATACTTCTAACAGCATCATCGTTTGCTGGAATTACATAATCAACATCATCTGGATCACAATTTGTATCTACGATTCCAAATACTGGAATTTTTAATTTTCTTGCTTCTCTAATTGCACTATATTCTTTTTTTGGATCAACAATAATTAAACCTTGTGGTAATTTTTCCATATTTCTAATTCCACCTAAAATACGATTTAATTTATCATATTCTTTTTTAAGTCCAATTACTTCTTTCTTTGGTAATAAATCGAATGTTCCATCTGTTTCCATTTTTTCGATTTCTTCGATTCTTTTTACTCTTTTACGAATAGTTCTGAAATTTGTAAGTGTTCCGCCTAACCATCTTTCAACTACATAGAATGATTCACTTCTTGTTGCTTCTTCTAAACAAACTTCTGATGCTTGTTTTTTTGTTCCAACAAAAAGTATTGAACCTCCATTTGCTACTATTTCTTTAATAGTATTGTAAGCTTCTTCAATTAAGCCTTGTGTTTTTTGCAAGTCAATAATATGAATATCTTCTCTTGCTGCAAAGATATACTCTTTCATTTTTGGATTCCATCTTTTTGTTTGATGTCCAAAATGAACTCCTGCTTCTAATAAATAACTCATAGAAACTACGGCCATAAAAAATCCCTCCTTCGTTTTACTTCTTAGTAACTCAACTTAAATCTTCATCCTCTTCGGACACTCGAAGATATTAATCCTTACTAATGATTATTTGCTTTCTAAAGCCAACGTTATTTTACCAAAAAAAGTTTACAATAACAAGTATTTTTTGCATACTTCTTATAATTATAAACTTACGTATATTTTATTCAGTGAAATATAATACTGAATACATTCTTGGACGAGTTGTATTAATTGCTTTAGTCCAACTACTCTTTTTATTACTTTTATAATAAAGTAAAACTGATCCACCACCATCCATATTAATCATATTCTGGCAACCTAAATTTTTACCTATTTTATACATTTTAGTACCAGTTATGCTTTTATATGTTGAAAACATAATAAAATTATTTTCATTAATTTGACATAATACAGTTCTTCTTACTGCTTTCTTCTCATTTTTCTTATAATCATTCGGTACATTACCATTTTCCATCATGTGATAATTAACTGTTATAGTATTTTGAATTTTATCTGTATTTATTGCTTTATCATATAATGCTTTGCGTTTATTATGATATTCTTCAGTCCAATCTTTTTGTTTAGGATGTCTTTTTTCTTTATAAAAGCGTAAAATATTATCTTCACCAATACCAGCAAATACTGCTCTTGTTGCATCACTATCCCAACGATTGATCATTACTTTACCATTATTTATTACGAGTCCTGTTGTAGCATATTTATTCCATTCTCTTTTTCCTTTTACTTTTCCAACATAATATCCACCATAAGTTGGTGATATATCGTTGTTTGTCATAATTGCAATTTTATTTTTAAGATTTGCATTTGTTAATGCTTTACTTGCGATAGTATTTAAAGATGATGCTGTTTTGTTATATTCAGTCGTTGAAAATTTTTTAACTTGGGAATGAGCATCTTTTACCCATATATATGATGCATAATAACCATCTTTTTTAGTTACATATAAGTTCATTGT
>CAZYXO010000005.1:0-22292 GCA_964651315.1 uncultured Muribaculaceae bacterium
AAGGATTTACATACATTAAAAATGAATACAAAATAAAACTAGGAGATAGATATAACTATATAGATTTATTATTGTTTAACTATATTTATAATTGTTTCGTAGTAGTAGAATTAAAAGTAACTGAATTAAAAGTAGAACACTATGGTCAAATAAAAAAATATATGAATTACATTGATAAAAATATAAAAACAATATATCAAGAGAATACTATTGGAATAATCATAGTAAAAAAAGATAACGAATTTATCATGGAATATTGTAGCGACAATAGAATTTATCGAACAATTTTTAATTTATAAAAAAAACAATAATTAACTATTGTTTTCCTCATCATAAAATAATTCATCAGGTTTCATATTAAATATTTTTGCAATTTTAACAGCAATGTGATAATAAAGTCGTCTTTCTTTATTTTCAATTTGCCAGTAATAAGCTTGAGACACACCAATGAAATCAGCCATATTTCTGGTCGATAAATCTTTTTCTATTCTTAATTTTTGTAATTTTTCATATTTCATTCTTCATCACTATTTAAATCATAACAAAGAAATTATAGTAAAGTCAATGGAAAATTTTACCAACAGACAACTGATAGTTATAACTAGACTTTCGGTAAACTTTACTGCTAGACAACATTACACAAAGTTGCCAAATATACTTGTATACTATCCTTAAAAAGAAAGAAGGCAGGCATTATTATGATAGTTGGTGAAAGATTAAGAAAATTACGTAAAGAAAGAGGTTTATCACAAACAGAACTAGGAAAATTTGTTGGTTTAGGAAAATCTGCAATTTGCTGTTATGAAAAAGAAGTAAAAAGTCCATCTATTGAAACTTTAATTGAATTTACAGTTATGTTTCAAACAACTATGGATTACTTATGTGGTGTTGATAACATTGGTAAAACAATTTGTGAAGAATCTGTATCTTATGTTCCAATAACAAAAGAAGAACTATATTTAATAAATGAACTTAAGAAAGATAAATTAGTATATAGTATCTTATTTGATGATCCAAAACGTGGAGTAGCATTAATTAAGAAAAAGATAGGTTAAAATAAATAAACTATTCATATAATTAAGTAGGTGATTATATGGGTAGTTTTTTTAAATGGTTTAGTTTAATTGCAATAATGTTATTTAGTTTTTATTATACGGAAAAAATTGCTCTATTAGTTCAGAAGGAAAATCCCTTAAGAATAAAAATAGAAGAAATAAAAAGTAGTTATGAAGTAGAATCAGTAAACGCTATAATTGAAGACAAATATATCATACCAGGTTTAAATGGAGAACAAGTAAATGTTGATAAAAGTTTTATTAATATGAAAAGTTTTGGTGATTTTAATAAATATTATTTAATATATGATAAAGTAAAACCAAGTGTATCATTAACAAATAATTTAGATAAAATAATAAAAAAAGGCAATAGCAAGAAAAAAGAAGTATCAATAATAATCGAAAATATAAGTGAACATAAAAGTTATTTCATCAATAATAATATAAAAATAAACTTATTAGTGGATAATAGTAATGTTATCAACAATAGTTTTTTTGAACAAATAAATGTTGATAATGATAATTTTACTAAAGTAAATGATTATTTAGATCGAAATAATATGAATAAAAAGATATGTATTTTAAATAATAAGAATTATGAAATATGTAAAGAAAATAAATATTATATTGTAGATGTTTCCTTAAGGTTAAATAATAGTAATATTATTGAAATAAAGAATAGTTTAGAAAACGGTTCTATTATATATATTGATAAAGATACAAATTTAGATTATATTAAATTATTATTAAAATATATTAGTAATCAAGGATTAAGTGTAGCATTATTAAGTAATTTAATAAGTGAAAATCACTAAAATATAACGAAAATATGCGTTTTTAAAGGATAGAGAACGATAGTTCTTTCTTTTTTTCGTTTTTTTTGCTATAATCTAAATACCGAAAAAACTTTAAATATGAAAGAGATGATTATAATGAGTAAAATAAAAATTTTTGGTTTGGGTGGACTTGATGAAAATGGCAAGAATAATTATGTAGTGGAAGTAAATAATGATTTATTTGTTTTTGACTGTGGACTTAAATATGCCTCAGGTAATTTATATGGAATAGATTATATAATTCCTGATTTTGATTATTTAGTGAAAAATAGAAAAAGAATAAAAGGTGTATTTATCACTCATGGACATTATGAAAATATGGGAAGTGTTAGCGAACTTGTTGAGGCTATTCCAGAAATAAAGATATATGCAACAGAATTTACAAGATATTTATTAACTGAAGAAGAAGGAATACAAAAGGAAAATATAGTCGAAGTAGTACCTCATCATAAAATTGATTTTGGAGAAAATTCGATATTTCCAATTAGTGTTAGTCATTCTTCACCAGATTCAGTTATGTATATTTTAAATACTAGTGATGGAGCAATATGCTATACAGGAGATTTTATCATTGATCCTACAATGAAGGGTGCTTATGATATGGATTTAGGACGTATTGCTTATGTAGGTAAACAAGGAGTTCTAGCAATGATGTGTGAATCGGTATTTTCAGAAAAACCTGGACATACGTCACCAAATCATCGTTTGACTGATTTCTTTAAAAGTGTTATTCAAAATAATGAAAAGAGAATAATCTGTTTAGTCTTACCAACACATTTATACACAATTCAAGATATATTTAATGGTGCTCAAAATAGACATCGTAAAGTAATAACAATGGGTAAGAAATTACATAATATAGTTAATTATGCTAAAGAAAAGAATTATCTAAGTTTTGAAAATGACATTTTAGGAGATTTAACAAATATTGATGATGAAAATGCCATAATATTAATATCTGATGATAAAAAAACACCATATTCATCTATTAATAAAATATATAATGGATATGATAAATTTATTAAATTAAAAAATGATGATACAATAGTATTCTCAGAGCCTAGATATGATAGTAGTGAAAAGACACTTGTTAAGTTGGAAAATGATTTAGCAATGTTTGGTTGTAATATTGTAACGATTCCAAAAGATAAAAGTGTTTTACATCATGCATCTAGTGAAGACTTAATGTTAATGATGAAACTTATTAATCCAAAATACTTTATTCCAGTAAAGGGTGAATATCGTTATATGGTAGGTAGTGCAAATTTAGCTAGTGAAATCGGAATACCAAAAGAAAATATATTATTAAAACAAAATGGAGATATTATTAGTATAGAAGATAAAGAATTAAAAGAAAATTTTGATAAGATAAAAATTAATAATGTATTTATTGATGGTAAAAGTAGTGATGATGTTGGTGAATTAGTTATTAAAGACCGTGAATTATTAAGTGAAAATGGAATCGTACTTGTTAGTGCTACTATTAGTAAAAAAGATAAAATATTATTAGTAGGACCAGAAATAACTACAAGAGGATTTATTTATATTAAAGATTCTAAAGATATGATAATTGAAATTAAAAAGATATGTGAAAAGATTATTGAAAGAAATATAAATCCAACATATGTTGATTATACAAAAATTAAAACGGAAATAAGAGAAGAATTGGGAAGATTCTTATATAATGAAACAGAATGTAAACCAATGATAATTGCAGTCGTTCAAGAAGTTTAAACTTGAATGACTTTTTCATTTTACAAAATGTGCAAAATTATGCTGTTTTTCTTTGATTTCATAAAATTATAGATTTTTATTATTGAATGTGTTAAAATGTTTGAAAAAGAAAGAGGCAAGATTATGAACGAAAAAATTGAAAAAAAAGAATTTGAAAAATTGTTAGAAAAATATCCATTTTTAATTATTAGTGAAAATATTTCTGAATATCTTGATCCGAATTATTACAATGAAATATTGAAAGACTATATATTTAATGGGATAAGTGATTTAGAAATATTTAATAATTGGTTTACAGAGAATCTGAACAAAAATAAAAACCAAATAATTTTAGAATTGGGTTGTGGCTCTGGAAGGGTTACAGATGAAACTTTAAAAGTTATAAATGATAAATGTAAATTAGATTTATTGGATTTAAGTAATCAAATGCTTGATTATTGTAAAGAGAAGTATTTAAATAATAAAAATGTAAATTTTATTAAATCTGATACATTTAATTATTTAAAAAACACAGAAAAAAAGTATGACATAGTGTATTCCTTATGGAGTTATTCACATTCAATTCATCAGATTTTACCAGATATGGGATATGATAAAGGTAAAGAGTACGTTGAAAATACGTTAAAAAAATTTATAGAAAAAAATTTAAATAGTAATGGGAAAATGTTTATTATCCATTTTGATTCTATGTCTGAAGAACAAAGTATATTAATACAAGAGTGGAAAAAATTGTATGAGATGTTTCAAACTACAAATGAACAAAGTCCTTCATTCAGAATCACAAAAAATGTATTAGAAGAATTACAAAAATCTAATTTAATTGAATATAAAATTGAACATTTAATAGGTGAACCAATAGTATATAAAAATATGAATGAAGCATTAGAAGTTTTTTTGAATTTTCATATGGAATCAGAATTTAATCAACTAAAAATTTTACCAGAGGTTATTGACGAATTACAAAAATATTTCGCAAAATTTCTATGTAAAGATAATACTATTTCTATTAAACCTGGGTGTTTTCTAATTTCCATAAATAGAAAATGATGTGTATCAAATGACGGAAAAAATTAAATTGTTAGAAAATTCTATACTCGAAAATAAAATGAAAATAATAAAAATATTAGAAACTTATGAATCGTTTTCTGTTGCTAATGAAGAAATTGACTTATCAATTAATGCATTGAGAAATTGTAAATATATTAAAGCAACAAATGCTAAATTGTCAGTTTTTTTGCCAATGAACTTACCATTTTTTTCTTTAGTTACATATGTTTTAATACCAAGTTGCAATTGTCAAAAAACTTATTATCGACCATCATCAATAACAGCAGAGTTATCGAAAAAAATATCTGATTGCTTGAGATTAGAAAAATACAATGTATACATTGTTGAAGAAAGTAGAAACATTTTTCTTGAAAAATATGCACAAAAAAGTAATATTGTTATTTTTGTAGGTAGTTCTAAAACTAGCAAAACTATATTAAAATCTTTAAATAAAGATATCTTATTTTTAAATTTTGGAAATGGATTAAATTCTATAGTTGGATTTGAAGATGCAAATAGAAAACTATTAATAGACAAAATTATACGATCTATAACGTTTAATAACGGACAAGATTGCGGTAAACCATCACTAATTTTTTTAGATAAAAAAATATCTGATAACATAATAAAAAAAGTTTTAAAATGTTTAGGAAAACCAAAATTGTATATAACAAGAGATGAAGATTTAAATAATATAATTTTATTTATCCAAAAAAACAAAAAAAATATGTTAAAAGATGTATATTTTAACATTTGCAAAAATGAAATTGAGCCAATAGTATTAAAACAGCCGATAGAGAATTTTATATTACAAAAAGAAGAATTGTATGGACCTGTATTTAATTTTATTATTTTTAATGAAAAAAAAGAATTAATCAATTTTTTTAAACAGAGGGAAAATAAAGATAAAATTCTATATGTATCTAAATTTGGAAATCAGTATTTTGATTTTTGTGATAATCTTGTATTAAAAAATAAAACGATTTTAGATATTGATAATGGATATATGGAATTTGGCAATTATAATAATTACTCATCGTATTTAAGTTATAAAGGCATAAAAATAACAAAACCATTATTAGTTAATAGAGAAATTGAATATTTTTATAATAATAGTTTGTTTAGCAATATTAATATAAAATCAAAAAATAATAAAAAAAATATTTTTATTACAATTCAAAGCATTTTAAAAAAAGAAATTCAAAGAATATTTAAGGGCAATTTAATTTATTCATTTATATTTGGATCGGCTGTTAAAAATAAAAAATATAAATATAATGATATAGATATTTTTATTTGTACCTATGAAAACAATAAAGAACAAATTATAGAATTTAAAAATTTATATTATAATCTTCATTATAAGTATGGATTAAAACCTGATGTGAATTACCCAGGAGAAATAATAACTTTGGAAAACTTGCAAATATTATTATCAAAAGAGATAGTAATAAAAGATTTAAAAGTTAATTCTGAAATATTTGATTATATTTTTTATAATCAAATATTGAATGATCAAAAAGTTAATCTATATGGTGAATTTTCTGATTTAAACATAAAAGAAGAAATCATTAATAATAATTGTAAAAAAATATGTGAAAATATCAATAATCAAATTGATTATAATAAAGTGAGAGAACGCATTTTTAATAAATCTTTATTTGCTTTATCAAATAATGATATTATGTTTTTCAGCAACTTTTTAGTCTATCCGAAAATTGACAATAAAGAAAATCTTAATATTTTAAAAAAAATCGATGATGGACTACTATTAATTTATGAATTAGGAGGGAATAATGAACTTAATTAGTGAAATAGAAGAAAAACTTACGAATTGTATCAAGCAAATTGGTTTTGATGAAGAAAATGTTATTTTAAATATATCTTCACGGCCTGATATTAGTGAGTATCAATATAATGGAGCAATGTATTTAGCTAAAAAAAATAATACAAAACCTTTAGAATTAGCAAATAAAATCTGTGAAGAATTTAAAAAAACAAATTTATTTGAAAGCATAAGTGTTGCTAATCCTGGATTTATTAACTTAACTATTTCTAAAAATGAAAAAATAAAATTTTTAAATAGTCTTTTGTTAGAAAAAAAATTTGTTGATAAATTATCTTCCAAAAAAATTATAATTGATTATGGAGGACCTAATGTTGCAAAAACACTTCACGTTGGACATTTAAGAAGTGCTAATATTGGTGAATCTTTAAAACGTTTAGCTAAACAATTGGGTTATGAAGTTATAAGTGATGTTCATTTAGGGGATTATGGTTTACAAATGGGGATGATTTTGTTGGAAATAAAAACAAAATATCCTAATTTAAAATGTTTTGAAGATAATTATGATGGCAGTAAATTAGAAAATATACCAATTACAAATAAAGACTTAATAGACTTGTATCCTATAGCAAGTAATAAAGCCAAACATGATGAAATAATTATGGAACAAGCAAGGAGTATAACATATGAACTACAAAATGGAAATAAAGGATACGTTGCTTTATGGGAAAAAATAGTTGAGATTTCTTTAAAAGATATAAAAAAAATATATGAAAAACTTAATGTTACATTTGATTTGTGGGAAGGAGAAAGCAATTCTGCAAAATATTTTCCAGAAATGTTTAATTATTTGGAAGAAAAAAGTTATTTAAGTGATAGTCAAGGTGCTAAAGTTATAAATATAAAAGAAGAAACAGATAAAAAAGAAATGCCTCCGTTACTTTTGATAAAATCAAACAAAGCATTATCCTATGAATCTACGGATTTAGCAACTATTTGGGAAAGAAATAAAAAATACAATCCTGATGAAATATGGTATGTAGTAGATAAAAGACAAGATTTACACTTTGAACAAGTTTTTAGAGCTGCAAAAAAAACTAATATTGTGGATGAAAAAACAAAATTAGAATTCATTGGATTTGGAACGATGAATGGAGAAGATGGGAAACCATTTAAAACCAGAGATGGTGGAGTGATGTCTTTAGATGATTTGATTGAAATCGTGAAAACAGAAACGGATAAGAACGTTCAAGACAATATTATAGGTAAAGAACGTGAAGAAATAGTTGAAAAAATTGCTATAGGAACATTGAAATTTGCTGATTTAATATCCAATAGAACAACAGATTATATATTCGATCCAATAAAGTTTAGTGATGCTAATGGTAAAACAGCACCATTTGTTATGTATTCTACCATTAGAATAAAGTCACTTTTAAAAAAGGCTAGGGAACAAAATATAAAATGGTTGATAGTAAATGATATAAGTAATGATTATGAAAATCAAGTGGTTTTGCATATTTTAAATTTACAAAAAGTGTTAGTAGAGTCTTTAAAAAGTAAAAGTTTAAACGAATTAACAAATTATTTATATTTATTAAATAATAGCTATAATAATTTGTATTCAAACAATAGAATATTAACAGAGAATGATAATTTAAAAAGAGAAACATGGTTATCTTTAGGCAGTCTAGTTATGTATATAAATGAATTATTGTTAGATATAATAGCGATAGAATTACCGCATAGAATGTAATAATAAATAATTAGTAAGATTATCTAAAAATAGGTAATCTTTTTCATTTTACGAAATATGCAAAATTATGCTATTTTTGTGCAAAAAACGCTTGCATTTCATATAATTTAATGTTAAAATCATATTCGTATGACTGCTTAGATGTGCGAGGTTGCTGATACACTAGGGTTTGTTGGTAAGAAACTTATAGGTTCAGGGAATTTGTACGGAGCGAGTCTATACTAGATATAGGCGAAAGGAGAAAAAATAATGGGAAGCGTAAAAATACGTATTAACTTAAAAGCATATGATTATCGTATTTTAGATAATGCATGTGGAAAAATTGTTGAAACTGTAAAAAGAACGGGTGGAACAATATCAGGTCCAGTACCGTTACCAACAGAAATTCAAAAATATACAGTGTTGAAGGCTGTACATAAGTACAAAGATTCAAGAGAACAATTTGAAATGCGTACTCATAAGAGATTGATAGTGATCGTTGATCCAAGTAATGAAACAATGGAAGCACTAAAACACGTTGATTTACCAAGCGGCGTTGAAATCGAAATTAAAACAAAATAATTAAGGAAAAAGGAAGGAAAAGAAATATGAAAGGAATCTTAGGACGCAAAATTGGAATGACTCAGGTATTCAGTAAAGATGGAAAATTAATTCCAGTAACTGTAGTTGAAGTTAAACCAAATATTGTAATGCAAGTTAAAACTGTTGAAACAGATGGTTATAATGCAATTCAATTAGGCGTAGTTGAAAAGAAACAAAGTCGTGCTAACAAAACAAACATCGGACATGCAAGTAAAGCAAGCACAACCCCTAAGCGCTTCTTAAAAGAGATTAGAGATTACGAAGGTAGTTATAATCAAGGGGACAAAATTGAAGCGAATTTATTTGAAACAGGAGAAGTAGTAGATGTAACCGGAACTACCAAAGGTAAAGGATTTACTGGTACAATTAGAAGATTTAATCAATCTCGTGGACCTATGACTCATGGTTCTCGTTATCATAGAGGTCCAGGATCTCTAGGAACAATGTTACCAAAAAGAGTATTAAAAGGTAAATCAATGCCAGGACATATGGGAGATGAAACAGTTACAATTCAAAACTTAGAAGTAATTGAAGCAAATCCTAATGAAGAATACATCTTAGTAAGTGGAAATATTCCTGGTGCTAAAAATTCATTAGTATTAATTAGAAGTGCAGTAAAAAATAATCGTAAAAAGAATGCTAAAGAATTAATGGTTCAAGAAATAGAAGAAATTGTTGATGCAGTAGAAGAAGTTACAGAAGATGTAATAGAAGAAACTGTTGAAGAAGTAGTTGCAGAAGAAGTTGCAGAAACTGAAAATAATACTGAAGAAGTAGAAACAGAAACAACTGAAGAAGTAACAGAAGAAACTGAAAATGAAGAAACTGAAGAACCAGTAGAAGAAAAAAAAGAATAGGGTACTAGAAAGGAAATTATAATGAAAAAAGTTAAAATAATTAACTTGAAAAATGAAAGCGTTAAAGAATTATCTTTAAATGAAAACATTTTCAATGTTGAAGTAAATGAAATCGTATTAAAAAAGCAAATTAGATTACAACTTGATAGTACTCGTCAAGGAACTCACAAAACAAAAAGTCGTAGTGAAGTTCGTGGTGGCGGAAGAAAACCTTGGAAACAAAAAGGAACAGGAAATGCTCGTCAAGGTTCAATTCGTTCAGTACAATGGGTTGGGGGCGGACATGCTCACAATATTACACCAAGAGATTATGGATTTAAAACAAATCGTAAAGAAAGAGTGTTAGCACTTAAAAGTGCTTTATCCGATAAAGCACAAAACAATAATTTAGTAGTTGTAGAATCACTAAATATTGAAAATTTAAAAACTAAAACAATTTTAAATTTATTAAAAGATTTAAACTTAAATGGAAAAATCTTATTTGTAACAAAAGATGAATGTGAAAACTTATTTATGGCATCAAGAAATTTAGACAATGTTTATCATATTATGTTAGAAGATTTAAATTGTTTAGATATCGTTCATAATGACATACTTGTTATGGATGAAGAAAGTATGAAAGCGTTAGAGGAGGCACTTAGTTAATGAAAGATTATATGGACATAATACTTGCACCAGTAGTTACTGAAAAATCAAGTGCTAATGCAAGCAATAATATTTATACATTTAAAGTAGTAAAAAAGGCAACAAAGCCAGAAATTAAAAAAGCTATCGAAAGAGCTTTTGGAGTACATGTAGTAAGTGTAAATACATTAATTACTAAGCCAAAAGATAAAAGAGTTGGAAAATACACAGGAAAAACAAAAACTTATAAAAAAGCAATTATCACTCTTAAAGATGGCGAAAGTATTGAGAGTTAGGAGAGATATTTATGGCAATAAAAAAATATAAACCTACAACTAATGGCCGTCGTGGAATGAGTACACTGGACAATAGTGTTATTACAAGTAAGAATAATCCTACAAAATCATTGGTTAAATCATCTGCTAAAACTGGTGGAAGAAATAATCAAGGAAAAATGACTGTAAGACATATTGGTGGAGGTGCTCGTAAAAAATATCGTATGATTGATTTCAAAAGAAATAAAGACGGTGTTACAGGAAGAGTTGTAGCAATCGAATATGATCCAAATCGTAATGCAAATATAGCATTAATTAATTACAAAGATGGAGAAAAAAGATATATAATCGCTCCAAAAAATTTAGAAGTAAATTCTATAATTGAATCAGGAGAAAATGCTGATATCAAAGTTGGAAATGCTCTTCAACTTGATCGTATCCCAGTAGGAACAACAGTACATTGTGTAGAACTAAAACCTGGTAAAGGTGCAGAACTTGCTCGTAGTGCTGGTACATCTGTTCAAATACTTGGACGTGAAGGAAAATATGTTATCGTAAGATTACAATCAGGAGAAACAAGAAAAATATTAGGAAATTGTCGTGCAACTATTGGTGTAGTTGGAAATGAAGATTATGAACTAGTAAGTCTTGGTAAAGCCGGAAGAAAAAGACATATGGGAATAAGACCAACAAATAGAGGATCAGTTATGAATCCAAATGACCATCCACATGGTGGTGGAGAAGGACGTACTCCAATCGGAAGAAAGAGTCCAATGACTCCTTGGGGAAAACCTGCTATGGGTTATAAAACAAGAAAAAATAAAAAATCATCTAACAAATTAATTGTTAGTAGAAAGAAAAAATAGGGTGAATTATGGCAAGAAGTTTAAAAAAAGGACCTTATGTATTTGAAAGATTACTAAAAAAGGTTCAAGAATTAAATAAGAATAACAAAAAAGAAGTTATCAAAACATACAGTCGTCGTTCAACAATATTTCCAGACTTTGTCGGACATACATTTGCTGTTCATAATGGGAAAGATTTTATTCCAGTATACGTAACAGAAGATATGGTTGGACATAAACTAGGAGAGTTTTCAATGACTCGTAAGTTTACTGGACATACTGGCCAAAAGGATAAATAGGAGGGTACACAATGGAAACTTATGCAATACATAAAAATGCAATGATAGCTCCTAGAAAAGCTAGAATGACATTAGATTTAATAAGAGGAAAAGATGTTGAAACAGCACAAGGCATACTAAGTGTTACAAATACAAAAGCAAGTAGATTAATTGATAAAGTATTAAAATCTGCAATTGCAAATGCGATAAATAACTTTAGTGCTACTGAAAGCGAATTAAGAGTTGCTGAATGCTATATTAATCCTGGAAGAGTATTAAAAAGAAATAAATATGCATCACGTGGACATGTAGATCGTCGTGATAAAAGAACAAGTCATATTACTGTAAAAGTAACAGATGGGAAGGAAGCGTAAAAATTATGGGTCAAAAAGTTAATCCAATAGGACTTCGTTTAGGAGTTAATAAAACTTGGGAATCAAAATGGTATTCTAAAAAAGATTATGCTGATAATTTAAATAAAGATATCAAAATAAGAGATTATGTTGAAAAAAACTTAAAAGATGCATGTGTAGCTTCTGTTATCATCGAAAGAAAAAATGGTAAAGTTGAGATATCAATTTATTCTGCTCGTCCTGGTGTAATAATCGGACAAGGCGGAAAAGATATCGTAAGTTTAAGAAATAAAATTAAAAAACTAGTAAATGAAGAAGTTTATGTAAATATCGTTGAAGTTAAAAATCCAGATTTAAATGCAAAACTTGTTGCAGAACAAATTGCATTACAAATTGAAAACAGAGCTCCATTTAGAAGTGCTCAAAAACGAGCAATTAGAAATACTATGAAAGCTGGAGCAAAAGGAATTAAAACTTTAGTATCTGGTCGTCTTGCTGGTGCTGAAATAGCAAGAAGCGAAGGTTATACTGAAGGAACAGTTCCATTACACACAATTAGAGCAGATGTTGATTATGCAACATATGAAGCAAATACAACATATGGAAAAATTGGTGTAAAGGTATGGATATTTAAAGACGAAATTCTTCCTAGTAAAAGATTAGTGAAGGGAGATAATAAAAATGTTGATGCCAAAAAAGACTAAATATCGTAAAAGTCATAGATTAAGTTATGAAGGAACAACAAAAGGTAATAAAGAATTATCATTTGGAACTTACGGATTAATGGCAACTGAGGGATCATATATTAGTGCACGTCAAATAGAAGCAGCAAGAATAGCAATGACAAGATATATGAAACGTGGTGGAAAAGTATTTATTAACATTTTCCCACATTTACCAATAACAAAAAAACCACTTGAACAACGTCAAGGAACAGGTAAAGGTGGAGTTGATATGTGGGTTGCTGTAGTAAAAGCAGGAAAAATCATGTTTGAAGTATCAAATATAGATGAAGTAACTGCTAGAGAAGCATTAAGACTTGCTAGTCATAAATTACCAATCAAATGTAAGTTTGTAAAAAAAGAGGAGGCTAGTAACTAATGAAAATAGCTGAAATTAGAAAATTAAGTGAAAAAGAACTTAATGATAAAATTAAGAAAAACAAAAAAGAATTGTTTGACTTAAGATTAAAACAAGCAACAGGTGGACTTGAAAAACCTCATCAAATAAAAGAACTAAGAAAAGATGTTGCTAAAATGCTAACAATTTTAAAAGAAAGAGAAATCGAAGAAAGGAATAGTGTTAAATAGTTATGGAATCAAAAAAACAAGAATTAGTTGGAAAAGTTGTAAGCAATCAAAATGATAAAACTATTACAGTTTTAGTTGAAACTTATAAAAAACATCCACTATACAAAAAAAGAGTTAAATCATCTAAGAAATATCGTGCACATGATGAAGAAAACACTGCCAAAATCGGTGATACAGTAAAAATTAGAATGACAAGACCATTATCAAAAACAAAAAGATATGAGTTAGTTGAAATTTTAGTTTCTGCTGTAATTCTATAAGGAGGTCATGAGTTATGGTAATGCAAGAATCAAGATTAAAAGTTGCTGATAATACAGGAGCTCGTGAACTACTTGTTATAAGAGTATGTGGCGGAAGTGTTGTTAAAACAGCCAATATTGGTGATGTAGTAACATGTACCGTAAAAAAAGCTTTACCAAATGGAAGTATTAAAAAGGGTAAAGTAGTAAAAGCAGTAATCGTTAGAAGCGTACAAGGACTTCGTAGAAGTGATGGATCGTATATTAAATTTAGCGATAATGCAGCAGTAATAATAAAAGAAGATAAAACACCAGTAGGTACTAGAGTATTAGGACCAGTTGCTAGAGAATTAAGAGAAAAAGATTATATGAAAATCGTATCTCTAGCACCAGAAGTGTTATAGGAAAGAGGATATTATGAAAGTTAAAGTAAATGATGATGTACTTATTTTAGCAGGAAAAGATAAAGGAAAAACTGGTAAAGTATTACGTACACTAAAAAAAGATAATAAAGTAGTAGTATCTGGGATAAACATGGTAAAAAAACATTCAAAACCTAATAATACTAATGAAAAAGGTGGAATATTCGATATTGAAGCACCTATACATGTATCAAATGTAAAAGTGGTAAAAGTTGAAGAAAAAGCAAAAGAAAAAAAATCTGTAGCTAAAAAAACTACTAAGAAAGAAACTAAATAAGGAGGATATACATGAGTAATTTTAAAGATTTATATAATAAAGAAATAAAAAGTAAGTTAAAAAAAGAATTTAATTATTCTAGTGAAATGCAAATTCCTAAATTAGAAAAAATAGTAGTTAATATTGGTTGTGGTGAAGGTTCAAAAGATTCAAAATTTATTGAAGCATCTGTTAAAGATTTAGAAATAATTACTGGTCAAAAAGCCATAATCACTAAAGCTCGTAAATCAATTTCCGGATTCAAATTACGTGAAGGACAACCTGTTGGAGTTAAAGTAACACTAAGAGGAGAAAATATGTACAATTTCTTTGAAAAATTAGTACGTGTAAGTTTACCTCGTGTAAGAGATTTCCGTGGAATTTCTAAAAATAGTTTTGATGGTAAAGGAAATTACACTTTGGGAGTTAAAGAACAATTAATATTCCCAGAAATTGAATACGATAATGTAGTTAAAGTAAGAGGCATGGATATAATTTTTGTTACAACAGCAAAAACAAATAATGAAGCATTAAGTTTATTAAGTGCATTCGGAATGCCTTTTAGAGGATAAGGGAGAGAAATTATGGCAAAAAAAAGTATGATTATTAAATCAAAGAAAAAACCAAAATTTTCTACAAGAGCATATACGAGATGTGAAAGATGTGGTAGACCTCATGGTGTACTTCGTAAATTCAAATTATGTCGTATTTGTTTAAGAGAACTTGCAAATAAGGGTCAAATCCCTGGTGTGAAGAAATCTAGTTGGTAAGGAAGGAGGAATTTAGATTATGTTTGTACAAGATAAAATAGCTGATATGCTTACAAGAATACGTAATGCAAATCAAATGAAATATAAAACTGTTGAAGTACTTGGTACTAAAATCACTTTAGAAATTGCAAAAATTCTTAAAAGTGAAGGTTTTATAGAAGAATATGAGTACCAAAAAAATATTACAGGAGATAAAATGCTTTTAACTCTAAAATATGGTGCTAAGAAAGAAAGAGTAATCACTGGTTTAAGAAGAATTAGTAAATCAGGATTAAGAGTATATGTACCAGTTGAAGAAATTCCTTATGTCCTTAATGGTCTTGGAATTGCAATCATCTCTACATCAAAAGGTCTCATGACTGACAACGAAGCAAGAAAAGCGAAGTTAGGAGGCGAAGTACTTGCCTATATTTGGTAAGGAAAAGATATGAGTAGAATAGGTAATAGAAAACTAGTAATACCAGCAGGTGTAACTGTTGAAATTGATGGAACTAAAGTAAAGGTAAGTTCTAGTAAAGGAACTTTAGAAAAAGAATTTAGTAAATTAATTAGTATTACAGTAGAAGATAACTGTGTTGTTACAAAAGAAAAGAAATTAAATAAAGAATCTAACATGTTATGTGGAACAACTAATTCTTTAATTAACAATATGTTAATTGGAGTAAGTGAAGGCTACGAAAGAGAACTTGAAACGGTTGGTGTTGGATATCGTTTTGCAATCACAGGTAATAAAATCAATGTTAGTGCTGGATTTAGTCATCCTGTATTAATTGATATTCCTGCTGGTTTAACAGTAACTGCACCAAGTAATACTGAATTATCAATTAAAGGAATTAACAAAGAGGTTGTTACTGAATTTGCGGCTAATATTCGTAAAATAAGACCTCCTGAACCATATAAAGGTAAAGGAATTCATTATAAAGGTGAACATATTCGTCGTAAAGATGGTAAGAAAGCGGCTTAGGAAGGATTATTATGATAAAAAAAGAGTCAAGTAATGTTTTGCGTATAGCTAGACATAAAAGAATAAGAAAAAATATAAGTGGTACTAGTGAAGTACCAAGATTGAATGTTTTTCGTTCAAACAAAGAAATATTTGCATCTATTATTGATGACGAAACTGGTAATACTTTAGCTGCTTCATCATCATTAATGTTGAAAATTAAAAATGGTGGTAATATCGAAGGAGCGAAAGCTGTTGGAAAAGATATTGCTGAAAAATGTAAGAAAATCAAAATTAAGAAAGTTGCCTTTGACCGTGGTGGATATTTGTATCATGGACGTGTAGAAGCATTAGCAAATGCTGCACGTGAAAATGGCTTAGAATTCTAGGTTGGGAGGATATTATGGAAAACAATAAGAAAAATTTTAAAGATAGAAATAATAAAAAAAGACCTTTCAAAAATAAAACAGAAGTTAAGAAAAACTTATTAGAAGAAAAAGTTGTTTCAATTGGTCGTGTTACAAAAGTAACAAAAGGTGGAAGACATTTTCGTTTCTCTGCAACTGTAGTTGTTGGAAATCGTAAAGGATTAGTAGGAATTGGAACTGGTAAATCAAATGAAGTACCAGAAGCAATAAAAAAAGCTATTCAAGTAGCAAATAAAAATGTTGTTAAAATTCCTTTAATCGATAATCGTACAATTCCTCATGAATCACTAACTAAAGTTGGTCGTAGTGTAGTTTTACTAAAACCAGCAAAAGAAGGTACAGGAATTGTTGCAGGTGGAGCAGCAAGAGCAGTTTTAGAACTTGCAGGAGTTAAAGATATCGTATCTAAATCTCTTGGATCAAACACAAAAATCAATGTTGCTAAAGCTTGTTTAGATGGATTGAAATTACAAAAAACAAGAGAAAAAATGAACGAATTACGTGGAAAAACTGTTAAGGAGGAAGTAAAAGATGAAGTTAAATAGTTTAATGAAATCTCCAGAAACAAAAGCTCGTAAAAGAGTTGGACGTGGACCAGGTAGTGGAATGGGTAAAACTTCTACTAGAGGAGAAAACGGACAAAAATCACGTAGTGGTGCAAGCATTCCAGCTTGGTTTCAAGGTGGACAATCACCATTATATCGTCGTATTCCTAAAAGAGGATTCAACAATAAAAACTTTGCAATTAGATATGCAATAATTAATTTGGATACAATTGATAAATTCTTTAATGAAGGAGACGTTGTTAGTCCAGAAATATTAAAAGAAAGAGGAATAATTAAAAAAGAACTTAGTGGATTAAAAATCTTAGGTGATGGCTCATTAACTAAAAAAGTTACTGTAAAAGCACATAGATTTTCTACTAATGCTGTTAGTAAAATAGAAGAAGCTGGCGGAAAAACTGAGGTGATTTAAAATGTTTAAAGCATTGAAAGGACTTTTTAGTAAAGAAAATAAAGACTTACGAAAAAGAATCTATTTCACATTCGCTTGTCTAGGAATATTTTGTTTAGGTACAAATATTACAATTCCTTGGGCATCAGCAGTTTTAGATGACTTAGGTTTCTTAGAAATTTTTAACTTAATGAGTGGAGGCGGACTTCGAAGTTTTTCAATCTTCGCTTTAGGTGTAAGTCCATATATTACAGCATCGATTATTACGCAATTATTACAAATGGATATTATTCCATATTTCAAAGAGTTAAAAGAACAAGGTTATGTTGGTCGTCAAAAGATTAATAAAATAACAAGATATTTAGGTATTATAATGGCATTTGTTCAAGCGTATGCAATTTCCATATTTTATATGGGTGGTGCTGATGGATTTACAATGTTAAAAACATCAGTAGTTATGACAGCGGGTACAGCATTCTTACTTTGGATGGGAGATCAAATTACTCAAAAAGGTATTGGTAATGGTCAATCACTATTGATAATGGCAGGTATTTTACAAAGTATGCCAACAATATTCCAAAGTGCATTTAATGCCTTTATAACAGCTGGTACATATAGTACTGCAGTAGGAGTTAGTTTATTCTCTATGTTTATTATATCTTATATAATGATTATTATTGGAATAATTTGGATATCTCTTGCAGAACGCAGAATACCAATTCAATATGCTAATAGAACAAGTAGTGCTTATGGAGCAAGACAAAGTTTTTTACCAATAAAAATTAATTCTGCTGGAGTTATGCCAGTAATATTTGCAAGTATATTAACAACAATACCAGCAACTATAGTTAATTTAATAGGTAATGCAGGAGCAATAAAATTTGTTAATGATTATATTGTTTATACTTCACCAACAGGACTAGTTCTATATATAGCATTAATTATCTTCTTTGGATATTTCTATACTTTCTTAAGTATGAATCCCGAAGAAATGAGTAAAAATTTAAATAATAATGGTGGATATATTCCAGGAGTAAGACCTGGGACTGATACAAGTGATTACATCAGTAATTCCTTATCAAAGTTAACACTAGTTGGTTCAATATTTTTAGTAGTACTTGCAGGACTTCCTGTTGTAGTTGCTAATTTTACAAGTTTACCATCAAGTGTAACAATAGGTGGAACTGGTATTCTAATTGTTGTTGGAGTAGCAATTGAAACTTACAAACAATTAGAAAGTAGTTTAATGAGTAGAAGTTATTCACAAAAAAGGAAAAAATTAAGATGAAGAATGTAATATTTATTGCACCTCCTGCTGCTGGAAAAGGCACAGTGAGTGAATTATTAGTAGAAAATTATGGCTACAAACAAGTTACGACAAGTAATTTGTTAAAAGAAGTAGTAAACAGTAATACACCACTTGGGGATAAAATAAAAGACATAATGGCAAAAGGTGAACTTGTAAGTGATGATTTAGTAATTGAACTTATAGGTAATACTTTAAAAAACATTTATGAAACAAATTTATTTATCTTAGATGGTTCACCTAGAACAATGAAACAAGCAGAAGGTATTACGAATATTTTTAAAGAATTACATATAGAAAACTATATTGCAATTTATTTAGATATTGATAAGAAAACTGCAATGGAACGTGCTTTAGGCAGATTAATATGTCCAAAATGTGGTAGGGGGTACAATATATATTCCGATAAATTCAAACCCATAAATGAAAATGTTTGTGATGATTGTCATGAAGAATTATCTAAAAGAAGTGATGATAATGAAGAATCATTTAATAAAAGATTTGATATTTATTTAGAAAAGACAACCGAAGTTATTAATTATTTTAAAAACATAAATAAACTAGTGACTATTGATGCCAATTGTGAAACAGTCGAAGTTTATGAGAAAGTTAAAAAGGAGATAAATAATGGTTAATATAAGGTCTTCCGAAGAAATAGAAATATTAAGAAAAGCGGGACATATAAACTATTTATTACAGTGTGAACTTGAAAAATATATTAAAGTTGGAATTACAACAAAGGAGTTAGATGAAATAGCTTACAAGTTTATAATTGAACATGAAGCTATTCCATCATTCTTAAACTTTGAAGGATTTCCAGCAAGTATATGTGCTTCATTAAATGATGAAGTGGTACATGGTATTCCAGATAATCGAATTTTACAAAGTGGTGACTTATTAAAAATTGATGTTGGAGTTAAATATCAAGGATATCATTCTGATAGTGCAAGAACTTATATTATCGGCGAAGTAAATGAAGATGTAAGAGCATTAGTTGAAAATACTGAGAAGGCTTTATACAAAGGCATTGCTGAAGTAAAAGAAGATGTAAAATTAGGAGATATTGGAGCCTCTATCGCTGACTTTGCTAAAGAAAATAAACTTAGTGTAGTTAGAGAATTAGTAGGACACGGAGTAGGAACTGAATTACATGAAGATCCAGATGTACCAAATTATGGACACCGAGGACTAGGAATGCGACTTAAAGCTGGTATGGTAATAGCAATAGAACCAATGCTTAACTTAGGTAAAAAAGAAATATGCATTTTAGATAACGGTTGGACAATTGCAACACTTGATGGGTCACCATCTGCCCATTTTGAACATACAGTATTAGTTACAAAAGATGGATTTGAAATATTAACAGGAGAGAAAAATGGATAAAAACAATTTTGAAAACAAATCTTCAAAAGAAGAAAAAATTGAAGTTGAAGGCAAAGTAGTCGAAGTCTTAAAAGGCAGTGATTATTTAGTCAAATTAAGTAATGGTTTTACTGTGAAAGCCTACGTTTCTGGTAAAATGCGCATGAATATGATACGTATTCTACCAGGTGATACAGTAACAATTGAACTATCTCCTTATGATTTAACATGTGGGCGAATAACATGGAATAAAAGATAAAGGAAGGAAATTAAATTATGAAAGTTAGACCATCAGTAAAAAAAATGTGTAAAAAATGTAAAGTAATTAGAAGAAAAGGTCGTGTTATGATTATTTGTAGTAATCCTAAACACAAACAAGCCCAAGGTTAGGAGGAAAACATATGGCTCGTATAAAAAATATTGAATTACCAGGAGAAAAACATATTTGCATAGGACTTACAGCAATATATGGAATTGGTAGACAAAAAGCAAATGAAATTTGTGAAAATGCAAAAGTAGATCCTACAAAAAAAGTAAAAGATTTAACAGAAGATGAAATTACAGCACTTCGTAAAGAAGTTGATACTAATTTAGTAGAAGGTGACTTAAGACGTGAAGTACAATTAAGTATTAAAAACAAAATGGAAATTAATTGTTATCAAGGAATTAGACATAAAAAAGGATTACCAGTAAGAGGACAAAGAACTAGTAGAAATGCTAAAACTCGTAAAGGTAAAGGAAAAACAGTAGCAAATAAAAAGAAAGTTGCTAAATAGGAGGTAAGATTATGGCTTATAATAGAAGAAAAAGAAAAGTTAAAAAGAATATTCCTGAAGCACAAGCTCATATTCATTCAACATATAATAATACAATCGTAACAATCACAGAAAAAAATGGTAATGTAATATCTTGGGCATCTGCTGGAACATTAGGTTACAAAGGAAGCAAAAAGAAAACTCCATTTGCAGCTGGAAGTTGTGCAGAAGCTGTTGCAAAAGTTGCTATGGCAGAGGGTGTTAAAAAAGTTGATGTAATAGTAAAAGGACTTGGAACTGGTAGAGAAAATGCAATTAGATCTTTACAAGTTGCTGGTTTAGAAGTACTAAGTATTATCGATGAAACACCAGTACCACATAATGGTTGTCGTCCATCTAAAAGACCAAGAAAGTAAGAGAGGGGAAATATAATGTTAAATTTTGAGAAACCAGATTACAAAATAACAGAGTATGTAGAAAATAATAATTTTGGAAAATTTGAACTAGATCCACTAGAAAGAGGATTTGGAACAACAATTGGTAATGCACTTAGAAGAGTAATGTTACAAAACTTACCAGGAAGTGCAGTAGTTGCAGTTAAAATTGAAGGAGTTTTACATGAATTCCAAAAAATTGAAGGTGTTGTAGAAGACGTAACAATGATTGTTTTAGCTTTAAAGAAATTAGTTATTAAAAACTATACAAATGAAGTTAAAACTTTAAGATTAGTTGCATCTAAAGAAGGAATTGTAACAGCAGGAGATATTGAAAAAAATTCTGATGTTGCGATTTTAAATCCTGATTTATTAATTTGTACACTTGTTAAAGGTGGAAAAATTGATATGGAAATTACTGTTTCAAATGGTAGAGGATATGTTGAAGCAAAAGAAAATAAGAAAAATTTTGCTGAAAACAAAGTAGGAATGATTGCAATTGATTCATCATTCTCACCAATTGAACTTGTAAAATACGATGTAGTAGATACTCGTGTTGGTCAAAATGAAAATTTTGATAAATTAATTATGGAAATAACTACAAATGGTAGTTTATCTCCAGAAGAAGCAATGGCTTTATCTGCTAGAATTTTAATTGAACACTTAAATATTATTACAGATTTAAATGCAATATCTGATGTTAATGGATTAATGGCAGAAAAGAAAGTTGATAAAATTACTAAAACATTAGAAACACCAATTGAAGAAATTGAATTTTCAGTAAGAGCATATAATTGCTTAAAAAGAGCTGGTATTCATACTGTACAAGATTTAATAGCTAAAAAAGAAATTGAAGTAACAAGAATAAGAAATTTAGGAAAGAAGTCACTAAAAGAAGTACTTGATAAAGTAGATGAATTAGGGCTTAAATTCCATGAGTAAGGAGAATTAAGTTATGGCATACAAGAAAATTAATCGTGAAACAAGAATAAGAAGAAGCATTTTTGCATCTTTAACAAAAGAAGTAATTATGAGTGGTAGTGTTGTTACTACTGAAAGAAGAGCTAAAGAAGTAAGAAAATTTG
>CAZYXO010000005.1:22302-28431 GCA_964651315.1 uncultured Muribaculaceae bacterium
ATGGAAAACGTGGAACTTTAGTTTCAAGAAGAAAAGCTTTAGCATTTTTACACAATGATAATGAAGTTGTTAGTAAAATCTTTAATGAACTTGCTACAAAGTATGAAACTAGAAATGGCGGATATACAAGGATTATTAAATTAAAAGAACGTATCGGTGACGATGCACTTGAAGTTAAACTTGAATTGGTTTAGAAATTAAAATTGTGAACATTAATTGTTTGCAATTTTTTATTTTGTAAAAATAGAAATATTGGTTTGTGAAAAAATTTATATATAATAATTAAGTCTAATAAGACAAAATCTTGTAACGGGATAACTTCATTTACTAATTCACATAAATTATAGTTCGTGCTATAATGATATAGAGGTTTATATATGAAAAAATATATTTTAATATTAATAGCAATAATTTTTTTAACTGGTTGTACAAATATAAATAATTTATCAATAGATGAAATAGTAAATAATTCAATAAATACAAGAGTAGAAATATTTAATAATTATCGTAAAGGTTATAAATATTATTTACCAACTGGATTAAAAGTAACAAGTAGAGAAGAAACAAATGAAATAATAAAAAAAGGTGCAAATACATATTATTTATATGTTGATTTAATAAGTTATTATAATAAAACAAATAGAGAATATCAAGAAAATACGGAATCATATTATTCAAAAAAAATTGAAAAAAACGATAATTTTGGTTATTTAGAGATAAATAATCAAGAAAATGGAAAATATTTAATTGAAATTATGTATAATTATGCTAAAATAGAAGTGATAGTAGCAGAAAATAATTTAAATAATACAATTATTAATGCAATATCGATATTAACATCTATATCTTATAATGATACAATAATTAAAAATATGATGAGTGAAGAAGGATACAATTATAAAGAAGAAGAAATAGATATATTTGAAACAGTGACATCACAAAATGTTTTAACTCAAGAAATGGAAGAAGAAATAAAGACAGAAGAGTATAATGACCCAGATTTAATTAAATAGGAAGGATTGACTTATTATGGGATTAATGAATAAAATAAAAGATATACTGTTTGAAACAGAAGAAGTAGAAGAAAAAGATAAAAAAAGCAATAAAAAACATAAAAGAGAAAATGAAGAAGTTTTTGAATCTTTCGAAAGGGAAGAAAAACCTATTGTTTTTGAAAGCATAAAAGAAGATCCACCTAAAAAAGAAGTTGTGGTTGAACAAAAAAAAGAAGTAGAATTTAAAACAGAAACAAAATTTACATTTCCTGATTTTGATGAGAGCGAATTTGACCAATCACTTCCTAAAAGAACAGCACCAGTTGTGGTAGATAATTATAAAACTAGAGAAATTAAAGACTTTAAGCCGGAAAGCAGATTAAATAAAGTTACAAAAAGTATAACATCAGACAATAAAAAATTTAAGCCATCACCTGTTATAAGTCCTGTTTATGGAATATTGGATAAAAATTATATCCCAGATGATATACAAGAAATGAAAACATCGTCTACAACCAAAACAAGATTAAATGTCGATATGGTTCGAAAAAAAGCATTTGGTAAATTAGATGAAATTGAAAAAACAAATATTAACTTATCAATTCCAAATGATAATACTGAAGATTTAAAGGAAAAAATTAAAACTATTGATGAATTATTAATGGATAGTGCAGATGATGAAATTGAAATTGAAGATTATGCTAAAACAAAAAGAATAAATACAAATGATATTGAAGCAGAACTTGATGATGATAATGAAGAATTAGATATCGATGTAAATAGTTATTTGAGAAAAGAAAATAATAAAAAAGATGAAGAAAAAGAAGAAGATACACTGGAAAATGATTTATTTGATTTAATAGATTCAATGTATGAAAATAGAAAGTCGGGTGAATAATATATGGAATTTTTAAGTAGTTTTTTACCAATTGTAATATATTTTCTGTTAATTGGATTATTAGTAGTAGCAATAATAATTGGTATTAAAGTAATTAAGATGTTTGATAAAGTTGATGCTGCAATAGATGAAGTGAATGCAAAAGTTAAATCATTAAATGGAGTATTTAATTTGATAGATAATGCAGCAGATAAAATATCAAGTGTAACAGATCATATAGTAGATGGATTGACAGAATGGATATCAAAGTTGATATTCAAAAAAAACCGAAAGAAAAAAATAAGAGAGGAAGAGGAAGATGAGTAAAAAAGGATTTGGAAAGTTTTTATTAGGAGCAGGTGTTGGAGCATCACTTGGGCTTCTATTTGCACCAAAAAAAGGTACAGAAACTAGAAAAGAGTTAAAAGAAAAATATGATGAATTAGTTATTTATATCAAAAATATTGATAAAGAAGAATTAAAAGATAATATTATGGAACGTATTGATGCACTGCAAGCTGAAATAAATGATTTAGACAAAGAAAAGGTTTTAAAAATAGTTAAAGAAAAAGCAAAAGTTATTAAGAAAAAAGCTGATGAATTAGTTGAGTACGCTGTAAAAAAAGGAACACCAACAATTGAAAAACTTGCTGAAGATGCAAGAGTAAAAACAATTGATTTATTAACTGAAACAATTGCTAGATTAGAAAAAAAAGAAAAAAAAGCTGAAAATTAATAGTTTTTTTTAGAATTTCTGTTATAATAGTGAGTATTGTTAATCGTTTGATGGAAATTTACGACTTCCAAAGATTAAAACGGATATCTCCGATAAAAGATAAAAAGTGTATGATAAATATTCATAAAATAGGGTGGTACCACGGAATTATTCGTCCCTATATTTATGGATATTTTTTTAGAAAGAAGGAAAAAATATGAATATTTATGAAGATTTAGTATATCGAGGGCTAATAAAAGATATATCTAGTGATGAATTAAAGAAAAAATTAAATGAAGAAGAATTGACGTTTTATATTGGAACAGATCCAACAGGCGATTCTTTACATATAGGACATTTTTCATCATTTTTAATTGCTAAAAGATTAATGAATGCTGGGCATAAGCCTATAATTTTGGTGGGTGGTGCAACTGGATTAATTGGTGATCCTAAACCTAGTAGCGAAAGAAGTATGATTAGTAAAGAAGCAGTTTTAAAAAATATTACAAGTTTAGAATCTCAAATAAAAAAAATATTTGGAAACATGGAAATAGTTAATAATTATGCTTGGTGTAAGGATATTAATATGCTTGATTTTTTAAGAGATTATGGTAAATATTTTAACATTAATTATATGCTTGATAAAGATATTATTAAAAGAAGATTAGAAACGGGTATAACTTATACAGAATTTTCTTATATGATAATTCAAGCCCTTGATTTTTTACACTTATATGAAGAAAAAAATTGTACAATGCAAGTTGCAGGTCAAGATCAATGGGGAAATATAACTGCAGGTATTGAATTAATTCGTAAAACTTTAAATAAAGAAGCATATGCCTTTACAATGCCACTCATTACTAAAAGTGATGGAACCAAATTTGGTAAAACAGAAGGAAATGCAATATGGTTAGATAAAGAAAAAACAACACCATATGAGATGTATCAATTTTTTATAAATACTGAAGATATAATGGTAATTGACTATTTAAAAAAACTAACATTTCTAAATAAAGAAGAAATCGAAAAAATAGAAGAAGAATTTAAAGCAAATCCTGAGTCAAGAATAGCTCAAAAGGCTTTAGCAAAAGAAGTAATTACATTTATTCATGGAAAAAATGAGTATGAGAATGCTTTAAGAATAAGTGAATCTTTGTTTACTGATAAAGTTAATTCTTTAACTAGCGAAGAAATTATTAATAACTTTAAAGGTGTTACTAATATAGAAATAAATGATTCTATCTGTTTAATTGATTTATTAGTAGAAAAAAATATTTGTTTAAGTAAAAGAGAGGCAAGAGAATTAATAAATAGTAATGCTATATCTTTGAACAATAATAAAGTTAATGATGAAAACTATCTAGTAACTAAAGAAAAAGCAATTGATAAAAAAGTAATAATTTTGAAAAAGGGTAAAAAAAACTATTATTTAGTTATGTTTTCCCAAGCATAAATAAATTCCTTTCATAAAATAAAATGAAAGGAGTTTTTATTATGTATCCAAGACCAATTCCAGGAATTAGTCCGATTAAAAGGGAAGAAGAGCGTCAATTTATCTTTCCATTTTTAGTAGGAGCGGTAACAGGTGGAGCAGCAGTAGGATTAACAAGACCAAGACCAGTTTATAATAATCAAGGGCCATATTATCAAAATCAGCCATATCAACCATATTATACACCAGGTGCCCCATATTCAAATTATTCATATAGTTATTATGTGCCATATAGATAAGTATTAAATATAATACCTAAAAAAATAAAATAAACAACAATAATGGTTCCACCATAACTTAAAAAGGGAAGCGGAATTCCCATAATAGGTAAAATTCCTAAATTCATAAATATGTTTTCCATTTGACTAAAAATAAAGATTCCTAAAAAAGAACTAATAAATATTTTTAGTCTTTTATTATGTTTAAATAGTAAGCTAATTAAACAAATATCCATTACCATATAACTAATAAAAATAATAATAGTTCCGATTAATCCAAAATTACTAATAGTAAGAGCCATAATAAAATCAGTAGCACTTTCAGGTATATATAATCTTACTTTACCTAAAGGATAACCTAGTATATTACTACTACCAATAGACACTAAAGCATTTTCTAGTTGTAAAGAAGAATTACTCGTAAAAGCAAATAATCTTTCTACTCGATAATAAAAACTATTTCCAATTAACTTTATTAATAAATCAGGATTATTAAAATATAAATAAAAGAAAAGAGTAATTAAAATAATAATAAAACTACATAAAATAACTAACCATCTTTTTCTAATACTTGAACACATTAAACTAACAAATAAAATAATTAAATACATAATAACATTACCAGTATCAGGTTCTAAAAAAACTAATAAACTAGGTATTAATGTAACTAAAATACATCTTAAAATTAAATTAATTTCATCTTTTGTATTTCTAATCTTACTAACATAAATAATTCTTGTTAAATAAAGAGATAAACTAATAAGCATTAAACTACTAGGTTGAATAGAAACATATTTAAAATTAAACCATGCTCTTGTACCATTTATACTTGTACCATAAAATAATACTAAGATAAGTAAAATAATATTAATTAAATAAATAATAAAACTATACTTAAATAAATTAATTTTATTATTTTTAAGAATTATTTTAAAAGAAATAAAACCAATAACATACCAAATTATTTGTTTAATTAAATAATTATCATAACCTTTTAAATACTGTAAATTATACATATTTAAAAAACTATAAATCATAATTATGGTTATTGATAATAAAACTAATGTTAAATTTATATATTTTTCTTTTTTCATATAATTATTATTACCTATTTATCATAAAATATATAAAGGAGTGTAAGATTTATGAATAAAAAACTACCAAATGTATTTGTTAATAAAATAGATCGAGAAATTAATAATACTCAAAAGTTATATTATAGTGATTTAAGAGGAGAAAGAAAAGAACCAGTTAATGTTATGAAAAAAATAAATGATATATTTTCATCTATTCATCATGTTTATAAAAGTCATGTCAGAATTACTACTAATAATGATGTTATAGATACATTTATTGTTGGTAAATCAAATATTTATTTGCTAACACTTGATAATAAAAAAATAAGAATACCAGATATTATTGATATAGAAAAAATCTAAACTATTTCTAGTTTAGATTAAATCATCAATATAACTTTTTAATTGTTTAGCATCTTTACCAAAGATTATTTTAAGTTCATTTCCAACTTCAACTACACCTTTAGCACCAAGTTTTTGAATAGCATCTTTGTCTACTTTTGCTAAATCTTTTAATTTGACTTTAAATCTTGACATATTACATTCTGCATTAACGATATTATCTTTTCCACCTAAATAACCAATTAGTTTATTTGCTTCAATACTAAAATCTTTACGATTAAGTTTAACAATTATTAAAGATATAATAACTAATACAAGTAATATAATAATATATTGCCAATTCATTTTTATTCTCTCCTTGTTATTTAATTATACACTATTTTAAAGGAAAATAAAACCTTAACTTGGACAAGT
>CAZYXO010000006.1:0-24153 GCA_964651315.1 uncultured Muribaculaceae bacterium
ATATTGTTCCTTCGCCACTTTGACTTATACTTGCTACATATATTGCATAACTTATACCTACTGTTAAAATTATTGTAACAATTCCTATTATTGTTATTATTTTTGCTTTCTTCTTCATATAAATACTCTCCTTAAAGACTTGTGGATAACTCTCTAAATCTTAAGAGTATTATATAAAAATTACCCCCCCCTGCAAGAGAACAAATGTACGTTTTTTCAACAAACAAAAAAGTTAACATTTGTTAACTAATTTATTTTATACATTCATCATTAATAAAACTGCAATAATAAGTAATAACATAACTCCAAGTCCAGTAGTTATTAACATACTCATAGTTTTACTTTCCATTTTATCTAATCTTTCTTTATATTTAGTTTCTCTTGCTTTTTGTTGTAAATTAGAAATTGATTTTGAAAATGCTAATATTTGTTCTTGTTTTCTTTCTTGTCTACCTAAACTTAATCGATATAATAATCTCATCATACGCATCGAATCTCTTACTGGATATTGTTTAGCAAAATCCATATATGGTTCAATAGTATCATTACCAGCATTAATTTCATTGATTAAATCTTGTAAACCAACTTTAAATATTTCTGGAGCATCATCAATACTTTTACCAATTGCAACTGGTACAGTATAATGTTGAATAAGTATTTCAATACTCTTTAAATAATGTGGTAACATTGCATCTATTTGATGTAAATGTCTTTTATAATAATTTTTATAAGAAAAATAATCAAGTTTAAATACTAAGAATCCAGCAAGAATTGAAAATATAAATGTTACATATGTTAAATTAGAAATAAATAAGAATAACATCAAAACTGCAATAATAATTCCATTTCTTACCCTTTTACCAAATAAGACATCAGCATTTACTGTACTTCCATACTTTGCTTGACATAAAAAGTCCCAGTCATCTTCTTTTATTCTTCTAAAATACATTTCATTATCTTGTAAAAATTTATTTGTATTAATTTTCCCTATATATATCGCTATAAAGAAGATAATAACTGCAATAACTAATATTTCTATATACATATTATTCACCACCTACATCTTCATTATAATATTTCTCACCATTTAGTAAGAAAAATCCATTTATAATAATAATTGCATGTAATATTAAAGGAACATACCATATTTCTAATAATTCTAAATATGCATCTACTTGTAATAAGAATTGCATTACCATAACTAGTAAAAATAAAATCATTCCAAAAGATATAAATCTTCGATGAAAATTCTTACGATCCATTTGATCTCGATATACACCTTCAACTAGAGCATCGATATCCATTGCCATGTTTTCTAGTGCCTCTCCTGAATCTTTTGAACCTTCATTTGTTATTTGCAAAAACAATTGATGCATATTCTTTACCATATAAAATGGATATTTTTGATTAAAGAATGCAATTGATTCTTCAATAGTTCCATTTTGATATGACATATCAATCATTGTTTTTAAATCACTTAATATCGGATCTTCTAAAATTCCTGAATCTCTAACACCCTCTAATGCTTTTACAAAACTTTGAGTAGTGTTAAATTCCATTATTACGTTTGTTGTATAAGCCTCTATTTGTTCAAAAACAAATTCGCTATATACTCTTTGGCATCTTAAATATGCTAAATATGGTATAAATGCTACTGCTACTACTGCATATACTATTGCCCATATAATACTATAAAAGTAAAGATAGGCAATACCACCTGCAACACCAGCAAATAAAATTACTTGCATTAAATATTGTCTTGGGGTATATTCAACACCTAATTCTATAGATTTTTGTCTTACAACTTTAAAACTATAAGGAGCATACTTTTCATACGCATTGCCTATTTGAGTTACAAAGAATTTATAAACTCCTTCACCCGTATTTTTCCTATAAGTTATTACAAAAATTGTAATAATTAAAAGTATAATTAATTCCAAAGTATTCACCTTCTATTCTATAAAGTATCTATTGCTACTTCTTTTTCTTTTTTTTCTAAATCTCCAAATACATTTTTATTTATTGTTATTTTTTGTTTTGCTAAATAATCAATTAAGAAATCAGATGGTGCATTTAATGATAACGTACCATCAGGATTTTTCTTGTATAACATATTTGAAATAGGTATATTATTATTATCAACATAAAATTCTACAACTTCTGATATTTCCCTGTGAAATCCTTTTGGTGTCATATATGCTCTTATATGTACTCCTATTTGAACATAACGATATATTGATTTTAAGAATTGATCAATATCGATATTTGTTTCAAGCAAACTATACATACGCATTGGTATATTATTTGCACTATCTGAGTGTATTGTCGAAATAATATTATGTCCACTTGATATTGAGTTTCTAACACTTCCTACTGCTTCAGCACTTCTTACTTCAGATAGTAATATCCATTTAGGATTCTGACGCATACAAGTTACTAATATATCGGTATATGAAGCAATATTATTTGTTTTCATTGCTATTATATCTCGATGGGGAAATATTCTATCTAAGTGCAATTCTAATGTATCTTCAATAGTTATTATTTTTTCGTTATCTCGAATATGACTTGCTAAATATTTAACAAATTCTGTTTTACCTGTACCAGTTTCTCCACTTACAACTATATTGCAATGTCCTAAAACACAATTGATTAGAAAATTATGCATATCTTCTGTAACATAATTTTCATTTAATAATTTTTCTTTATTAAGTCGTATTTTAGCAGGAGTTTTTCTGATTGTACACGCTATACCGTTTGTGGCAATTGATTCATGAACAAAGTTAAGTCTTAGTTCACTTGATTCAGCATCCAAAGTTGGAGATGCCATATTAAATGTTTTTCCCATTACGTTTGAACATTGAAAAGCAATTTTCTCCAACAAAGCATTATTTATTTCTGGTCTTTCTACTCGATTGATACCTTTTGTAAGTGATCTTGTCCAAATTTGACCATGATTAGTATAGGAAATATCAGTAATATCATCATTTTCTAAAAATTCCTTTAATGGCCCAAAATCAATTTGCGAAAAAATAGCATCTCTCACTTTTTCACCTTCTTTTTATTCTTATTTTTTATTTTTATTAATTTATTATTGTGTCGGAGTATCAGTATTTGGTGTTACTTCTGTATTATTGCTTAAATCATTAGTATCAACTGGTGTTGATTTTGATTCGATAAATGCTTTAATATCTTCACTACTTATTTCCGTTGCACCAGGTGTTTCAGTATAAGTTTTATTTCTTGGAACTGGTATAATACTTACTTGCGAACTAGTAATGTAACCAGCTTTCATTAGCAATAAATAATATTCAGTTGGAACTGCAAATAATAATGAACTAGGTGTTCTTGTTTCACTTAATGTAAATACATGTCTTCCTTGGCTATCTTTAACATCTAATACTTCAATACTTTTAATAAATTCACCAAATATAATTTTATTTGTAGAATCTACTGCTTTAAAGTATAAATCAATATAATCACCAGGATAAATTGAATTTCCATAAGTAGATTGTAAATCAACTTTTAATGAGAAAATTGTATATCCATCAGGAATATTTTCAAATGATGAATTTGGTAAATCTTCTTTAGCAACTATTTGATCTGTGTAAAACAAGCCGTTTTTTACTATTGATGTACCAGGTGTAACATATTTATTAATTAGTTGATTACTATTTTTAATTAAATTTGGACTACTCTTTAAAATATCCTTACTTACTTTTACAGTTGTTAACATATCTTTTGTTATTAATGTTGCTGCCTCAATATTTTGTTTAGCACATGGAATTGTTTCTAATTTTAATTCTTCTCCTACTCTCCAGTTATAACCTATGTATAGAACTACTACTCCAAGTATTACTCCTAATATTGTTACTGTGTTTTTGTTTCCTAAAAATCTTTTTAATGCATTCATTTATTTTTTCCTCCTTATTCTATTAATTAGCATCGCTTTTTTTAGTTTCAATTTCTAAAATAGCGTCTACTTTATTAACTATATCAAAATCTTCTGCATTACCAGCTATCGTAAATGTATTTGATTTACTTGTTACTTTTATACTCACCTTAGGTGGAGATTCATATATATCATAAAAACTTATTTGATATGTTTTACTCATATTAGCATTTTCTGCAAAACGAAGCATAAAGTTTTCCATAAATTTTTCTTTATTTATTCTGACTTCTCCATATTGTCTATAATAATTATAATCTACTGCTTCTAGCATAGATGCTTCTGCGGCTTCTTTTAATAAATAATAATCTTGTTGGTTAGTCGAAGTATAACTTTGAATTATCATCATAATAACTACTATGAATACTCCTAAAACAATTAACCAATACCCCCAATATGATTCTTTCATTCTTCACCTACTTCCATGCTGGTCCTGTTCCTACATCTAAACCAATATTTTTGGTCCATAATTCCCAGGTTCGATTCATTTCATGCGGAATATTTATTTCTCCTGATTCTATTTGATTTAATAATTGACTCTTGCAAATTAGATTTTCATATTTCTTGCCATTTTCATCTATTCCATTTTCACATTCTAATGTATTTGCTGCATATCCGCCATTTGCTTCTTGACTTTTATTATATCTTTTCAGTGCTCTTATAGCAGAAGGTGTAAGAGTGAATGTATATTCAGCAGTTTGATAAGCATTTTCGCCTTTTTCTTCGATTTCTTTTTTAGTCTCTTCACCTTTTTCGGTATTCCAGTTATAACCTAAATCTCTTTCATTTGGATTTAAATTGTTTAATGATACTGTTCGATAGAAGTACTTAATTCCATTATCATATGCACAACCTTCATCTTCACAATCATCTGTTGTTAATAATGTACATGTATATTGATCTTCTTTTACACATTCAAATCCATCCATTGAATTATCACTACAACTACAGAAATATTCACACTCTGGACAGTTTACTTCATATACACAAACATATGATAAGTAATCTTTATTATTAGTATCACATGTTGTTGATATTCCATTATTTCCAATTAATCTTCCTAGATTTCCTGTATCATAATATTCCCCTATATCACTAAAGTTAATTGCAAAAGCATATACTCCTTGATTTGTTCCAAGTGATACTGGAAGTCCAAGTAAATTATTTGCATTTGTTGCAGACGTTGTTATATTTCCTGTTACATATTTAGTATAGAACGTTGCTCTTGGTTGATATATTCCTTCTTTATTACTTGTTTTTCTAATATAATTACTTACTGGCACACTTGTTTTACTTGTTGTACAGTTTCCGTTAGTATCACAAGTAGTTTTTGTTATTTCTTTTGTTTTTATCGTTGTAGAAGTATTACTTGTACACGTATTATAATTATTATCTACCTCTCCATCACATGTCCATAAACTTGAACTACTGCTTGTAACAGTCCCATGAAATACATCTTCATTATTATTTGAAATTAATGTTTTAATATAATCTTCGGAGTAAGTATATTTTATTGTTGGTGTTAGTTTTAATTCACTTTCCCATGTTGCACATGAATTTATACTAGTTATACTATTGTTTATTGCTGCATTATACGTTCCAATATTTGCTCTTGCTGCTTCTAATGATGCACTATTTGCAGATATTTCTGCATTTGTATCGGCTATTTTTTTATCTATTTCTTCTCTTGCTTTATCAGTTTTAGCATTATTTCTTTCTGTTTGTAATGATTGAATTTGATTTGCTAAACTTAATGCATTACTTTCTAATGTTTTTATTAAAGCAGCAGTAGTCGTTAGTGCATTTGTATTATTATTGTAATCATTATTAAATGTTGTATAATTTATTTTATCTGTATAGCATGTTTTTGTTCCTTTTATGCTTGTTCTTAATGTAAAATATGTTCCACTTCTTACACCTTTTACTGTTTCTGGCAAATTAATGTAAAAATCTTCTTTACAATATACTTTACAATAAGGATTGTTTTTTATTATACTTGTTAATTCATAACTATTTCCTAATTGGTCATTTTTACCCAAAACACATGCTTTTATATTTTGATTTCCTTCTATCGAATTTATTTCTGCTGTTATTCCTTCTCCATCTTCTACAGTACAATCCCCATCAAAACAAACTTTTGATTCACAGCTTGTACAATATTTTATTGAGTCTTCTTGTTTCAAATTAGGATCACTACAACACGTTTTAGCAAATTCACTTGGATTAAAACTTGAATTACCTGGTGTTAATGAGGGTGTACTATAACACGAACAATATTGATTATAGTATCCTAAATGCTCTGGATTACTTAAATCTAATGACGAACAACATAAACTTGAAAATCTTTCTGGATCAAAATTACTACTTTCAGGATTTAATTCATCTGTTGAAAAGCAAGTTGTAGTAATATCGTTTACTTTTCCGCTTACTAATACTGGTCGACTGTTATTTTTACAATCTGGTATTACAAACATTAATTTTTGTTTTTTGCTATTTCCAGCATCGACATATGCTAAATTAGCTGGAGAACCTGCATAACAAGCCCATGGTTTAATATAAATTAACACTTCATTTTCAAATAACTCTCTTTTACCTGATGCTCTAAATTTAACTGATATATCACTACCTGAATAAGCAACACTTACATTACTTATTTTTACACCTTTAGTTTTACTTACAACTTCAAAATTATTCAAACGTATATTAGATGCTGGAATATTACCCGCATTTTTTAATAATACATCATATTCTAAAGTTGTCTTATCAATTGTTGATTCAATTTCCTTATATTCATTTTTAATTATTTCAAATTCTTTTATATTTAAAATATTTATAAGCTCTTCACGACTAAGTTGATTGTTATATGCTCTGTCACCAAGTTTTATTGCTTTTTCAAAAAATTCAAACCCTTTTGCAAAATTAGTTTTGCCATCTATATCCTTAAAGAACACAAAATTATCCTTTGAAATTCCACCATTTTTATATCGTTCTGCAAATTTTAAGAACGCATTTGCAGGCGATGAAAAATATCCTCTATTTCCTTTACCATATTCGTAATAATAGAAAATCAAACGGTATGTAACTTGATTTACTATTCTATCAGCTTTTTTTTTCGGGTATATACCATATTCTTGAGTTAATAAATGATAAGCATAAACCATTGCCGTATCAAACGCTCTTAATCTTGCTGGTATTTCTTTATTATTTACAAATCTATAAACATCTCCAGTAGGATCAATATCTCTTCTTATATCATAACCACCACCAGGACCATATGATTCCGGAGATAAGCAATATGCAACATATGTATCTCCACCAACTTTTGCTACCCAGTCATAGTAAGCATATTTTGAACTAAAATTTCCTGAAGTATTATTACGATATCTAATATCTGAATCTATACCTCCAGTACCTTTGGTATTATGAAATGAATAATTTCGATTATGCCAATAACTTGCTTTTGCTGTGTCCATTATTGCAAAAAAAGCCACTCCAAAGATTATTAATATAAGAATTAATTTAACTTTTTTTTTCATATTACACTTTTTCCTTTTTTCTTGATTAAAATAATTGTTACCACTATACCAACTAAAACTATAGCTCCAGTAGTAATCCATATTTCTTTCGTATATTTGTCATAAAAAGATACATCATCTTTTTCTTTCACATCATCACTTTTTTGTTCTTCATCGTTAATTTTATTTTTACTATATCCATCTACTTTTTCAATAATTTCATCGACTGTTAAATCACTGACAATAAATTGTTGACAATAAGTATATGTTTTAAAATCATCACACATTGAATATTCAGAAACATCATTAAATTTAGGAGTTGTAATATTAATAGTTTTTAATAACTCTGCTTGGCAATTATTAATATTTGCATAAACAGATACTTCATAATCATATGTATTATTTGCATCATTATTTATTTGTTCCACATTACCTTTATTATTTTCATTATAAAAATATGTTTTAGTTTCATTTGTATCTTTATTTTTTACAATAACATAAATATCTTTAGTAATATTCCGAATAGTTAATTTTATACCATAATCCATTAATTTAACTATTTCGGGATTTTCTTCAATTTCATCACTTATTTCTGTTTCATTATCTGATTCCTCATCTGTTTCTGGTTGTGGAATGCCAAAATCTCCATTATCAACTTCAATTATTTCATAAGCCACTTTAACTTTACTTGCAAGTAAATTTAAATTAGCTTGTTCTTTATAAGTACATTCAGCTTTTATATTTAGTATAAAACAACTAAATATTATTAAGGAAAATACTATATATTTTAAATGCTTCATTACAATCCTCCAATACTACTATAAGATTATCACAAATTTTTAATAGTTGCAATTAATAAATTGAAAAAATAACGTATCTATGATAAATTTATTAGTAGAAAGAATTGATTTAAATGAATATTAAAAAAATGATTTATTATGCTTTAGAATTTATGAAAGGAATATTAATATTTATTCTTTATTATTTTTTAAGTGCTCTTTTTGCTACATTATTTAAGAATAATGATTTGTTCTTGTTTTTATCTAATATATTTTTATTACTTATTTTATTTTTCATATACTATAAAGTATTTATTAAAGATTTTAAATCTTTTAAAAAAGAATATTTAGATGATGCTTTTAAATATTGGTTAATCGGATTACTTATTATGTATGCTTCAAATATTATTTTGACTTTAATATTTAAAGATGTTGCTCCTAATGAAGCATTAAATAGAGAAAGTTTAAAAAACAGTTTTATTTACACTGCTTTATCAGTAACATTAATTGGGCCTTTTATTGAAGAAATAGTATTTAGATTATCTTTTAAAAAAGCTTTTAATAATATATATATTTATGCAATATTTTCGGCATTATTATTTAGTTCTATCCATGTCATACCTGCTATAATTAAATATAATAATTATTTAGAATTATTATATTTAATTCCATATGGTTCGTTAGGATACTTCTTTGCTTATGCTTATTATAAAACCAATAATATATTTACTCCTATTTTTATGCATATAATTCATAATACACTAGCAGTTATTATTCTTGTTTTAGGTGCATTATGAGAAAGTTTATTTCTTTTCTAATATTTTTAATAATCATTTCTACTGTTATTTATTTATATGGGCGTTATGTTGAACCAAAAAGATTAATTGTTAAAGAAAATAGTATTGTAGATAATAATTTAGCAAGTAATTTTCATGGTCTTAAAATAGTTCAATTTAGTGATTTATTATTTGATAATGAACAAATAACAATTAAAGAAGTAAAGAATATTGTTAAAAATATAAATAGTTTAAAACCAGATATAGTTATTTTTACTGGTAATTTATTTAAAAATAATTATAAACCGAAAGATAATATAATAGTATCTATAAAAAATGAATTAAATAAGATAAATTCTACGATTAATAATTATGCTTCAATTACTAAAAATGATAATAATTACTTAAATATTTTAGAAAATTTTATAGTACTTGATAACACTAATACTGAAATATTTTATAATGGTTTAACTCCTATTAAAATAGTTGGATACACAAATGAATTAGAAAAAAGTTTTATTAATATTACGAATGAAGATTATGTAATCTTATTATCTCATAATCCAGATATTATCGATAAATCAAAAAATTATAAAATAAATATAATGTTTAGTGGTAAATCACTTGGTGGTGAAGTTATTATTCCTTATTTTGGTGGGATGATAAAAAATACTAAATATTTAGAAAATTATTATGAAATTAATAAAACTAAATTATTTATTAATAGTGGTATAGGAACTAAAAATAAATTAAAAATAAGATTATTTAATCCCCCTACTATTAATTTATATCGATTATATAGTAAATAGTAATTTAATTACACAAATAATAATTGCGTTTTTAATTGTTTTATATTAGAATAAATTTTATGGGAAGTGATTATTATCAAACATTATTATAAAATATTAATTACTGAATATATCTATTTAAAGAATGATAAAAATAAAAAAGTAGAATTTTTACAAACTTTATATCCAGATATTAGAGAATTATATGAAAAAAAAGAAAGAATTTTAGATGTCTTAGTTGGAAAAGAAAATTTACTAGATTATAGTGTATTTGAAGAAGGAGAAGAATATATTGATGAAAAGGATGTAGATCCTATTATCGATAATATCATCAATAAAATCGGTTTTTACTTACATAGATGTGATTTGCCAGAATATTTAATTATAGAAGCAAATTTTATTGATGATAAAAAGACTATTTTGAGAGAAATATTCACAAATACAAGAATTTATTTAAAAGATGATGCCAATTTTATTAATATAGAAGGAAATCCAATTGATGAATTATTTGATTCGACATTAAAAGAAATGATAACTTTATTAAAAGGATTTCATTTAATAAAAAATGGTTATAAAAGCGAATTAGGTATGCTTAGAAGTAGAGAAAAAGTTGTGCCAATGAAAATTAGTTTGGGGGATTAATTTACATGAAATTATTTAGGGTTGTTTTGATTGAAAGTGAAATATATTTAGCAGATAAAAATATTGAATATTTAGAAACTATGTATCCAGATATTAGAGAAATGATTAATACTAGAGAAGAAATAACACCAGCAGATATTTTTTATTGCGATAGTTTAGAGAAAGATAATAATGTAGGATTTAATGTTGAAAAAGAAATAAAATTTTATGAGTTACAAAGTAAAATACATCGATATTTACATCGAGCTAATTTACCAAAATATTTATTAATTGAAGAAATTATTGATGCAAATGGAGTAAGATATTATGAATATTTTAGTCAGGTAGAATTATATATTGATAAAAAATTTGTTAAAACTTGGCCACTTACCAAAAATGAAAAAAATGCTTATTTAGATATGATTAGTGAAGAAGAAATGGAAGCAGTACTTCATTCTTTTCAAGCATTTAAGTTAGGATTAAAAGGTAATACAAATGATTTTAAAGGTAAAGTTGTCAAAATGAGAGTTAAATACTAAAGTTCATAATTTTGAACTTTTTTGCTTAACAAAAAATTAGTCATTTTCTGACTAATATTTCTTTTTTATAAGGGATTTTTTACTAATCTTAATGTATCATTATTCTTTTCTACATAATATTGTTCATTATAATATTCTTGAGTTTTAGGATCTACTTGTTTTTCCATATATTTATTATCATATAATGTTTTTAAAGTTATTTTATTTTCTTTACAAATATTATCTCTAATACATAAAGTAGCACTATAAATTATTTCATTTTCAATTACTTTATATAATTTTTCATAATGATTATTATTTATTTTAATAATTGTAGGAATGGAAACTGCTAAAATAATTGCAAAAACATATATTAATAAATATTTACATTTCATTATTACCTCCATAATAATTTTTAATAAAATTATCTCTTAATTCTAAAATATTATCTTGTTTAATACTTTCTCTAATACTTTCCATTAAACGATTTAAGTATCTAATATTGTGAATAGATAAAAGTCTGGCACCAAATGTTTCATTACAATTAATTAAATGTTTTATATACGATTTTGTATAATTTTTACATGCATAACAATCACAATCATTCTCTATTGGTGTAAAATCACTTTTATATTTGCTATTCTTAATATTTATTTTACCATATTTTGTATAAGCATGTCCATGTCTTGCTAATCTTGTTGGAGAAACACAATCAAATAAGTCTATTCCTCTTATAGAATTTTCAATTAAATCTATTGGATCTCCTACTCCCATTAAATAACGAAATTTATTTTCAGGTAAATGAGGCGTTGAATATTCCACCATTTTATACATTGTTTCTTTTGGTTCTCCGACACTAGTTCCTCCTACTGAATAGCCATCAAAATTCATTTTCACTAATTCTTTAGCACAGTATTCTCTTAAATCCGGGTATTCTCCGCCTTGAACGATTCCAAATAACATTTGATTCTCATTTTTATGATTTTCTTTACCACGTTTTGCCCATCTTAAAGTTCTTTTTACGCTATCTTTCATATATTCATGTGTAGAAGGAAACCCCACACATTCATCGAAACTCATGGCAATATCGCTATCAAGTTTATTTTGAATTTCAATAGATTTTTCAGGAGTAAGCATCAAAGTATCACCATTTAAATGATTTTTAAATTTAACACCATCTTCATTTATATCTTTTTTATTTGCTAAGGAAAAAACTTGAAATCCCCCACTATCTGTTAAAATTGGCCCAGCATAATTCATAAATTTGTGAAGGCCACCAGCAAGATTCACAATATCTTCACCAGGACGAAGCCATAGATGATAAGTATTGGCAAGAATTATACCTGAACCTAATTCTTTTATTTCTTCAGGTGACAAAGTTTTTACTGTTGCAAGAGTTCCAACTGGCATAAACATCGGTGTTTCATAAGTCATATTATTATAAGTAAAAGTGCCTAATCTAGCACTAGTATTTTTCTCTTTTTTAATTAATTTATAATCTATTTTCATAAGTCCTCCTATTCTATAAACATAGCATCACCGAAAGAAAAGAATCGATAATTGTTTTTAATTGCTTCTTCATAAGCATGCATGATAAATTCTTTTTTAGATAATGCACTTACTAACATTAATAATGTTGATTTTGGCAAATGAAAATTAGTTATTAATGAATCTATTCCTAAAAATTTATATCCAGGATATATAAATATATCTGTATTCCCACTACAACTTTTAAATGTTTGATATTTATTCATAACTGTTTCTAATACTCTTGTAGTAGTTGTTCCAACTGCAATTATTTTCCGTTTATCTTTTTTAGCGTTATTTAAAATCATAGCAGTGTCTTCATTCATTTGATAAAATTCTGTATGCATTTTATGTTCTAAAACATTTTCTTCTTCAACGGGCCGAAAAGTTCCTAGTCCAACATGAAGAGTTACAAAGGTAATAATAACACCTTTTTTTGCTAATTTATTTAATAAGTCTTCAGTAAAATGTAAACCAGCAGTTGGTGCAGCAGAGGAGCCAATATTTTTTGCATAAACTGTCTGATATCTACTTTGGTCATTTAGTTTTTCATGAATATAAGGTGGAAGTGGCATTGTTCCTAGTTTATCTAATATTTCCATTAATATTCCTTCATAAATTAAATTAACAATAACTATTCCATCATCTTTTTTTTCGATTACTTTTGCTGATAATAAATCATGAAACTTAATAATTGTCCCCACTTTTAATCTTTTACCAGGTCTTGCTAAACATTCCCAATTATTATTTTCCATTTCTTTTAATAATAATAATTCAATAACTGCATTTGTGTCTTCTTTAGTTCCAATTAATCTTGCCGGAATAACTTTTGTATCATTTAAAACTAGAACATCACCAATATTTAAATAATCTACAATATTATAAAAATGCGAATGATTTAATTCACCTGTTTTTTTATTCATCACTAATAATTTCGATTCACTACGATTCTTAAGCGGCGTTTGTGCTATTAAGTTTTGTGGTAAATCATAATCAAATTCATTTATATTCATAATCTCTACTTCTTTTCTATATTATTGTACTTTTTTATAGTTATATATTTTTGATTTCTAGCATTAATACTCTTTTTATTTGTATGGCCTAACAATTTCCCTTTGATTAATGGTCGAATTAATTCTTCAGAAACATATCTTTTTGATTTAATTCCTAAATAAGATCTTATTTCAACTGCGGTTTTTGGTTCTTTACAAAATTCAAGTATTTTTATTAATATTATTTTTTTATTTATATTTTGTGCACCACCTTGTGAAGTACTTTGTGCACCACCTTTTGAAGTGCTTTGTGCACCACTTAGTAAACCACTATTCGAACCACACTTAGAATCGCCTTTCGAACCACTTTGTACACCACCATGTGCACCACTTTCTGCACCACCTTGTGTAGCAACATGTTCACTTGGAATAGCATTTGTAGTCAAAACTTCATTCCTAAAGTTTCTAAAAATTACTTTAAAACTACCCCTTTCTTCATAAAATTCTGGTTCAGGTAAATTTAATTTTTTCATTTCTCTTATCATTGTAGGAATTCCTGAATGTCTATTTTCAATAACAGATCCTTTTTCTTCCAAAATTCTAACTATAGTTGGATTTCTTGATTCCATAATAGTATCAGTTCCTAATTTTTCTAATTTGTTAATCCCATATAATGCTCCTGGATTTAATATTTCAATTCTATCTTCATACATGTAAACAGAAATATAAGCATTTTCTGTTTGAGTGCTATAATCTCTATGAATTAATGCATTAGCAATTGCTTCTCTTAATGCTTCTATAGGATATTCAGGTCTGTCTGTTCTATTTCCATTTGCATCTATAATTACTCTAGTTCTCATATTTCGTCGCAAAAAGTTCATTGCACCTTCAAGCATTTCTTCAATAGTTCCTTCTATTCTTTTATTGTCAATAAAGCGTTCCCCTAAATCACCAACATCACCTAAAGAATAGCCAGGTATGACTACACATGCTATAAATAATTGCGGATAAAAACTTTGAGGATAATCACCAAATATCATTGTTCCTGCTAATGTTGGATAAACATTTTTCTCAGTATTATCTGTAATACCACATAATTTTAAATTTTTTTCGTAACTATTTTTAGAAAAATTAGGTTTGCTTTTTTTTATTTTATCAATATATTCTTTTAGTTCATTTATATTTAAATCATCAACACTTGATCTTTTTGTAGGTCTTGTATCTTCAAATATATGATCATTATAACTTTCAAGAGCATATATCTCATAATCAGTCATTAAATCATCTCTATCACCATTTCTTATATATGAACCAGCTTTTAATCCTTTTGGTTTATAATAACATGGTTTTTGATTTTGAGGTATTTCTTCTAGTTTTACTGCTAAAATATTTTTACCTTCAAATTGAAGTATTAATATATCAGGACGAAGTTTCGGATTCATAGAATCATTACATAAATTAGTAATTTGTTTTTGTAAATCTTTTACATTGTATACTCCTTCAGTTTTAAATGCATTGTTTTCACTTATACCAAAAAGAATAATACCTCCATATTTATTTGAAAAACTAGAAAAAGTATCATAACATTTCTTTGGAAAACCTTTTAAAGCAGTTTTCACTTCTATTTTGTTTGTTTCGGTTTTAAATTTTCTTATTTCTTCAATTGCATTTATTATTTCGACTTTTTCCATTGCTTTTCTCCTCGAAAATATTGTAACAAATTAAGAAATTAAAGTCCATAAATAAAGGTGAAAATAAATGTTTTTATACACTTTACTTAAAACAATGTTATAATGCAAGTGAAAGAAGGTATTTTTATGAAAGAAAAATATTTAGTTACTGGTGCTGCCGGTCATCTTGGTTTAAATCTTATCGACTTGTTGGTTAGACAAAAGAAAAATGTTCGTGTTTTCGTCTTGCCAAATGATAAAAATATTTTATTACTACCAAAAAACATCGAAATAATTTATGGTGACGTTACAAAGAAAAATGATTTAGAAAGATTTTTTGAAAACAAAGATAATTATAAATTAATAGTTATACACTGTGCTGGTATTGTTAGTATTACTTCAAAATATAATGAACTAGTTTATAACGTTAATGTAAATGGTACTAAAAATATTACTGATATGTGTTTAGAAAATCATGTTAAAAGATTATTATATGTTAGTTCTGTTCATGCCATTAGAGAATTACCTAATAAAGAATTAATAAGCGAAACAAATGATTTTTCCGAAAATAATGTTGTTGGTTTATACGCTAAAACTAAAAGAGAAGCCACAAAGTATGTTTTAGAAAAAGTAAAAGATGGACTTAATGCTGTTGTTGTTCATCCATCGGGCATTATCGGTCCTAATGATTATGGACATGGACATGTTACGCAATTACTTGTTGATTTTTGTAATAAAAAACTAACTGCTGCTGTTAGTGGTGGTTATGATTTCGTTGATGTCCGTGATGTATGTGATGGAATGATTAATGCAATTAATAAAGGTAAAAGTGGTGAATGTTACATATTATCTAATAAATATTATTCAGTTAAAGAATTAATAGATACAATAGCAAAAATAAATAACCAAAAACCAATTAAAACTTATTTACCATTATGGTTTGCTAAATTTACAGCACCAATATCAGAATTATATTATAAAATATTAAAGCAAGCTCCTTTATATACGGCTTATTCTTTATACACTTTAGAAAGTAATTCTAATTTTAGTCATGAGAAAGCAACTAAAGAACTTGATTATAATCCAAGACCCTTAGAAGAAACACTTAAAGACACAATAGAGTTTTTAAGAGAAATTAAAAGAGTTAAATAGTTGTAAATTAGAGGAGCAACATATAACTTTGAACAGGATAGTAAAACTGGAAATATTAAAAAAGTAACTAATTAAATTTTTAGTTACTTTTCATTTTGGTTTTTATAAGCAATTAACGTGTTTTCCATTAAAGATGCTACAGTTAAAGGTCCTACGCCTTTAGGAACCGGAGTAATATAGGAACAAAGTGAATAACATGATTCATAATCAACATCCCCTACTATTTTATTTTCGATACGATTAATTCCAACATCAATTAAAATACTATTTTCTTTAATCATATCTTTTTTAATAAAGTTTGGAATTCCTACTGCAACAATTATTATATCAGCAAATTTTGTATACAAACTAATGTCTTTAGTTTTAGAATGCAACATACTTATTGTTGCATTATTTTTTAGTAATTCAAAAAATAAAGGCTTTCCAACAATATTGCTACGATTTATAATTACAACATTTTTACCATTTAATTCAATATTATATTCTTTAAATAAAGTCATTATACCTTTTGCAGTACAACTGACAATGCATTCTTCATTTAAGTAAGCCTTAGAGATATTTAGATTTGTAAATCCATCAACATCTTTTATTGCATCAATTAAATTAACTAATGCATTATAATTTAAATAATCAGGTATTGGACTTTGGATTAATATTCCATTTACTTCTTGATCGTTATTTAGTTTTTCGATTATTTCTTTTACTTCTTCATGCGTTGGATTATCTAATATAATATTCTCGAATTTTATTCCACAACTAAGACAAGATTTTTCTTTATTTTTCACATAAATTTTACTTGCTTCATCACTGTTAATAGATATAACAATAAGTTTTGGTGAATTATCTAAAGTAATTATTTCTTTTTTTACATTTTCTTTAATCTTATTTGCTAAACTTTTCCCATCCATTATAACTGTCATTAAAATAGACCTCCCATTTTAATTTTTAAATGATTATATGCTTTATCAGTTGCCATTCTTCCTCTTTGAGTTCTTTTTATATAACCAGATTGTAATAAGAAAGGTTCAACTACATCTTCAATAGTTGTTACTTCTTCTCCAATTGAAGTTGCAATTGTTTCAACTCCTACTGGTCCACCATTAAATTTTTCGATTAAGGAAGTTAAATATTCGACATCGATTCCATCTAATCCATCTTTATCAATTTTTAACCGATCTAAACTTGATAAAGTTATTTCGTTATTAATACTACTCATGCCACTTACTAAAGCAAAATCTCTAACTCTTTTATATAATCTATTAGCAACTCTTGGGGTTTTACGACATCTTTTTGCTATTTCCATTGCGGCATCACTTTCAATATCCATACTAAGCACTTTGCTTGTTCTTGTAATGATACGTTGCAATTCTTCATCAGTATAATAATTTAATTTTGATACAATACCAAAACGATCTCTTAGGGGACTTGATAAATCACCAGCCCGTGTTGTTGCTCCAACTAAAGTAAATGGTGGCAAATCTATTTTAACATTTCTACTTTTTCCTTCACTACCAATTATTATATCTATTTCAAAATCTTCCATTGCTGGATATAATATTTCTTCAATAAATTTAGGCATTCTATGTATTTCATCAATAAATAAAACATCACCTGGTTCAAGAGTTGAAAGAATTGCTGCTAAATCACCACTTTTTTCTATTGCTGGTCCACTTGCTGTTTTTATATTACTGCCAAGTTCATTGGCAATAATATGGGCAAGTGTTGTTTTACCGAGTCCCGGAGGCCCATACAAAAGCACATGATCGAGTGTCTCATCACGTAATTTTGCTGCTTCAATAAAGATTCTTAAATTTTCCTTTATTTCATCTTGCCCAATATATTCATCTAAATGAGATGGTCTTATATTTTTAATTACATTATCCTCTTCTAATTCATCTGTACTTATTATTCTTGTATCCATTTAAACCTCCATCTATTTCAACAATAATTTTAATGCTTCTTTAACCTGTTCTTCTAATGTTTTCGTTTGATCAACAGAAACCACTACTCTTTTTATTTCTCCTGATTTATAACCAAGACTTTCTAGTACACTAATTAATTCTTCTAAATTATTATTTTCTTCTGTACCTTCAACTTCAATATTAATTTTATTTTTTAAATCTAATACTATTTGTTTAGCTAACTTTTCACCAATTTTTGGAAATTTTGTTAAATATAAAATATTTTCTCTGTTAATAGCATCTATTATACCATTAATAGAACCAGTTGCAAGTATTGGCATTATTAATTTTGGTCCTAATCCTTTTACATTAATTAATTTTAAAAATAATTCTTTTTCTTCTAAAGATTTAAAACCATATAAACTATATTCTTCTTCACGAACATAATTATATAAATATATTTTAGTTTCAACATCCATTTCATAACTAAAAGGATTCCCTACTCTTACTTCATATCCAATATTATTATTTTCTATTACAACATAATTACTACCTTGCATAGTAATTTTACCTACTATATAATTATACATTTCTACCACCTAATAATAGTATACAATAGTTTTACAAAATAAAAAAGCAAAACTATTGCTCTTTTAAAAATATTTATTTTTTTGCTAGGAAAATACGAAAACTACCCCCACTAATAGCAGACCCATAGTAGCTACTAAAGAGAAATACACCTGCTGAACTAATGCTGTAGGAATAGCCGCCACGGCCAAACCACGGGGAAGAAGCGTTTACAACAATGGTGTAGTCACTATACCATCCATCATAATTTGATACACTTTTAATAATCTCCTTTGTGGCGTCTCCTAAATGTCCTCTTGCATATGCTGATGAATCATTATAAGCCGTTCCATAATCATATAAATCATAATATTCTTTAGTGGGCAGATTAACAGCAGTAAATCCGCTATTAGAATACAACGGCTCATTACTTCCTTCTGCTTTCATTACTCCCATTACATATTCATAAGCTCCACCTGACATATCATATACTCCATATATTGTTTTAGTAGTTGATGCTTCTAATCCAATTTCTGATGAATAAATATTGATAATTGCTCCTGATGTACTATATTCTCCAGATGCTTGTGGACCTACTCCAGTATAACCTTCTAAATGAGAATTTAATCCAACTTCAGTACATGTTGCACTTCCTTTTGTTCCATTACATGTTCCATATATTGAGTGAGAAAGATAAGCAACAGACCCCCACTGACTATTCTTTAACATTCCTGATTCTGTACTACTTGATAAATTATGATAATTACTTCCACTTATCGAGACAGCAGTTAAATATTGGTTGTATATATTCATCCACCAAAGTGAATACTGAATGGAAGTTGAACTTAAATATGGTTTTACATATACGCCATTTTGTAGTGCGGTTGCACTTGTAGTTGCTGCTTCATAATTTGTTTCTGTACTTGTTTCAAATTTTCCTATCCAAAATCCATTTAATTCTCTGGTTCCTAATGTAAATGCTGGATGAGTAAGTTGTGATCCATTTGTGTAACCATTTGATTTTGCTGTTGTTTCTTTATTTTCAAAATCAATTATTATTTCTTGTTCATTTGAAGTTTGTGCTCCATCGGCATTGACATTCCATAATGTATATCGATATCTTGGTATATATACATAATATCCCATGACATCATCATTATCTATTGTCTCACTCACACTCATTGCTTTATAAGTTGCAAGTTCTGATGGAACTATGGTTACTGCATTACACCACTGTTTTGTATCATAATTACACCATCCACTTTTTGGATTTGCTTTCTTCCATTCGCTTGTGCTTTCATCATATACTATTGGTATCATATTTGAATCAATATCTACTACTATATCTTCAGTTATTTCTACTCTTGTTAATTCTCCAAAGTTTACGATACATTTTATTGGTTGCGATATTCCCCTAAATCTTAAATCACTAAAGGTATAATTTGTTTCATCCCACTGTGCTGTTACTAATACACTTTCATCATCACATTTTATATCTTGATATGTGTATCCACTTGTTTTGCTCGGAAATGATGTTGTATTTGTATAGTTATCTACCCATAAATTATTTTCTTTATCTTGTAGTTTTACTGCAAGTGTTACATCATTTGGACTTGTGCTGTTTGCTAAATTTGTTACTATTACTCTTGCTTCAAAAGACTCTCCCATTATATTATTTCCAGCACTTTCATCTATCCATAAATTTATACTATAACTTTTAGATTCATTTTGTTCTAAATATCCAGTATCTATTTCATAACTTGTATTGATATTATATATTGTATTTAAGTTACTTGATAAGTTTATTGTTCTTAAACTATTTAGTTTTCTTATATTTGTTTTATAATTTGCTATTTTAATATATGGTAATAATATAGTTGATGAATTATTTGTAGTATTAACAGTTACTACATATTCACTTGTTGTGTTACAAGTATTTGTTATTGTAAATGTATATGGTTTTAGTTTTAATCCTTTACTATCCTTCATCGGATAACTATTTACTAAATTTATTGAATTACTATTTTCTGTATATGTTACATCAAAACAAGTAGTATTTAGGGCATTTAAATCACTTTGTGTTACACTTGAATAAAATAAAGCATAAGTTATGCCAATTGACAACACTATTATTAAACTTATTAATGTAATTAATATATATTTCTTTTTCATATAAAATACTCTCCTTTAATCTATTATTTCTTAATCTTAAGAGTATTATATAAAAAATACCCTCCCCCTACAAGAGAACAATGTTTTGGATGTTATCATTTTTTTTCTTATTTATTGTATTATGTATGTGTAAGGAAAATCTTACATACAATAAAAAAAGGATGTGCTTAATTCTGATCAGTTAAGCAGTTTCCAATATAATTGTTACTTGCTCTAACTATTATGTTAGAGCATTTTTCATTTAAATAGTTTTATTAATTCTATTATAAATAAAATAATGATTATGATTCTTAGAAAATTAATTTCTTTTCTCATTATCATCACCTCACTTCCTAAATTAAAATTAGTAAATGAGGAAACAACAAACATATATTAAACATATCTATAATTAATATATCATTTAATACTATTAGTTGTCTATTTACTTTACGTAAATTATACATTGCTATTTTATTAATTTGTATTTTAGTAAGTTACTTTTAATTTTTTTTACCTTTTTTACAACTTTTAAGACAATTAAGTATATATTTTTTTTATTTATATGTTAAAATATACTAAACAAAGAAAATTAGTAAAGGAATGTATAGTATGAGAGTAGTATATGAAAATAGTTTGAAAAAGAAAATTGTCAAACTTATTGTTGAATGTGGAGCGCCAACAAAAAGAACAGCAGAAGGATATAATATTCCCCTTAAAACCCTTGAAAAATGGATAACTGCTTACAACAAAAACAATCATTGCTTTGATGATTATGAAGAAGAAGACAATATAATTTATTCTTAATTAAAACAATTAAAACAGTGAACTTTCAAAATTCACTGTTTTAATTTTATTTGTTTTCTTCTTCTACTACTTCTTCTTCAAGTACTTCATCTGTTTCTAAAACATTTTCAGTATCTTCAGTAGTTAATTCATTAAGTAATCCTTCTTCATTATTAACTGCAAGAGATTCATCTAGTAATTTTTCTTCCAAAACTTCACTAGGTTCATCATCCATAAATTCTTTTTGAAGCATTAATTCAATATCATTATATTGTTTAGCACCAGTACCTGCTGGGATTAATTTACCAATTAAAACATTTTCTTTTAATCCGCGTAAGTAATCTGTCTTACCTTTAATAGCAGCATCTGTTAAAACTCTTGTAGTTTCTTGGAATGATGCAGCAGATAAGAATGATTCTGTTTCTAAACTTGACTTAGTAATACCAAGCATGATAGGTCTTCCTTTAGCAGGAACTCCACCTTGTAATAAAACTGGTTTATTACCTTCTGTAAATGCTCTTAGTGAAATTGTTAAATCTTCAACAAATTCAGTATCACCACGTTCAATAATTCTAATTTTATTAATCATACGTTTAACGATTATTTCGATATGTTTATCATTAATATCAACACCTTGTAATTTATAAACGCTTTGAATTTCTTTTAAGATATATTCTTGAGCAGTTATTGAATCTGTTACTGCAAGTAATTCTTTTGGTGCAATTGATCCTTCAGTTAATTTATCTCCTGCTTCAACTGCGTCCCCTACTGCAACACGTAATTTCATATTATAATTAGTTACATGTTCTCTTATTCCAGCAGTATTTTCCACAACAATTTTATATTTACCATCTTTTTCAGTAATATCGATTACTTTACCAGTAATTTCTGAAACTGTTGCTTTATACTTAGGTGTTCTTGCTTCGAATAATTCTTCAACTCTTGGTAAACCTTGAGTGATATCATCTCCTCCAGCAACTCCACCTGTATGGAATGTACGCATTGTTAATTGTGTACCTGGTTCTCCAATTGATTGAGCAGCCATAATACCTACAGCTTCACCTGTTTCAACCAAATTACCAGTTGCAAGGTTACGTCCATAACATTTTTGACAAACACCATTAACTGTTTTACAAGTTAAAATACTTCTAATTTCAACTTTTTTAATACCTGCTTTTTTAATTTTAGCAACGATATTTTCTGTAATCATTTCGCCTTTTTCTAAAATTGTTTCTTTAGTTTCTGGATGAATGATTTTTTGAGCAGTAAATCTTCCTAAAATTCTTTCAAACATACTTTCAATTACAGAATTGTCTTTGTCATTTAATAAGTCACAAACTTCAACTCCATTAATTGAACCACAATCATATTCTTTAACAATAATATCTTGAACTACTTCAACTAATCTTCTTGTTAAATATCCTGAATCAGCAGTACGAAGGGCTGTATCAGCAGAACCTTTTCTTGAACCATGAGTGGACAAGAAGAATTCTGACACTGATAAACCTTCAATTAATGAACTTTTGATTGGAATTTCTACGGTTTCACCACTTGGTTTAGCCATAAGTCCACGCATACCAGCAAGTTGTGTAAATTGACTGATTTTACCACGTGCTCCACTATTCATCATCATAAATATTGGGTTTTTGTAGTTATTATTACTTATTTTATTTAATGATTTTTTTACTTGATCATTAGCATCAGTCCAAATTTCAATAACATTTGCATATCTTTCGGCTTCAGTTATTAAACCTCTTTGATATTGTTTATTGATTTTTTCTACTTTTGCTTGAGATTCATTAATAATACTTTCTTTTTCTTCACATCTTACAACATCAGTAGCTGATACTGTAATACCAGCAATTGTTGAATATTTAAAACCTAAATCTTTTAACTTATCAAGCATGATACTTGTTTCAGTTGTTTTTTCTCTTTTAAATACTTGAGCAATTATTTTTTCTAATGTTTTTTTAATGAAAGGTTGAACGATTTCCATACTTGCAACTACTTCTGGCAAGTTTGAACCCATTTCTACGAAATATTTATCTGGTGTAATTCCTTCAATATTTTCCGTAGTTCCTTCATTAATGAATGGGAATGTATAAGGAAGTATTTCATTAAATATAATTTTACCAGGTGTTGTAATCAAATACTTATCTCTTTGATCATCTTTAAATAATTTATGTTTAAATGAACTTACTGGAAGTGCTATTCTTGTATGTAATGACACTTCTTTTCTTTGATAAGCCATTAAAACTTCATTTGAATCTTTAAATGCTCGACCTTCTTCTGGAAGTCCTGCTTCTTCAATTGTTAAATAGCAGTTTCCTAATACCATATCCTGACTTGGTGTAACAATTGGTTTTCCATCTTTCGGATTTAAAATATTGTTAGCACCTAACATTAAGATTCTTGCTTCTGCTTTTGCTTCTTCGGAAAGTGGTACATGGACAGCCATTTGGTC
>CAZYXO010000007.1:0-8716 GCA_964651315.1 uncultured Muribaculaceae bacterium
ATTGTATTGTCATTTACTATAACTATCTTTTTAAATGAATCGTTTATATTTATTAGTGAATTTTTCTCTTGTATTATTTTTTCCTCGCTATCTAAAGAATATGCAGATTGTATATAATATCTTTTGCTTCCTAAATTACACACAAAATCAACTTCAAATATTTTTCTGATAGTTTTATCATCTTTATTTTTAACATATTTTTCCACAATACCAACATCCACATTATAACCCCTAGAAACTAATTCATTATATATAATATTTTCCATTATATGCTCTTTATCATATTGTCTAAAATTAAGTCTTGCATTTATAAGTCCAATGTCTTCAAAATAATACTTATATGGCGTCTGAATATATTGTCTGCCTCTAACATTATACCTTGTAGCTTTATTTATCATAAACGAGTTTTCTAAATATTCAATATAATTGGAAACGGTATTATATTCTGTATTTATTAATCCTTTACTTTTAAATGTGTTAACTATATTATTTGCGTTAGTAAGTGAACCCACAGTAGATGCAAGGCAATTAACAATTTCATCTAATAAATCATCTTTTTTGATATTATTTTTTTCAATTACATCCGCAAAATAAACTTTTTCAAACAAACTTTTTAAATAGTTGATTTTTTCATCTTCTTTTTTAAGATTAATTATAAATGGTAATCCTCCATACATCATATATTCTTCTAAAGACTTTTCTATTTCTTTCTTATCTGCTATATAAAATTCTCTAAAAGACAAAGGATGAACTTTTATTTCGTAAGCTCTTCCTCTAAATTCTGTTAGAATATCAGTAGATAAAAACTTTGAATTAGATCCAGTAACATAAACATCAACATTATTTTTATTATTTAATGAATTTAAAAGTGGCTCAAATCTCTTAACATTTTGAATTTCATCAATGAAAACATAATAAAATTCTTTATCACTTTTTATTTGGGATTTAATATGTTCGTTTAGTAAATCTCTATCATGATATTTTTGATTTTCTAACTCTTCAAGATTTATTTTTATGATATTGCTTTCTTTAACACCATTATCCAATAAATAATTATTAAACAACTTAAATAGTAGGTAAGATTTACCACATCTTCTTATTCCAGTTATTACTTTTACAAGTCCATTTTCCTTTGAATTTATAAGTTTATTTAAATATAGTTCTCTATTTATTTCTTTTGACATAACGTCCTCCTATCAAAAATTGTTGTGGTATTCCACAAATAATTTCATTTTAATTATATCATTTATTTAAAAGAATGCAATATATTTATTGAAAATTATTGTGGTATTCCACATTTTTTTCGTTATATTCATTACTTTCATTATATATTAGTATTTTTTTAACACTTTCATATATAATTTAATCAGTAATTTTAATTTCACTTAGATTTATTTTTTCCGCTTTATCATAATTATTCACAATTCTTAAAAATCTTTTTCAATATACAACATTTAAAAATGGAGCAAACCCTTATATTCTTTAGGTTTGCTCCATTTAACTGTCAAAGAAAAATTATTTTATAATTAGTTTTGATAACTTTGTAAATGCTTTTACTTTTAAAGTTTGGATAATCATTTTATATCATTTCTTTGTGTTGATTATATTCTTTACTACTATACTTTATTATATTTTCATATGCTAATCTACTATATAAAAAGCACAAAGGAATATTATTTTCATGAGCAATGAATTCTTTTTTATCTAAATTTAAAATAATTTTATTCCATACTAAATCATTAATCATATTATTGATAGCAAAAACATCTGCTTTCTTTTCAAATTCATTTTCTTCATCACTAGCAATAATAACTTTATTTTTAGCCATATTATAATTAGTCTTAACATGTGATAATTCATGATATAATGCAAAGTAAAATGATGCTTTCTCTTTATAATATCTAGTCATATAAATACAAGGATTAGTTCCTTTAACAAGAGTAGCACCTCTTACTTTAGTACCTTTTAATGCATCTTCAATAACTAAATATATTCCATATTTATTAAATAATTTAATTAAATTTTCTTCATTAAATTTTTTATTTCTTTCAATTATTAATTCTTCTAATAATTGATTAAAATTATCTTTAGAATATTCTTTTATTTCTTTTCCTTTTATTAAACTATCACATCTTTTAATCCATAAATATATTTTTACTCGATTAGCATCATCTTTTTTCTTATACATTATTCTTTTATCTAAAAAAATATCTAACATATCAAAATTTCTTACTTTTAAACATTCTAATAAATCTACTGCATTTTGTACACATGAATTTTCATCTTTTAACTTAAGCCATTTTTTCTTTTGTAGTTCTTTTATATAAAAACTATTTAAATATTCTTTTATTTCTTTTTCATTATTAAATTTTGTATGTAAATAATTATGCATTCTTTTTTTATTTTCAGAAAGTAATATAAGTCTTGGATCAATGTCAGTTAATAAACTTATTGCAACAATTAATTCTTCAGATAAATCGGCATTTTCATTTAAAATAGCATTCATATGTTTTTGAGTAATATTAAGAGAATCAGCAAACTGTGTCTGACTTATTTTATAAAATTTTAAGTATTCTTTTAGCATATTGCCAAATCCATGCATATTCATCATCCTTCCCCATAATGCCTTTCATCTATTTTTATTAATTCAATTTCTAATATTTCTAAATAATTATATGGATAACTTCCTATTGGTTTCATCCATAAACGAATTTTTTTATTTAAGTGTGCTGTAATTATAGTTTTTAAATCACCTTTTTTCTGTTCAATATGATAAATATTTTTATAAGTATGATTCATTAATTCTTGTAAATTATCCACACTTTCAAGTTAATGTTTTAATATCTTCTATTCTTCTTTGTTCATTAGTCAGATGTTTTTTAATAATTATATTTTTATAATCTCTTTTATATCTTGTTGTTTCAATTATTATCACATTTTCTCCACTGATTACATATTTAACTTAAAAAGTAGTAATATGCAAATTAATTTGCAAAAAAATAAAAAGAAATAGCCAAAACTATTCCTTTATAATATTCTTACTACAAATATATGTTAGTAAATAATATCCCCCATAGAGAATTAATATGAATAAAGATGTTAATATAATATTTGTCATTAAGTCTAAACTTGCTAAAACATTAATAAGACTATTTATTTCTGTAAGTCCAACAATACTATGAAATATTGCCACAATAAGTGGAAACATAAAGGCAATTCCTATTTGCATAAATAATGCTTTATTAATAACTCTATTATCTGCTCCTAAAAGTTTTAAAATATGATATCTTTCTTTATTATCACTAGATTCAGATAACTGACCAATTGCTAGTACTGTTGCACTACATATTGCAAATGTTATACCCAAATACAAACCAATAAAAGTTAGCATTGCTTTAAGACCAACACTTGATGCTTCAATTTCATTTCTTGTAATTGCCATAATATAGTAATTATGATCAAATCTAAGAACATCATTTAATATTTTATCATTATTTTCATCATCAGTTTTATAATTACCAATAATAATTCTTTCTTTTATTTTTAAACTAGATATTATATTATCACTAACAACTATAACTCCATCATTACTATTTGCATTACTATTAATAAGTGCAGTATTAATTATATTACTTGATCCTGGCACTAAACTATTACCATTTATACTAAGTGCATATTTGCTTTCATAAAAATCTTTATAAGTGTTCAAAACTAAATCTAAATTACAAAGAAGTAAATATTCATTATCTTTAATATCTATATACTCTTGTTTAGTTATATTCATAATGTTTTTATAATCTGTTTCACTAATAATCGGAACATTAAATTTTACACCTATTTTAGTTCCATATTCTTTTTGTAATTTTTCAAAACTTTTATCAGTCATTAAATCTCTCATTATTAGATTTTCATCAATATAATGTGTGTATAATACATATTCTTTATTTATTTTTATAAAATCAGGATTATCTAAAAATTCATAATTTTCAATACTTTCGACAGGAATATAATTACCATTTACTGTTACATAAATACTAGGATCTAATCTAATTGAATAATCTGTTAAATTATTCTTTTCAAAATCTTTATTAAATGCATCCGATAATGATATTGAACAAGATAATATTCCAATTGTTAATAATAACATTAAACTAATTATTGTATTAGAAACAACAGTTGTGTTAATTTTATTATTAACTTGTTTTAATACAAACATATTAATATTTTTATAATATACTTTTTTTATCTTTTCAATTACTTTAAGTAAGAAACTAGATAATGAATAGAATAAGAAGAATGTACCTACACTACCACTTAATATCATTATTAATGCTTTATTACTTGTTACTTCTAATAAAGCATTATCAAATAATAAGTAGTAAGCGTATCCTATAAAAGTTATTGCTAAGATAAATGTTATAATTGTTACATATTTATTTCTAAATTTAATTTTTTGATTTTTTTTGCTAGCATTTATTAAATTAATTAATTTATATCTACTTAATGTTATAACATTAAATATTATTGCTAATACAAATATTAAACTATAATATAACATTGTTTTTAATAATGCGGATTCAGAAAATACAAATTTAAAACTTGTCATATCTACTGCGAATAATTTAGCAGTAAATATTGATAATAATTGTGATAATACTACACCAAGTATTAGTCCTATTATTAAGGAAAATAAACCGATTATAAATGTTTCGATAACAAGTATTGTAGATACTTTACTTTTACCCATTCCAAGGGTTAAATAAATACCCATTTCTTTTTTTCTTCTTTTGATTAAAAAATTATTCGCATATATTATTAAAAATCCTAAAATTACTGAGACAAATACTGAAACATAATTTATTGCTTGAACTAATACTATTACAACATCTCTTTTAGATTCAGTAAGTTTTAACATTGATGTTTGAGAATCTATTGAGTTAAACAAATAGAATATCGATACTGCTATTACTAGTGTAAAAAAGTAAATTGAGTAATCTTTAATACTTTTACGAATATTTTTTATTGCTAATTTAAATAACATTGGAAAGATCTCCTCCAAGTAATGTGACTACATCTATTATTTGATTAAAGAATTCTTTACGATTATTATTTCCTTTTAGTATTTCATTAAATATTTTACCATCTTTAATAAATATAATTCGATCAGCATAACTTGCAGTAAATGCATCATGTGTTACCATTAATATTGTGGCTTTTAATTCATCATTTAAGTTTGCTAGTTTTTCTAGTAACATTCTTGATGATTTACTATCTAGTGCTCCTGTTGGTTCATCAGCTAAAATTAATGATGGTTTTGTTATTAATGCTCTCGAGGCTGCTACTCTTTGCTTTTGTCCACCACTCATTTCATAAGGATATTTTTTTAAAACATCAGTTATTTCTAGTTCTTTTGCTACTTCATTAATTCTGTTTTCAATTTCTTTATGATTTACTCCATTTATTGTTAGGGCAAGGGCTATATTTTCATAAGCAGTTAGAGTATCAAGTAAATTAAAGTCTTGAAAAATAAAACCTAAATCTTCTCTTCTAAACCTATTTAAACTATTTCCTCTCATTTTTGTAATATCATGATTATTAACAATAATATGTCCACTTGTTACTCTATCTACTGTTGATATACAATTTAAAAGTGTTGTTTTACCACTTCCACTTGCTCCCATTATTGCAACAAATTCTCCTTTATCAACATTAAAAGATATGCCATCTATTGCTTTTGTTATATTACTCTTATTTCCATAATATTTTTCTACATTTTCAATTTTTAATATATTCATTATTTTTCCGCCTTTCAACAATGATTTTATTACAAATACATATATTTAACAATTGAAATAAAAAACAAAACCTTACATTTTTGTAAGATAGAGAAATTTCATTGTGAACATTCTTTCACTATCATAAATATTTATCTTAATTCTTTCAAATTCTAATACATGTTTTACCCAAATTAAAGTAATTATCTATAGAATATGATTGAACAATATACTCATCATTAAATCTTCCGGAAGTCCTATTAGTTGTCATAAAAATTTTCTTATGAATTACATCGGTTAGATTATGATAATAATAAGCACTATCTCTTGAAATAATTGCATTTGGATATTTTTTTGTAAAAATTGCTAAATAATGATTATTTTGTTTATCTGAATAAATACCTGATTCAATTTTATAATCAGTACCAAACTTTTCTTTTAATTCCTTATAGTTATATACCATTTCAATCACTTACATTCATTTTAAACTAAATACACTCACAAATTAATGGGTGTGTGTTGTTTTAGTAAAATAAAAGATACTAATTATTAAGTATCTTAAAATATTAAATTTAAATTTTGAAACATTACAACCATTTTTAGTACTTTTTTATTCATTTATATTCCAAAGTTTATATTATGAATAGTTACGTAAAAAGTTCTCTCTTTAATGCCTTTAGAATGTTCCTTTTTTATTGTATAAAGTTTCCTTCAACCATATACATTCATCATAATTATTTACTTTTTGTAAATTCATTGTTTTAAAATTATTTTTCTTTATTATCATATTCATATTCGTTTTTTGCTAATTTCTTTTGTAACTCTTTATTATTATTGTTAATGTCATCTATTAATACTTTCTTTAAATCATTTATTGGTTTTGAATCTTTATCACATGCATTAAGTATTGCTAAAAGATTATTATTAAGTTCTTCTCTTTCCTTTAATATTTCACTATTTGTTTTTTCATTATTCATCTTCCTAATCCTCCTTCTTGAAAATCTTTTATTATTGAGTGAACTTCAAAATCTTTTTGTTCTCTCATTCCTAAACTCAGAAGTTCACCTATATCATAATCGTATTTTTGTAAAATATTTATTATTTTAGTTTTATCACTTACTAAATTATTTATCATTGATTCTTTTACAAATTCAATTATATTATCGTCTTTTATTTTTAAAATATTTAATATTCCAATATACTCTTCTAAATTATCTAAATTTCTTTCAGTATATATTTCATTCTTACGTTTATCCACTAATTCTTGTCTTTTTTGTTTTAATCTTTCTGATTTAAAACAACTATTGGAACTCCTAAATTTTTTGCTGCTTCTATTTCTGCATCTAGTGGTTTTTCTTCTCTACTTATTACACATGTTGGATATATTGATTTTCCTTTATCATCTTCTCTATACATGACAAATTCATTATATGTTCTTGTTGTTTTAAATGACATTGTCGATGGTTCTAAAAAATTCAATTCATTACTTGATAAATTCAAATTATTTGTGCCACCTCTTGAATAAATATCTTGATTTCCGCATAATTGGATCATATCAGGTGAAAATTCACTAAATCCAAGTGTTACATGATCTTTATCAATAACTTTTCTTTTTACTGAATCAAATTGATATTGATTTAAATATGATAAACATATATAAGTAGTTCCAAATGGTCTAGGATTTTTATAATCTTCAAGTGTCGCTCCATCACCATATGCATTCATTACATGAACAAACATCCCAAAATTATCTGGAATATCTTCAATTATTTTAACTTCACTATCTTGTTCAGATTTAGGAACATTCAACATTGTTTTTTGATAAGCAATTGCGTATATTTTTTTGATATCCGTTTCCATTTCACTAAAACTAAACATAGGACTACTAACTTTAGAATTTTCACTATGTAATGCTATATTTAAATTATTCTTTATTTCATTTAACTTTGTTATATCTGTTTCTTTTATAATCCTATCCAATAAATTTATAATACTCGAATATTTTGTTAAATTTAACAAACATTTCAAATCTTCTTTATCTTTTCCATTAAAACTTTTTTTTAAATCTTCTAGTTTAGCGGGATTAACTATGGTATTTAAAAATTTTTCTGCAGCATAATAACTTGTATTACACAGCATATTAGTAATTGCATCTTTTATTTCATTTATATTGTTGAAATCTTTTTTATTTTGTTTAAACATTATTTGTTTATAATTTATTATATCATCTACAGTTTTAAAAAAATTTAAAGTTTTATCATTGTTATCTATTAAATTGTTTAATACTTTAAGATTGTTTTCATCTAGTAAATTTATATTATCAATTATATTTAAAAATAGTTCTTGATGATTATGAATTCCACTTACTAATTTATTAAACTTAATTACACTTTCTATATTTGAATTTAAAGAACCAAATATTTTACTATATAAGTTTATAACACTATTTATATTTATTATATTTAAAACTTCATTTATTTTAAAATCAGTTTCTGCCATAATCAAATATTTATTCATTTTTAAAAAGAATTCTTCACCTACGGCATTAATAAAATCTTGATTTAAAATTGATTTATTCATATTTTTAATAATATTATATAGTCCAAAAGTATTTATTAAATGCTGTAAAACTTTTTTTTCTTCTCCAGAAAATTGAGTATAATATTTATCCAGTATATTAGAATTAGTTTTAATTAAATTATCAAATTGGATTTCTGTAAGTAATGAAATTTTATTGATATCTTTGTTTACCATGAAATTAACAATTTTTTCTTTTGATCTATAATTAATTTCATATCCTTTTTCAAATAGTTTATTCATGTTTTCTTCTGTTAATAAATTCTCTGGCATATAATTAATTACTTCTAATTCTAATCCTGATTTGTTATCTATTATCCAATCAAATACTATTTGACTTTCTTTAAACTTACTAGATGATTTAT
>CAZYXO010000007.1:8816-24000 GCA_964651315.1 uncultured Muribaculaceae bacterium
CTTTTTTTAATATACTTATCATTGTTTCATCTGTAAGAAATTTTTCATTCATATAATCAATTGCATACAATTCTAATCCTGATTTGTTCTCTATTATCCAATCAAATACTATTTGACTTTCTTTAAACTTACTAGATGATTTATCACTAATTATATATCCTTTTTTTAATATACTTATCATTGTTTCATCTGTAAGAAATTTTTCATTCATATAGTTAATTATACTCAATTTGGATCCAGATTTATTTTCTAAAATCCAGTTAAAAACAACTTGACTATCTTTAAATTTATCAGCAGAAATTTCATGTCCTTTTCCTAATAATTTAAGTATAATTTCTTCAGTAAAAAAACGATCTGACATGAAATCAATAGTATATAATTCTTCATTTGGATTTTTAAGAAGCCAGTTAAAAACCGCCTCGCTTTCTTTAAATTCTTTTGGAGAATAAAAAGTAATTATATATCCATTTTCTAATGCTTTCACCATATTGTCTTCTGTCAAATATTTTTTTGGCATAGCATTAATAGAACTAGTAAATGACCATCTATCAGGATAATATTCAAATATCCATTTAAAAACATCAATGCCTTCCATATCTAAAGCAAAAAAAGATAACTCATCATCTATTAAAAATGTTGGTATTTTTTCAATAAAAGCGGGACTAACTTTAATAGTTTTTTTTAATAAAGGTTTCAAAATGTTAATAAATATATTCATATTAATTCCTTCTCTTCTATAATTAGAATAACATAAATTTTAACATATTATCAATTTATTTTAAAATTTACTTAAATACTTTATATATAATTGTCTGGAATTCTTTATTATCTTCTAAAATAACATAATTATTATAATGTGTGTATTCTAATACTTTATTTAAAATATCTTCATAATTAAGCCATTTATTTATACTTAATACAAATTCATTTTCTTTAGTTAATTCTTCATTATCAATTAATATTTCTAAAGAATCTATATTTTTATTTATTATTAATGATTTATTGTAAGTTAAAAATTCTGGCATTGATTTTAAATATGTAAAACTATCATCACTTATATAAACAAAATTATTATTTCCATTTTTATTAGCAACATTTAATATTTCATTATAGCCTTTATATAAATATCTTGGTTCATTATTTACCATTCCGTACGTTGATAAAAGCATTATAGAAATAAATATTATTGCAAAAGATGTTTTTTTATTTGCTATTTTATTTATTAAATTATCTAAATAAAGTACTATTATAATACTTAATATTGGTATTAGAATTGAAATATATCGCATTATTGTATCACTACGCATTTCTGGTGATTTTATCGCAACAATTAAGAAATATAAAATAAATGGAATTATTAATAAACTTTCATAAATACTTTTTGTTTTTTTATTTTTCTTTATTAAATTAAATATATAAATAGATAATATTCCTAGACAAATAATAATAAATATAATTGTTGGTATAGAAAATGCATAACTTAATTCTTGAAAATATAAAATAATTCTTTCTAATATATTAACTGTTTCTTTAGAAGCAATTCCACGATAAGAAAAGAAGATATGATAAATAGATGTAGGAAATAAAACTATCCCAATTAATGCACTAATTAATAAATATTTTAGATATTTAAATAATTCTTGTATTTTTTTATTTTTAATTAAATATATTAATAAAACTAAACATTCAAAAAAAGCAAAGAAGCAATAATAATATTGAGTTAAAAAACCTAAAACTGTTACTAAAATAAGTTTATTTCGTAATTTCTTATCAATGTTAAAATCACTTTCAACTATTTTAAAATGAATATACAAAGAATAAATAATAAAAAATATTAACATTTGATACATTCTTAAAAATATTATTGTTGATATTGAGCCTATACTTAAACCATATAATAATATTACTGGTATGCTTAACTTTTCTTTATTAAATATTTTTAATATCTTTTTTAAGTATATACAAGTTAGAATAAAAAATATTAAATTAATAATAAATATTATATATTTAGAGAATATTCCAAAAAATAATGTAGAAAATAAGTGAACTAAAAAGTAAAATAATGGTGGATGAACATCTTTACCTTGATTATAATAAACACTAAAATAATTAAATATATCTTCTTTTCCTATTGTTGCGTAAGTTTTTGCATCTTCTTTTGTTTTCCATACTGGCTTTTCTAATAATTTTAACTCTTTATCTCTTTTTGTAAATTCACTTGGATTTTTAAAATAATAGAATAAATTATTAAATTTTTCTTTAACATTACCTTTTAAGATTTCATCATAAACAATTATATTTACTGCATCTTTATCACCAAATCGCTGATATGTGTTATCATATTTATAATTACTACTACCATAAGAAAATATTTCATCTTCATGAAATCCTTCTTTGTTAGAAATCCAAAAAAACATTGTTGTAGATAACAATATTAAAACTATTATAAAAATTATATTTGATTTATTTTTCATGTTTTAAACCTTCATTTCTAATATTCTCTAAACAATCATTGAATTCTTAGGAATTATAATAATAACTTTTGTATATTCATTTTCTTTCGAATTAATAATTATTTCATGACTTAATTTATCACATAATTTTTTACATAAATATAAACCAATACCAGTTGAACTATAATTTTTACGTCCATTTTTACCAGTAAAACCTTTGTGAAATACTTTTTTTAAATCTACATTATTAATACCAATACCATTATCTATTATTTCTAAAATAACATTGTTTTCATTATCTTTAACATCAAATTTAATATAAGAATCTTTATCTTTAGAATATTTAATACTATTAACAACTATTTGATTAATAATAAATTGTAACCATAAATTATCACTTTCAACATTTATATTATCTACTTTATTATCTATTTTAATATGTTTACTAATGATATCTTTTTTATTTCTTTTAATAACATTATCAATACAATCTTTTAAATTAGTTTTCTTTATAATATAATCATGATAAACTAAATCACTTTTAGCATAGTATAAAACTTGTTCTATATAATTTTCCATCTGATTTAATTCTTCTAAAATATTATTAGTTACTTTATTTTTATTGTTTTCAATAATTAATTTAGAAGTAGATAATGGTGTTTTAATTTCATGACACCATAATTCGATATATTCTTTAAATTCACTATTACTTCTTTTATAAGTATTTATTTCTTCGATATATGATTTATCGATATCATATAAGTAATCAAGTAATATTTTACCTTCTAATATATCTGCATAAGTAATTAATTCAGTTATAAAATACTTTTTATCTAATTTATCTAATTTTTTTGTAAATAAATTATAAAAATGTTGTTTACGAAAATATGTTATTAAATAACCAATAATAAATGTGATTAAATAAGTAAACATAATTAAAATTATTACATATTTATTAACATTAAAAAGAATTAATAATACAGTTGATAATATTAAGAATAATAGATTTAAAAATATTACATAAATAGTATCTAAAATATAATCGATAAATTTCATATTAAAATATATCCTTCACTTCTTTTTGTTTTTATAATATCTTTATAACCAATACTTTCAAGTTTGCTTCTTAAGCGATTAATATTTACTGTTAATGTATTATCATCAATAAATAAATTTGTATTCCATAAGTAATTCATTAAATCATCACGAGATACTATTTTACCTTTATTTTTAATTAAATAATAAAATATCCGAAATTCATTTTTAGTTAAATCATATATTTCATTATCTTTTAATATTGCTTGTTTATTAACATCAAGAATCAGATTTTGATAATTTAACATATTATTTTCATTATTTCGATTAAAAAAACGATTAATTCTTGCTAAAAGTATTTGTGGATTATATGGTTTTGTTAAGAAATCATCTGCTCCATAATTAATACTTATTAGTTCATCTAATTCAGTATTTCTACTTGTTACAATTATTATCGGTGTACTTATTTTTTTACGTAATTCTTTACATACTATTTCACCATTTAGATTAGGAATATTGATATCCAAAAGAATTAAATTTGCATTAGATTTAATAATATCTTCAATTGTATTAGTAAAATTTGCTAAAATTGATACTAAATATCCACTATTTTCTAAAAATATTTTTAATTCTTGTGCTAATTTTTCTTCATCTTCAACAATTAATATTTTATTCATATGTATTAACTTTCTAGATATTTTTTCATATCATTATAAACTAATGCTGCTTTCTCATAACCTTGCTTATAGGCAATTTTTAATTTCTCACGATTTTTTTCTACTCGACTTACTTTAAAAGGATAATTTGGTCTTATAACAAATATATTACCTAATTTTTCTTGTTCTTTAATAAATCTGATTGTATCATTATAAACTTTATGTCTATTATTTAATACTTTGATAAGTTCTGGATATTCTTTATATTTCATTTCATATAACTTACTTAATTTACTTTGCTTTTTATAATATTTTTCATCTCTTGTTAAAACTACTACTACTTTTTTCATTTTACGATTAAGCATTTCTTTAATAGGTATAGCATCACTTATACCACCATCTAAGTATTGTTGATCATTTATTACGACATTTTTTGATAGTATTGGTAAACTTGCTGATGCCCTTACATAGTCCATATCTTTACGTGAATCTTTTAATTCTAAATATTCAGCACAACCCGTTTTAATATTGGTAACACATGTTATCAATTTAGTTTTTGATTTATTAAAAGTATCATAATCAAATTTATTTAATTGATTGGGAACTACATTATAAATAAAATCTGCACCAAAAAAGTCACCTGTTTTAAGTAAACTTTGTAATCCGAAGTATCTTTTATCATTTAAGTAATCTAAACTTATTTTCTTTGCGCGCCCTTTTTGTTTGGAAATAAAACTAGTTGCGTGACATGCTCCAGCAGATACACCCATTATTTCTTTAAATTCAATATTTTTTTCTAAAAAGAAATCGAGAACTCCTACTGTAAACATTCCACGCATTCCGCCGCCTTCAAGTACTAAACCATATTTTTTCATATTAACCTCATCTCTATTTTAATTATTAAATTATTCTAAAAACATAAACATATAAAGTGGTAAATTTATAATATCACGCTCTTTATCAATTCCTATATTTTTCATGGATAACTTTAATCCTTTTTTTATTCCCCAATTATCCATTATCGATATTAATGATTTTGCTTTTGTATTACCACCAGATTTAACTTCAAGTGCTGTTAAAATATGATTATATCGTATAAAGAAATCAATTTCTAATTTATTGTTATTTTCAAAATAATATAACTTTTTATTTTTTGCAATTAACATTTGAGCAACGATATTCTCATAAATTGCACCTTTATATACACCTATATTATTATTTAATATATCAATTCCAACTTCATCATCCAGCATTGATAGTAAAAGACCTGTATCGTTCATGTATACTTTAAATTCACTATCTTTCTTATTTCCTTCCAGCGGTAACTCAGGAATATTTAGATTATAGCAAAAATTAACTATTCCCGCATCATATAACCACATTAAACTCCCAGCAAATTTTCTTGCAGTTCCACCTTTTTCTACTAATGAATAACGAAACTTTTTATAATCTTTTGCTAAATGTTTAGGAATTGATAAAAAACATTCTCTAGCTTTAACTTTTTCGCTATCGCTTGCATATTGTGCTATGTCATCTAAATAGTCATTTACGATTTGTTTTTGTAATCTTTGCACAGTTGCAAAATTCTTATTAATTGTAAATTCTAGAACAATTCTTGGCATTCCACCGACTATGATATATTCTTTAAATAGTTCATTCATTTTATCATGAATACTTTTGGGAACAATTTCTTTCTTTTCAAAATATTCTTTAACGTATGATATTTTATCATCGCTCATGCCAGTTGCATAGCAAAATTCTTCAAAATCAAGAGGATACATTACTAATTGGTCATTATAACCAACAGGAAAAGATGGAACTTCTTTTAAATTAATTCCTAAAAGAGAACCAGATGCAATTACATCATATCTTTTATCTAATGCAAAAGATTTTAAAGATACTCTAGCATTAGGACACGCTTGTATTTCATCTAAAAATATAACTGTTTCATTTGGAACAATATTAACATTAATAAAATTAATTGATATATTTTTTATTATTGTATCAACATCAAGTGCACCATCAAAAATAGATTTTAAATTAGGTTGTAAAATAAAATTTACATATACATAATTTGAATAATTATTTTTGCAAAAATCATCTATAATAAATGTTTTCCCTACCTGCCTTGCTCCTTTAACAACAAGGGGCATTTTATTTTGATTATTTTTCCAATTTTCTAATTCTTTTGTTATTTTTCTTCTTAACATAACAACACCCTTTTCACACATTAAGAATACCACATAAATTAAGGAAAATCAACACTTATGCAGATTTTTACCACGAATAATTGTTGCTTTATGCAGATTTTCGCTACGAATAATTGCTATGATATGCATATTTTCACCACGAATATTAAGATTAATATAATAAAAAGTTAGTTATTAAAAGTTTTTAGTCTAAAAAAACTATTAATTAATATATTTTAATGTGATGAAGATGAAAAAAATATTATTGTTATTTATTTGTTTATTTATTAATATTGCATATGTTAAAGCTGATGAAGTAATTATTAATTTAGATTTTGAAATGAAAAGTACTTTTTATGCTGAAGTTACTAAAAGTGTAAGTGGAAACGTAACTACATTTACATACTTAAATAGATTACCGACTATGGATTTAACAGATTCCCAACTAAAAACTATTTTGAAACAAAAAAGTGGAGTTGGTTCAGGTCCTTTAACTTATTATGAAGATTTAAAAATAACTGTTACACCTGATACACATTCAGATTATGCTCCACTTGTTGGTAAATCAACATATTACCGAGTTAATACTGGTGGAAAATGGGTTAAAAATGCTACTGATGTTATTGATGAAGGCAGTAGTGCTGAAGTCCATAATTTAGTTAGTTATTACTGGCCTTATGGTTTTGCTGTTTCTTATAGAAAAACTACTAGTGAAAGTTATACGACTAGTATACCTAGTGGAACTAATTTAGCTGGTAAATCATTAGAAGAAAAACTAGCAATACTAATTGGCATTGATTTAGATAGTAAACCAAATGGGGTTGTAGATGCTTATAATACATTATGGTATTTTCGAGTGTTACCAAATTCATATACATTAAAAGAAAGATTTGACGTTTATAGTGCAAAATCAGATAGCGAACCTATTTTAGTTACAGGTAAAACTGATCAGTATGAAAAATCAAGTTTAAATCATATTGATACTGGTTATGTTGTCTTTAAATATGATAGAACTGCAACTGATACTAGTGCTTTTTTAGAAATAACAGAAAGTCAAAATAAAACTAGTAATGTTATAACACTACTAGTAGGTGGTTTCTTATTAATAGGTATATCTTTATTTGTTTATTATATAAATAAGGATAAAATAATTAAAAGATTTAAAAGCCGATAATTAATTTAGATTTAAAGTATCTATCCAATTATTTACCGATTCGCGAGATTCATTAATTCTACTTCCAGAAATAGTTAAACCAGGTAAATAATTTTTTGCTTTTGTATATTTTTTTAAATCACTTTCTACACTACCAAGTCCACTTCCACCAGATGTTGTAAATGGAATTATAGTTTTATTGGTAAAGTCTTCACCTTCAACATAAGTAAAAACGGCCATCGGACAAGTTCCCCACCAAATCGGACAACCAATAAATATTGTATCGTAATCACTTACACTAACTCTTGTTTTAATTTCTGGTCTTGCATTATCATTTAATTCTTCTTTAGCAACATCTGTAGTTTCATTATAATCAGTAGGATAAGCTTTTACAGTTTCAATTTGAAATAAATCTCCACCAGTTTTATCTTTAATATATTCTGCAAAAGTTTTAGTATTATTTGTTCTTGAATAATAAACTATTAATACCTTTTTATCACTTGGTGCATTATTATTATCACTTTTAATATCACTTTTATTATTACCCGTATTTTCTTTATTTTTATTAAACATTAAATAACCTGTTCCTCCTATTAATAAAATTATTGCCATAATAACTAAAATCATCATTAATTTTTTATTCATTATTTCCTCCTAACTTTTAATCATTTTATCACAATTTTTTATTTTAGTAAAAAAAACTTTACATTTTAACCAATTTGGTTAATAATTTTAATGGAAAAGAGGATTTTAATATGAGTAAAGAAGATAAAAAAGATTTTAATGCTATGTTGAATAATAACAAAAATATGCCGAAGATAGTTGATTTAGACAATGAGGCAGCAAAAAAATGGGGAGGAAAAAGAATGATTATCGCTCCGCCACTTTACTATGATGCAGTAATGAAAGAAATTCCCGAAGGAAAAATTATTACAACAAATGAAATTAGAAAATATATTGCAACGAGTAACAATGTTGATATAACTTGTCCTCTTACTGCAGGAATATTTATTAATATATGTGCTTGGGCAAGTTATCAAAGAGATAAAGACATTACTCCTTATTGGAGAGTCTTAAAAAGAGATGGGGAATTAAATCCGAAATTTCCTGGTGGAATAGAAGCACAAAAAACAAAATTGGAAAGTGAAGGGCATCAAATTATCAGTAAAGGTAAGAAGAATATTCGCTATTTTTTAGAAAATTATGATAAATCTTTATATAATTTATAAAAATATTAGTTTTATTCTATTAAATTAGTTATAATAATATAGAAAGAAGGAAAAGAAAATGGAAAAAGTAAAAGTATATTTTACAAAGGAAATAACACCTGATAGTGTTGTAAAAATGTATGAAATCTTAAACAAAGATTTAAAAGGAAATGTTGCAGTTAAAGTTCACTCAGGAGAAGCTGGTAATCAAAATTATTTACGTCCAGAATTTATGAAACCAATGGTAAGTCATGTTAAGGGAACCATTGTTGAATGTAATACTGCTTATGAAGGAATGAGAAATTCAACAGAAAAGCATAAAAAGTTAATCGAAAATCACGGTTGGACTAATTATTTTAATGTTGATATTATGGATGCTGAAGATGATGATTTTGTTCTAGAAATTCCTAATGGAAAAGTATTAAAAGAAAATTATTTAGGAAAAAATATAGTTAATTATGATAGTATGTTAGTTTTATCACATTTTAAAGGACATCCAATGGGTGGATTCGGTGGGGCTTTAAAGCAATTATCAATTGGTTGTGCTTCATCTCGTGGAAAAGCATGGATTCATTCTGCTGGTAAAACTAAAAATCAAGAAACTTTATGGGATAATATAGCAGAGCAAGATAAATTTTTAGAATCTATGGCTGATGCTGCATCTTCAGTTGTTAATTATTTTAAAGGCAATATGGCATTTATTAATATAATGGCTAATATGTCTGTTGATTGTGATTGCTGTGCAACTGCAGAAGATCCATGCATGAAAGATATTGGCATATTATCATCTCTTGACCCTATCGCACTTGACCGAGCATGTATTGATTTAGTGTATAATTCAAATGATGAAGGTAAAGACCATTTTATAAAAAGAGTAGAATCAAGAAATGGAATTCACACAATAAAATCTGCAAATGAACTAAATTTTGGAACTACTGAATACGAATTAATTGAAATTAACTAGAATAACAAAAAAGTTATTCTTTTTTATAAATTATCTTTTTTTGTTCAAATATTAGCATGAAATTATAGTTTTTTTGTATTTTGCAACTAAATTTAGCAAATATGACACTAAATTTAGGTTGTGCTACCAATAGGAAATAGCATATAATTTTGGCAGAGGTGAGAAAAATGCGATTTTGTGAGAAATTAGCAAAATTAAGAAAAGAGAGGAATTTATCACAAGAAATGCTTGCTGATAAATTAAATATGTCTAGGCAAGCAATTTCAAAATGGGAATCTGGTTCAACATATCCGGATATGGAAAAAATGTTAGAAATATGTAAGGTACTCGATTGCAAATTAGATGATTTATTAGATGATGGTGCTTTAGGAGAAAAAGAACCAACTAAAATATCTAAATTTAGTATTGATAATATGTTAAAAGAGTTACTTGGGTTTATTACTAAAACATATAATATGTTTTGTAGTATGAAATTTAGTGAAAAAATAAAATGTTTACTAGAAATGACATTTATTATACTATTACTTGCACTTCTATTTAATGTTATCGAAAATATTGGTAGTTATATCTTAAGTAATATTTTAAGTGTGTTCCCTGTTAAATTAATTTATGGATTTACTGCCCTATTTAGTTTTATTTTCTATATAATATCACGAGCACTAGGTTTTATTATTACAATTCATTTATTTAAAATTAGGTATTTAGATTATTTTATAACAGTTGAAGATAAAGAAGTTGAAGAAAAAATAATAGAAGAACCAATAGATGAAATTAAAAATCATAAAACAGATAAACATGGAAATGTAATTTTAGAAAAAAAGAAAGAAAAAATTATTATCAGAGATCCAAAACATTCTACATTTAGTTTTTTTGGATTAATTTCAAAAATAATTGTTTTCTTTATTAAAGCAGCATTAATATTTATTGGATTCTTTGCTATTCTATCATTTGTAATTATTGCATTCTGTACATTTAGTTCTTTATTATACATAAAATATGGATTAATATTCTTAGGTTTATTTATTGCAGGACTTGGTTGTGTTTTAATTAATTATGTAGCACTTGAATTCACTTATAATTTTATTGTTAATAAAAATTTACATTTAAAAAGAATGTTTATCATTATTATTATTGGTCTTTTATCTATTGGAATGGGTTTCGCTATTTCATTTATTCAATATACTTCATTTGATACGATAAACAATTTTAATGATATTTTAAAACCAGCTCAAATAAAAATTAATATGAAAGATAATTTACACATTGATTATATACTTGATGATGAAATTGATATTATTATTGATGATACTATAGATTACATTTTAATTGATTATAAAAAATTGGATAATGCAAGCATAGAATACTATGAACATCGTAGTAGTAATTATAATAATGCAATATTATATGGTCGTTTAGTAGATAATGTTAATCCTATAGATGACATAAAACTAATACTACAAGATATTAAAAATAAAAAAGCCCGAGATTATTCTTATTTGACAAATTTTGAAATCACTTCAATAACAATTTCTACAGAAAATTATGAAATATTAAAAGGAAATAGATAAATCGTTTTAAAAAGCGATTTTTTTATATCATTTTTTTGTTATAATATCTATATAAGGTTGAGATAACAAATGAAAAAAAATATTATTATTCACATTCCCCATTCTTCTTTAAGAATACCAAAAATGTTTTGGAATAATTGTTTATTAACAAAAGAAGAAATATTAAATGAAAATAAATTTATGTGTGATTTATATGTTGATAAGTTTATTTCAAAAAATAGGTTTGAAACAATAGTTTTTAAATATTCCCGAATATTTTGCGATGTAGAAAGATTTAATAGTGATTTATTAGAACCCATGAATAAAAAAGGTATGGGTATTGTTTACACTAAAACATCTAAAAATATTACTTTTGCAAATGTTAATGATATTTATAAAGAAAAAGTTATTAATGAATATTATAATAAACATCATAAATTATTAAATGAAACAACAAAAAAGATAATTGATAAATATAATGAATGTTTAATTGTAGATTTACATAGTTTCTCAGATGAATTAGTTTATGACATAAAGAAAATAAAGAATAATCCTGATATTTGTATTGGTTTTGATAAATGTTTTTATAATAAAAATATAGTAAATTTTACTAAAAGTTTTTTTGAAAAACACGGTTATTCAACTAAATTTAATTATCCTTATTCTGGTTCTATGATTCCCAGTAATTATTATTTTAATAAAGATAAAAGCGTAAAATCAATAATGATAGAAATAAATAAAAGACTATATTTAGATACAAATAATAAAAGAAATAAGAACTATAAAAAGTTAAAAAAAATTATAAAAATATATTTAAAAAACTTATGTGTTTACTAACTAACAACAATTGCTTTATATTGTTTTATATAATTAATAATGATAAAATAATGAGTACGTAAGAAGTATTGTTTTAAAATGTTTATTTTTCTCTATTAAAAAGAATTATACACGATTTTAGGTTAATACTATTAATGAAAGGAAGTATTATTAATGTTCAAATTAGTATCAAAATATAAACCAAGTGGAGATCAACCAAATGCTATTGAAACTTTAGTTAAAGGTATTGAAAGTGGTAAAAAACATCAAGTACTGCTTGGTGCTACTGGTACAGGTAAAACATTTACAATTGCTAATGTTATTGAAAGAGTGCAAAAACCAACGTTAGTATTAGCTCATAATAAGACTTTAGCAGGACAGTTATATGCTGAACTTAAAGAATTATTTCCAGAAAATCATGTCGAATACTTTGTATCATATTATGATTACTATCAACCAGAAGCATATGTTCCATCAAGTGATACATATATTGAAAAAGATTCCAGTATTAATGATGAAATAGATGAACTTAGACATGCGGCAACTTGTAATTTAATTAATAATGATGATGTTATTGTAGTATCAAGTGTATCATGTATATATGGCATTGGAGAAAAAGAAGAATATAAGAAAAATATGTTGGTTCTTAATATCGGCGATAACATTAGTAGAAATCAAATCATAAATAAATTAATTGATATGGCTTATGAACGAGTTGATATGGATTTTCATCGGGGTACTTTTAGAGTTCGTGGTGAAAATATTGATATTGTTCCAGTTATTGAAAAAAATCATGGATATAAAATTACTATTGAAGATGATGTAATTACTTCTCTAAATGAATTTGATCCTGTAACTGGTGCTAACTTAAATAGTAAAAGAATATTAATAATATCACCAGCATCCCACTTCGTAACAAGTCCAGAAAAGATGGAAATTGCAATACAAAGAATAGAAAATGAACTAGAAATAAGATTAAAAGAATTACATGAACAAAATAAATTAATTGAAGAACAAAGATTAAGAGAAAGAACTAAGTATGATTTAGAAATGTTAAAAGAAACTGGATTTTGCAATGGTGTAGAAAACTATGCTAGACATTTAGCACTTCGAAATGCGGGTGAAACGCCTTCATGTTTAATTGATTTCTTTCCGAAAGATTTCTTACTTGTTGTTGATGAATCACATGTAACACTTCCCCAAGTAAGAGGAATGTATAATGGAGACAGAATGCGTAAATCAACTCTTGTTGAATATGGCTTTAGATTACCTTCAGCACTTGATAATCGACCATTACAATTTGATGAATTTAATGCTCATATTAATAATGCGATATATGTTTCAGCTACTCCTGGTGATTATGAACTTGAACTGGTGAATCATAAATGGGCAGAACAAATAATAAGACCAACAGGACTTCTTGATCCGACAATTGAAATTAAACCAAGTGAAGGCCAAATAGATGATATTATCAATGAAATAAATTTACGCAAAGAAAAAAACGAAAGAGTATTAGTAACAACATTAACTATTCGAATGAGTGAAGAATTAACTAATTATTTAAAAGAAATGAATATTAAAGTTGCTTATTTACATGCAGAAGTTATTACTTTAGAACGACTAAAAATAATTCGTGATTTAAGACTTGGTGTTTATGATTGTATAGTTGGTATTAACTTACTACGTGAAGGACTTGATATTCCCGAAGTAAGTTTAATATGTATACTGGACGCTAATAAGCAAGGATTCTTAAGAAGTGGTAGAAGTTTAGTGCAAACTATTGGTAGAGCAGCAAGAAATAGTAATGGTCATGTTATTATGTATGCAGATACTGTAAGTGATGCAATGGATTATGCTATTAAAGAAACTAATCGAAGAAGAAGTATTCAAGAAAAGTATAATGAAGAACATAATATAACTCCTACAACTATTACAAAAGATATTAAAGAAGTAATATCTAGTAGTTTAGATGACAAAAAAGAAAAGAAAAAGTTAAATAAAAAAGAATTAAGAGATATAATAGAATCAGTAGAAAATGAAATGAATGAAGCAGCAAGAAGATATGATTTTGAGAAAGCAATGGAACTTCGGGATATTTTATTTGAAATGAAAGGTTTGAAGTAATGAAAGCATTAATAACAGGAGCATCTTCTGGTATAGGAAGAGATATGGCGAGGTATTTAAGTAGTCTTGGTTATGATTTAATTTTAGTTGCTAGAAGAATTGAAAAACTTGATATGTTAAAAAGAGAATTAAAAACTAATGTCAGAATTATATCTTGTGATTTACAAAAAAAAGATAGTGTTTATAAACTTTATGACGAAGTTAAAAAAGACAATATTGATATGTTAGTCAATAATGCTGGTTTTGGTTTATTTGGGGAATTTTTTTACACTGATTTAGACCGTGAGTTAGAAATGATTGACGTAAATATTGTTGCTTATCACATTTTAACAAAATTATTTGTCCAAGATTTTGTTAGAAAAGATTCTGGATATATTTTAAATGTTGCTAGTAGTGCTGGATTTTTAGCGGGACCTACTCTTAGTACTTATTATGCAACAAAAAATTATATTTTGAAACTTACTATGGCTATTAATGAAGAATTAAGAAGCAAAAAAAGTAATGTTGTTATTTGTGCATTATGTCCAGGACCGGTTAATACGGAATTTAATAAGGTTGCTAAAGGTACATTTACCATTAAAGGTGCTAGTAGTGAATATGTTGCAAAATATGGAATTGATAAACTTTTAAAGAAGAAAATGATTATAGTTCCAACAATAAAAATGAAGTTAGGATTATTCTTTAATAGGTTTTTACCATACCGACTTCAACTGAAAATAGTAAAAAATATTCAAATAAGGAAAAATAAGTAGATTTTCTTTATTTTTTATGTTATTTTTTGGGTAGGAGGATACGATTATGAATTTAAAATACACAAAAATATTAAAAAAAGAGGAAGAATTTAAGGCTTATTTAAAATGTTTGAACCAATTAAGTAAAATAGAAAAAGCATTATTATTTGAAGCAATGCTTGTTGAGCAAGGTATAGAATATCAAAATAATGGTTTAAGCCGAAATTTATGTGATAACTCTAGTTTTCAAATCGGTTATGAACTTGCTTTAGTTAAAGAAAAAGTTGGTTTACAGTAAAACTAGATAC
>CAZYXO010000008.1:0-4878 GCA_964651315.1 uncultured Muribaculaceae bacterium
ATACTATTAGACGACCATGTTGCTAGTACTTTATTTCCTCCTAATGCTGCGAATGTTACAGTACAACTTCCTATTGCTGTTACATTTGTTACTGTTAATATTTTAGTACTTGTATTATATGTTGCACTTCCCGTTGTACATGTTACTCCTGAATATGTATATCCACTTGTTGGTGTTACTGTGTATGTTCCACTTCCTCCATGACTTATTACTCTTGAAGTTGGACTACTTGTTCCATTTGTTACATTGATATTTAATGCATACGATTTTAAGACAAAATTTACTGTACATGTTCCAGTTCCTGTAACACTAGATACTGTTAATGTATTATTACTTGTATTATAACTTGCTGTACCACTTGTACAACTTGCACTTGAATATATATAATTTGTATTTGGTGCTACAGTGAATGTTCCATTACTTCCATGATTTACACTTATTGGATTCGTTCCACTTATTGTTCCATTTGGTGCACTTGCTGTTATACTATATGTTTTTATTGTCCATTTAGCATATAATGTTGTATTATTTGCTATATTCCATTGCCTAATACTTTCTCCATTTTCATTATAATATTGTGTTCCTCCTCCATTTGCTTCTGTATAATATCCTCCAAAAGTATATCCCGTTTTTGTTGGTACAGTTATGTTTGAAACTACACTATTATATATTGCAGTTACTGATGTACTTCCTGCTGTTGTTGCATTTTGATTATTTAATGTTACAGTATAAGTATTTGGACTCCACTGTGCATAATATGTTGTGTTTTGACTTGGTACATTTGTCTCTGTCGTTATTTTTGTACCACCATATGCTGATGTGTACCAACCATTTAATGTATATCCCACTCTTGTTGGTGTTGGTAATACTCCCATTGTTGTTCCATAAGTTTTTGTTGCTATATCAGTATTTAATGTTCCTTCTGCTAATTGCATATCCATTATACTTAATGTTCTATCTTCATCTGGCGAATACCAACTATAATATATAAATGCTATGAAATCTGTTGAATCCCCTGCTGTAAAAGTTTTTGTCACTCTTTGCCACTCTGTTCCAACACTACTTGATGTTATTCCTCCTTGTTCTGCTCCAACATAAACACTTAACTGCTTACTACCTTTAAAATAACCTGTCCAAGTATATGTTTTTCCCGAAACTAATAATACTTTATTGGCAAAATACCAACCATTTCTTCCTGTTACACTTATAATTTCTCCGTGTAGTCCATTACTTCTTAAATTTGTTGTTCCACCAGTTCCGCAGCAATTATAAAATGTCATTGTATTATATGTAGAATCAAATATATTATTTTCTAAAAAATTATTATCATAAGTTATAGTATATGTTTTTGCTTTAAATTCTACTTCACATGTTGTGGTATTTGTTATATTACTTATTGTTAATTTATTTGTACTTGTGTTATAACTTCCTCCACAAGTATTACTTTTATATTCATAATTTGTATTTGGGGTTATGGTGAATTCGGCATTACTTCCATGATTTATTGTTAGTGGTGAATCACTTGTTACTGTTCCATTTACTGATGTTGCACTTACATTATATTTCTTTATTGTAAATGTTACTGTACAACTACTTGTATCTGTTACATTTGATACTGTTAATGTATTTGTTTCTGTATTATAACTTGCATTTCCATTTGTACATGTACTTGCACTATATTCATATCCTTCATTTGGAGTTACTTCAAACGTTGTATTTCCTCCATGTGTTACTGATTTTGAGGATGGATTTACTCCATTAGTTGCACTTACACTGACATTATAACTTTTGATTGTAAAATTAACTGTACATGTTCCAGACCCAGTTACATTTGATACAGTCAATGTTCCATTACTATATGCTCCAGTTCCACTTGTACATGTGACACTAGAGTATTCATAATGATTATTCGGCACTACTTCAAATGTATCTGAATCATTTAAGCCGATATTTTTAGATGTTTGTGTACTCACTCCATTATTTGCTATAATACTTATTTCATAACTTTCTTTAAATGTTATATTACATGTTCCATTATCTATTACATTACTTACTACTAATGTATTATTTTCTTTATTATAATATGGTGTTCCACTTGTACATGTTACAGTATCAAGTACATATCCTGGTGTTGGTATTAAGTTATATGTTGCTGTTCCATTTAATACTACTTGTTGAGTATTTGTACTTATTGTTCCATTTGTAGCATTTGATATTACTGTATATTTTAAATCATTTGGTACTTGTCCTGCATGGATTATTACTTTACTATTTAAGTATTTATTACTTGCATTCTCAATAGTACCACTTTCATCTACCCACATTCTAACATTGATTGTTTTTTCTCCATTTGCTGGTATTGTTCCATATCCAATCATTTTTGATACATAAGCATTATCTAAAATCATATCAAAGTCAGTTAATGAACCATATATTGTTGGTGTATTATTATCATACTTTACTTTTAATAAATCATTTCCTAAATAATCATTTTCATTTTTACCATCTATTGTTAATAATTCCATTGTAGCAACAAAATTAACATTTACATTACAATCATTTTTAATAGTCATTGTATAAGGTGTTAATTTTTCACCTTCACTATCTATTATTGGTATTGTATTATTTAAATTTATTCCTGTTGTTTCACTTAGTTTAGTTATATTTAAACAAGAAGCATTTCCCCCTACTATTTCATTTATTCCTGCTTGATTTACACTCATGATAAACCAAGCATATGAAACACTTATAACAAGTATTAATGTAATTACACTTATTAATAATATTTTATTTATTTTTTTCATATAAATTCTCCTTTAGATGTGTGGATAAATTGTCTCAAAATACTTTATTTTTATTATTACAAAGTTGAAAAATTCATTTTTTATTCTTTATCCAATCAAATGCATTATATAATAATTACCCCCCCCTACAAGAGAACAAGTGTACGAAAATATCAAAAATTTTTGTAGATATTGTGTTGTTAAAATAAAAAAGATGATTTATTTCATCTCTTAATTTGTATCAAGTTCAACTACTTTTTTATTTTTATTTTTATTAAATTTCTTTGTAACATAACTTAATATTACTTTACCTATTGCTAGAAGTGGTGATGCTAAAATCATACCTACTATGCCAAAGAAATAACCAAATATTAATAATCCAACTATTATTGTAACTGGATGTAATTTAGTTGCTTTACTCATTACAATTGGTTGTAAAACATAATTTTCTAAGCACTGAACAATTACAACTATTATTAATGCTGCAAAGCCGACAAATGTTCCTTGGCTAAATCCAACAATTACTGCAGGTATTCCCCCAATATAAGGTCCAATAAATGGTATTAAATCTGTTATTCCACAAAATAATCCGAATAATAAAGATGCATCTAAACCTATTATCGAAAACCCAATTGTATCACAAACAAATACCATTAATGCTACTAATAATGTTCCATTAACTGTTTTTCTTACTTCATCACCTATATTATTTATTAATGATTGAACTTCAAAACGATGTTTTAAAGGAATTAGTTTTATCATAACACTAAATGTTTTATCAAAATCCATTAACATATAAAGTCCGATAATTAAACCAAGTGCTATTGTTCCAATACCTGAGAATAATGCCATAACTATATTTATTACAGTAGTTGGTAAACTATTAGTAAATCCTACTATAGATGTTTGAGCAGTAGTTATGAAATTATCTTTTAAATCATTTAAATTTATGCCTTCAATACTAAATTGTGTTGTAACATTAGTAATTACTTCAGTTATTTTATTTACAATATTAGGTATATTGGCTATTAAATCATTTAACTGACTATATATTGTTGGAACTAAAACTCGAATAAATAAGAATATAACTGTAAGTAAAATTGCATATATCATGAGTGTCGCCGCTATTTTAGGTATTCCATTTTCATTTAATTTTTTGACAACGGGATTAAATAACCAAGCAATTACAAACCCAATAAAGAATGGACTTAATACTTTTAGCACTCCTAAAAAAGATGTTAAGATTCCTAATTCTTTAATCAATATTGTAGAAGCCAGTAAAATTCCCACAATAACAACAAAATATGTTACTTTAAGAATTTTCTTTCCTAAACTAATGACTTCATTTAACTCCTCAGTATTAAGTTCTTTTTTATTTTTCATATTACACTTTCTTTCCCTTTTATTAGAAATTTATTTTATTCTTAACATAACTTATTAATTCATCAACTTTAATAGTTGTTTGTTCCATTGTATCACGATCTCTAATTGTAACGGTATCATTATTAATTGTTTCATCATCAATTGTAATTGAGAATGGACAACCAATTGCATCTGCTCTTCTATATCTTTTACCAATTGATCCAGAATCATCATATACACAATTAAATTCTTTAACTAAAGTAGCATATATTGATGTTGCTTTTTCACTATGAAATTTTTTCATTAATGGTAAAATTGTTACTTTTACTGGTGATAGATAAGGATGTAATTTTAAAACTATTCTTTCTTCTCCATTTTCTAGTATTTCTTTATTATAAGCATTAAGTAAAAACGCTAAAATTACTCGATCAAGTCCAAGTGCTGGTTCAATACAATATGGTAGATATTTTTCATTTGTTTCTGGATCTAAATATCTTAAATCAGACCCAGAATAATCTGTATGAATTCCTAAATCATAATCTGTACGATCGGCTATTCCCCATAATTCATCAAATCCCCATGGATACATATATTCAATATCACTTGTTGCTACAGAATAAAATGATAATTCTTCTTTTGCATGATCTCTAAATCTTAGTTTTTCTTTTTCAATTCCTAAACTTTTTAAGAAATCCATGCAATAATTTTTCCAATAACCAAACCATTCTAAATC
>CAZYXO010000008.1:4888-22522 GCA_964651315.1 uncultured Muribaculaceae bacterium
CCTGGTTTGCAAAAAAATTCTAATTCCATTTGTTCAAATTCTCTTGTTCTAAATGTAAAATTACCTGGTGTTATTTCATTACGAAAACTTTTTCCTGTTTGACCAATACCAAATGGTAATTTTGCTCGAGTCGCTCTTTCGACATTTTTAAAATTAACAAACATACCTTGTGCTGTTTCTGGTCTTAAATAAACAGTTGATTTTGCATCTTCTGTAACTCCTTGAAATGTTTTAAACATTGTATTAAATTTACGAATACTGGTAAAATCACATGCACCACAACTAGGACATTTTATTTTATTTTCTTGAATAAATTCTTCTAATTTTTCATTTTCCCAACCATCAGCATTTGTATCCATTTTTTCTTTTACTAAATATTCATCTACTAATTTATCTGCACGATATCTTGTTTTACATTTTTTACAATCCATTAAAGGATCACTAAAATTACTAACATGACCAGTTGCTTCCCATACTCTTGGATTCATTAAAATAGATGATTGAATACCATAATTATATGTATTTTCTTGAATAAATTTCTTCCACCAAGCATTTCTAACATTTTCTTTTAAGAAAACTCCTAAAGGTCCGTAATCCCAAGTATTAGATAACCCTCCATATATTTCACTTCCTTGAAATATAAATCCATATTGCTTACAAAAATTGACTAATTCTTCCATTTTCATATTTTTTCTCCTTTACAACTTTAAGATAAAAGTACTACCTTCTCTAGTATCATTAATACTTATTCCTTTATCTTTTAAATAATCTCTTATTCTATCTGCTTCTTCATAATTTTTATTTAATTTATATTCATTTCTTTCTTTAATTAAATCCATTATTTCTGCTTCTGTTATTGCATTTATTTTTAAATATTTATCAGTTATTACTTTTATTATTACTTCATTATTTTCGGTAAATAACCCTAATACTTTTGTTATATTTAAAATACTTTGCATCATTTTATATGCTTCATTTATTTTATTACTTAATACTAATTTATTTAATTCATTATAATAATTTAGGATATCACTTATAACATTAGGTGTATTAAAATCATTATTCATATTTTTAATAAAATCAGTTATGATATTAGGATATTCAATAATTTCTTTATTTTCTAATTTAGCATATTCTTTTTCAATCTTATTAAATAATAAAGCAAAGTTATATATTTGTTTTTCACTTTCATTAAATATTCCATCTACAATATTGATATCTGTTCGATAACTATTTTTAATAAATGTTAATCTTATAGCATCTTTATAATATTCTTTTAATAAGTCTTCAAGTAATATTCCATTTCCAAGACTTTTACTCATTTTTACACCATTTACTTTGATTAATCCATTGTGTATCCAGTAATTAGCCAGTGGTTTTCCTGATACAGAACATGATTGGGCTATTTCATTTTCATGATGAGGAAATTTTAAATCTCTTCCTCCTCCATGAATATCAAATGTTTCTCCCAAATATTTTTTACTCATTGCACTACATTCAATATGCCAACCAGGTCGTCCAAATCCCCAAGGGGATTCCCAAGATATTTCACCTTCTTTAGCACTTTTCCATAATGCAAAATCTATTTCACTTCTTTTACTTTCAAAATTTTCTTTTCTTACTCCATGAAGCATATTTTCAATCGTATTATTTGATAATTTACCATATTTATCATATTTTAAAACATCAAAATATACATCTCCATTTGCTTCATAAGCATATCCTTTTTTTATTAATTCTTCAATAAACAAAATAATATCCGTTATGTGTTCTGTTGCTTTTGGAACTATTGTAGGTGTATCACAACCCAGTTTCAATAATTCTTCATCTGCTTTTTTTATATATTTTTCAGCATAAACTTTAGGATCCATCCCTATTTTATTAGCAGCTGCAATTATTTTATCATCTACATCAGTATAATTACGAACATATTTTACTTCATAACCAATATATTCAAAATATTTTTTAATAATATCAAATATAACTGCTTGAAAAGCATGACCAATATGAGCATTATCACTAACTGTAATACCACATGCATACATACCTATTTTATTTGCTTCAATAGAAACAAATTTTCTTTTTTCACCAGTTAATGAATCATAAATCATTAAATCCATATTTATACCTCTTTTCTTATAATAATATATCATAAAATGATAAAAAAAAGTACTATGACTTTTCTTTTCTAATACTTTTTGTCTATTTTAATTCTATTTTAAATAAATTGCAACTATATTTTATTTTTCATACTTAATTAAATTATTAAATGTAATTGGATATTTACTAGTAAATTCCATTATATTATTAGTAATTGGATGTTTAAAACTCAAATAATATGCATGTAAGAATAATCTTCTTTGATTATCTTTATTATATAATTTATCTCCTACTAAAGGATTATTTAAGTAACTCATTGTAACTCTTATTTGATTTTTTCTACCAGTTAAGATATTTATATCTAATAATGAATATTTCTTTGTTTCTTTTAAAACTTTATATTCAGTTATTGCTTCTTTACCATTCTTTTTATCATTTGTTACATATACTTGATAAAAATTATTTTCTTTTAGATATAAATTAATTCTATCATCTTGTTTCTTCATTTTACCATATACAATTCCATAATATTTTCTAATTGTTTTATCCCAATTATCTTGTAAATACTTTTGTACTTTTTCGGATTTAGCAAATACTATTAAACCACTTGTTTCAAAATCTAATCTATGAACAATAAATATTTTATTACTTTTATGTTGTTTTTTAACATATAAACTTGTTAAATGATATAATGTTTTTTCTTTTTCTTTATTACTAGCAATTGTTAATAGTTTTGTTTCTTTATCAATTACTATTAAATGCTTATCTTCATAAATTATATTTAATTTTTTCATAACTCCTCTATTTCTGTTCTTGATTATTAATATTTACAAAACGGATACTTCTTATAGTTTGTTTAATCGTAGGCATATCATACTCATCAGTTTGTACTTTTCCAATAGTTCTAACACTATCCATACCTGCAATTACTTTACCAAATGCTGCATATTTTTTATCTAATTCAGTAGTATCTTTTATACATATAAAGAATTGGCTAGAACCTGAATCCATATTATCACTAGTTCTTGCCATTGATATTACTCCACTTGTATGTGATAAATTATTTTCTACACCATTTTCATTAAATTCACCAATAATCGTTTTTGCATCTTTATATTCTAAATTAGTATTATATGCACCTGCTTGAATTACGAAATTATCTATTACTCTGTGAAATATTAATCCATCATAAAATTTATCACTTACTAAATCTTGAAAATTCTTTACTGTTATCGGAGCAATATCTGGATATAACTCTAGTATTATAATTTGATTTCTAGTTGTTTCTATTTTTACATAATTAGTTACTTTATCTGTTTCTTCATAACTTATATCATTTATTTTGCCTTTACTTAAATCTTTATTACCACAACCACTTATAAGTATTAGTAAAAAAAAGATAAATAATAATTTATACTTCTTCATTATTTTTACTTCTTTCTAATTTTCTTGCTTTATAAAAATCATTTGCTACATGTAAATCATTTATTAATGCTTCATTCATAATATATTTTTTCCAATCTTCAAGTTCACTTAATATAAATCCACATAACCCTGAAAACAACATTAAAGTTCCATATCGATATTGCATTGTTAAATGAATAGCATAAGGTGCTGCAGTATTAATAAATTCTATTTCTTTAGCTAAATAACGATAAAATCTACCTTTTCTTTTTAAAGCATCATATTCACTATTTGCTCGTAATTCCTTTTCTAATTCCATTTTAGTCATTCCATAACGTTCTGGATTATTTAATTTATGTTTTTCAACTGTTCCATCTGCAAAATTTAATTGTATTGTATCTTTCTTATCATTTACTTCAAAGTTTCGAAGAAAATTAACATAAAAATCTTTCATAACAAATACCTCTCTTTAATTTTATTATATCAACCAAATAAAAAAATGTATAGAATTTTTACATTTTCTTATAGTTTTAAAGTTTGTTTTAACTTCTTAATAACCTTTTTTTCAATTCTGGAAATATAACTTTGACTAATATTTAATAGTTCTGCAACTTCTTTTTGTGTATATTCTTTTTTATTATTTAAACCATATCTAAGAACCATTATTTCTTTATCTCTACCAACCAATTTATTAATTTCTTTATTTAAAAGTTCTTTATCCTGAATATTCTCAAATTCTTTTGGAACGATATCTATTTCTGTTCCTAATATATCTTCTAAATGAAGTTCATTACCTTCACTATCATAATTAAGTGCATCTTCAAAACTAACTTCTATTCTTCTTTTTTTATTTTTTCGCAAAAACATTAATATTTCATTAACTACACAACGTGATGCATAAGTTGCTAATTTAATATTTTTATCTATTTTATAAGTTTTAATTCCTTTTATTAATCCAATAGAACCTATTGAAACTAAATCTTCTACATCATAACCACTACTTTCATATTTCTTTGCTAAGAATACAACTAAACGTAAATTATGTTCGATTAATTTATTAAGCGCTTCTTTATCTCCTTGTTTACTTTTAATTAAGTATTCTAGTTCTAATTCTTTTGATAATGGTGGTGGTAACTTATCTGTTGCTCCTACAAAAAATACTTCACTATACTTCGATTTTAATAACAACAATAACTTCTTAAACATTATATTCCCTCTTTCTAACCTAATTTATTTAACATACTACTATGTAATATACAATCTATGCCATCAATATTAATATTATTATCCATAACTCCAATTAAATAGTTTTTAAATTTTATTTTATTTATTTCAATATAATTTATTTTCATACACTTAAGTAAAGTTTGATTATTAACACCATTTATTACTACATATAATGGATATTTTATTCTTATTAAATCTTTATTTAAAATAATTATTTTTTTATTAGTTATTGGATCAAAGAGTTTATTACCAGTATCTAAATATCCATTTACTTTTATTTTCTTTTTTTCATTTATTTCAATATATACTTGATAATAATAATTATATTTAGTATTAAATTCTTTAGTTTGTTTAATATAAATATATAAGATTATCGGACTTATTATTAATAAAAATATATAATTCATCGAAAGTCCATTATATGCGAATATTAAACCATTATTTGATGAACTAAATTCTAAATTTAAGTAATAGAGAAAACCACCTAATATTGTACTTATCATATATAAATAAGTTAAATTATTTATTGTATATTTTAATGTTTTAAAATCAAATGCTATATAAGTCATTATTATACTTATGATTATTTTTAATAAAAATAACTCTAAACTATTTAATTCTAAAAATAAAAAGAATATTGATAAAGATCCAAATAATGCTCCTAAAAATATTTTTATTAATTTAACATTTCTTTTTAATACAATATTTACTGTTAATAGTAATAAGAAATCAAAAGAAAAATTAAGAATAAATACTAAATCTACATATACAATCATATAACCACCATATTCATTATAGTTATTAATTATTGTTTTTTATGTCGAATTATAAATAAATATTATAAAAAGTATATAAATTAATATATACTTTTAGGATAGTGATTCACATTTATATATACTCTATTGGAACTATATAATTTTCATTATCTATGGGTTCTATCTTTTTAGCATTGCATAATACAATACCATTACCTACTGTTTTATTTGATATTTCTTTTAAAATCGGAAAGTGCTTTATTGCACCTTTTCCTGGGTTTGTAGATTTTTTTATTTCTATTCCATATATTATATTATCTTGTTCAATTATTAAATCTATTTCATTTTTATGATTATCACGATAATAATTTATTTTTAATTTTGGATCTATTCCATTATTTGTATAATTTTTTATAATTTCACTTATTACATAAGTTTCAAATATTGCTCCGCTATATGCACTTGCTTCTAGTGTTTTTTCATCTTTATAGTTTAATAAATGACAAGCTAAACCAGTATCCATAAAATATAATTTAGGTCGTTTTACTACTCTTTTTATGGGATTAGAGATAAATGGTTCTAATAAATATATTAAACCAGTATTTTTTAAAATTGATAACCACTTATTTCCGGTTGGATTAGATATTTCTACATCATTACATATTTCATTTATATTTAATTCTTGTCCAGTTCTGGCAGCAACTGATATCATAAATTTCAAAAATTTAACTTCATCTTTTACTCCTACAATATCTTTAATATCTCTTTCTAAATAAGTATTTACATATGATTTAAAATATTTAGTTAAATCTATTTGTTCAATGTTGTATGTATAGGGAAAACTACCTTTTAAAATTCTTTTGTATAAATCCATTATTTCAAATCTTTTAGTTGGTTTTTTATTTTTTAATATTTCAATATTTGGATTAAACAATTCTTCTTTGTCTCCATTTATTTCTCTAGTAGATAATCCATATAATCTTTCAATACATACTCTACCTGCTAATGATTCTTGAACTTTTTTCATTGTAAGAAAATTTTGAGAGCCAGTTAAATAATATAATCCACATGTTTCTGTGTTATTGTACAAACTATCTATTCTTTTTTCATCAACAATCATTTTTATATATGATAATAAATCAGGCACATACTGAAACTCATCAATAATTAAAGGTGTTTTATATTTTTCTAAAAATTGTTTTGGATCTTCTAAAGCATCTTTTCTTATATCAATATCATCAAAACAAATTTGATTTATTTTCTTGTTTTCCCGATTAATATGATCTAAAAGAGTTGTTTTACCTACTTGTCTTGGACCAGTTATCATTATTAATGGAAATTGTTTGCTAGTATTAATTATATCATTTTCAATAGTTCTCTTTATATATTTACTCATATTATCTCATCTCCAAATTAATTATAACACTTTTCTGTACAAATTTAAAGTACCACTTTAAATTTGTACAGAAAATACATAAATTAATATATACTTTTTTATTAATATTTTTAATCTTCTTCTAATAACCAATCGATTATATTTTTATGAATTATTCCATCTCGTGATAAATCGAATTTATCATCTGCAGAAATAACATATTTTGGATAATTATCATCTATATTTTGATAAACGCCAAATTCTCTTTCAATTGTTGCTTCATCAGATAATGAATAACATACTTGTATATACATTTTTTTATCATATTTAGTAGCAATAAAATCTATTTTTTTACCATTATTATTTCCAATACTTACTGTATAGCCTTTATAAAGTAAATCATTGTATACAACATTCTCTAAATAAGCCCCCAATTGCAATTTCTTATTACTATTCAGAATTTGTCCAATACCTAAATCTGTTAAATAATATTTATCTTTTCGCGAAAGCATTCTTTTACCTCGAATGTCATATTCAGATATTTTAGACATTAATAAAGATGATTCTGCATAATCCAAACATTCATAAACTGTTCTCGAAGATACAGGTATATCTTCTTTATTGAATTCATTAAGCATATTTTTGGGAGAAAATACTTGTGAAGGATTAGTTACTAAAAATTCTATAACCCGTTCAAAAAGTTTAACATTAGATATTTTATATCTTTTTACAATATCCTTAATAACAATTGCATCAAAAACATCGGATAAATATATTTTTACTTTATCTACTGTATCAAATTCAAACCTTTGTGGCATTCCGCCCCACAATAAATAATCATTAAAAGCATCTAACAAATCATTTTTATCAGTTATATTTTTTAAAGTAACTAATTCTTTGAAACTAAAAGGTGCCATTTTAAATGAAACATATCTTCCAGATAATAAAGTAGCTAATTCACCTGATAATAATTTAGAATTAGAACCAGTAATAAAAATCGAAACATTTAAAGTTGATTTAAAAGAATTGATAGTTTTTTCCCATAAATCAAGTGTTTGAATTTCATCGAAAAACAAATAATATTTTTCTTCATCTTTAATTTTACTTTTTATATATTTATTCAAATCTAAATAATTTTCAATAAAAGAATATTCTACATCTTCAAAATTAATATAAATTATATTTTTTTCTTTTATACCTTTTTCTTTTAATTCTCCCATAATTTGTTTTAATAATACCGATTTACCACATCTTCTTATACCAACAATAACTTTAATTAAATCAGATTCATAAAAACCCCTAATAGTAGATAAATATTTTTCTCTTTTAATCATTTTATTTCACCTCTATTTTTATTATACAATAGAGAATCAAAAAAATCAACATATTTTTCTGTAGAAAAATATAAAAGATTTTTATCTCTTATCTTTTTTTCTAAAAAAAGATAAATATTTTGTACAAAATTAAAATGGCACTTTAAATTTGTACCACTTATTAATTTTATTAGAAATTATCTCTATTTCTTAAGAATGGTGGGATATTGATATCATCTTCATCCTCAACAACTCTTCTTCTTGGCATTACTTTTTCATCTGTGAATAATTCATCTTCTACTTTGCCATTATCTTCAAATCCTGTGGCAATTACTGTAACAATAACTGCATCATTAAGAGTATCATTTTTAATAGCACCAAAGATGATATTAACATCATTATTAGCTGCTTCTCTAACTGTTTCAACTGCATCTTCAATTTCGAATAACGTTAAGTTCTTACCACCAGTAACGTTTACTATGGCATTTGTTGCTCCATCTATTGTTGCTTCTAAAAGTGAATTTGCAACTGCTTGACGTGCTGCTTCAATGGCTCTATTTTCACCATCATCACAACCAATACCAATTATTGCACTACCACTTTTTTGCATTACTGTTTTAACATCTGCAAAGTCAAGGTTTATGATACCTGTTACTGCTATTAAATCACTTATTGATTGAACTCCACGATGAAGTACATTATCTACTTCTTTAAATGCATCTTCAAAACTTGTAGTCTTGTCGATCAAATCTCTTAATTTATCATTTGGAATTACAATTAATGTATCGACATGTTTTTTTAATTCTTCTAAACCAACAAGAGCATTTTCCATTCTTTTTTTACCTTCAAAACGGAAAGGTTTTGTAACAATACCAACAGTAAGTGCTCCTAAGTTTTGAGCGATTTCTGCTACTATTGGTGCAGCACCAGTACCAGTTCCACCACCCATTCCACAAGCAATGAAAACCATATCAGCACCACTTAGAACTTGTTCAATTTCTTTTTTACTTTCAAGTGCGGCTTCTCTACCAATCTCTGGATTAGCCCCAGCACCAAGTCCATCAGTAATACTTGCTCCTATTTGCAATTTTATATCTGCCTTTGAAACATTTAATACTTGCAAATCTGTATTAGCAACGATAAATTCAACGCCCTTAACGCCTTCTTCAATCATTCTATTAACTGCATTGCAGCCACCGCCACCAACACCAACAACTTTGATTTTTGCTATTTGATTAATTTGTAAACCATTCATAATCTCCACTCTCCTTAATTATCAAAAAAATATCCAAATATTTTACCAAGTATCGAATTTTCTTTGATATTGACTTTTCTATTCGCGCTCCCCAGTAATTCTTGTTCTTCAATACTTAAAATTGAAAAATCTATATTTTTTAATTTCATTTTATTATTATAATATTTAATCATTCCCATGCAAGTACTAAACTTATTATTTCTTACTCCTAATTCGGAAACATTACTTACATTAGATATATTACCAAATTTATCTTCAATTAACAAGTTAAAATCTGTTAATTCAGATACACCACCTAAAACCATTATATAACTTATTTCTTTTTTTGTTAAGAGATTTATTTGTTTTTTTATCAAATTTATTAAATCTGCTAACCTACTTTCAATAATTTCACTAATTTCGTATTGATTTATCGATAAAGTTTGACCAACTCTATCTGTTACTACTTCAGTTTCATTATTACTTGCAAACTTAGTAGTTGCATTTCCTAAATTTTCTTTTAAGAATCTTGCATCATTTCTGGAAACTTTATAAATAAATGCTATATCATTATCAATATTAAGTCCTCCAACATCAAGTACTTCTAAATTAGTTAAAACACCATGATTAAATATACTGATATTTGTTGTTTCTTCTCCTATATTTATTACTGCTCCAATATCATTAATTGTTTTTTCACATTTACATTCATAATAGTCTGCTATAGGACTTATTATATAATCAATTGGTGTCACATCAACATTTTCTAAACAAGTTTTAATATTATTTAATTCCGTTTTCGGAACTGTAACAATAACTGATTTAACTGTTAGGCTACTTGCAACCATATTAATCGGATTCTTAACAACTGTTTCGCCATTTATTAAATAACTTGTCGGCATTACACTTACAACATATAAATTTTCTGGAATAACTTTATCAACTGCTTTATTCATCGCATCTATTATATCGTTATTTTTAACAACTTTTGTTTCTTCATCTATTTTAACACTACCTCTTGCTAGTGTCATTTCTGTATAATTTGCTGGCACATTTACAATTACTTTATCAATATTAACTTCAAGTTCATTATTAACTCGCATAAATAAATCTTTTAAAGACTTAGTAGTCATTTCAATATCCTTGATATATCCCTTTTTAATTCCCTTCGAAGGAACAGCAACTGCACTTAAAACATTAAGCTTTTTCTTAACAATTTCAGCTACAACAAGTTTTAATTCATTTGATCCAAAATCTAAACTAGCTATTATCCTTCTCATATTTCTCTCCTATGCTAATATCATTATACAAAAACAATTCCAATTCAGCAAGAAAAAGAAATATTATAATGAAAAAAAGTTGATTTTCCCCAACTTTTACTCTATTTCTCCTATTTTTATGTTTTTATTATGTTCAATATGATCCCATTTTATATCTTTTTTTAAGACACAAACAATATTAATTGGTATCCACGATAAAATAAATAACGTAAATAAGAAGAACGCACTTAGCATTTTATCAATTCTTTTATTGTAATAAAGAAGTACATATAAAGATACAAATAATCCCATAACATACATAATAATCATTGGTAAGTAATCACTTGCTAAGAATGTTGATAAAATATCATATGTTGGCATATTAAATATTTTATAAGTAAATAAGATTCCAAATGTTAGAAAAGATATTATTTGAATTATCGGTGTAAAATAATTTAGAATCATATCTAAACAACTCAGATTTTTATCTTTAAATAAATGTTTCACTAAATCTTTAAAATATAGTTTAAAACATTGTAAATTCCCTTTAGACCATCGTACTCTTTGATTCCAAGATACTCTAAAACTAGTTGGTTGTTCATCATATGTAATCGCTTTTTCGACAAAATCTACTTTTATTTTATTTATCGCACATATTCCAGTAAATTCTACATCTTCAGTTATTGTATGAGTATTAAATCCTATATCATCTATTACACTTTTTTTAAACATAAATCCTGTTCCATTAATAGATGCTGATAAATTCATTAATTTTCTTGATTTATTAAAGAAAAAGTTTTGAATATAATAAAATAATGCATAAGATCCTGTTAGCCAATTATCACTAACATTTTTTGTATCTCTAAATCCTTGGGCTACTTTAAAACCACAGTTAATCGATTTATTCATTTCTAGTAAAAAATCCTTATGAACAATATTATCAGCATCAAATATTACATATGCATCTATTTTTTTATCATTAAATACACTTAATGCTTCTTTTATTGCATCGCCTTTACAAGTTATTTTATTTTTACATTGATAAACATTTGCTTTTAATTTCTTTGCTATTTTACTTGTATCATCTGTACAATTATTAACTATTATATTTATTTCATATTTATCTTTATTATAATTTAAATCTTGTAAACTTTTTATTAAATTAGCTATTACTTTTTCTTCATTTCTTGCTGCAATTAAAATAGAGAAATAGTTTTCTTTCTTAACTAATTCTTTATCTTCTACTTCTTTTTTAAATGCAAAAAGACCTGTTATTGCAAAATAAATACCATATAACGCTATAGTTATAAATAAAATATAATACACAATATTTATTATAAACATAATTATCTCACTTCTTAATTTAATTATTAACAACATTTAATATTTTATGTTGCCAATAATACAATAACATAAATAAACTACTAATTCAATTTATTTGTGAGTATTTTGTGAAATATTTACAAATAAAAAAACACTTCATATTTTAAAGTGTTTATCATAATTATTTTAAATTTTCTAATAATTCATCTTTCTTCATTGTACTAAAGCCTTTAACACCTTTTTCTTTTGCAAGTGCTTTTAACTCAGTTAGATTTTTTGTAGTTAAATCAACCTTTACTTCTTTTTTTGTTTCTGCCTTAGTTTCAATTTTTTCAACTTTTACTTCTGTTGTTTGTTCTTTTTCAACAGTTTTTTTAACAGTATTAGTTAATTTTTTTTCACCCTTAGCAATACTTACTAATTCTTTAAACATTGTTGGATTTTCAATTGCTAATTCTGATAACATTTTACGATTTATTGTTACTCCAGCAACATTTAAACCATTAATGAATTTTGAATAACTTATTTCATTTTCACGACATGCTGCATTTATTCTTGTAATCCATAGTTTTCTAAAGTTTCTTTTATTTACTTTACGATCACGGTATGCATATGCTCCACTATGAAATGTTTGTTCTTGTGCTGTTTTATATAGTCTATGTTTACTACCAAAATATCCTTTAGCAGCTTTTAATACTTTTCTTCTTCTAGTTTTTGAGACTGTACCGCCTTTAACTCTTGTCATATTATTAACCTACCCTTCTTAAATAACAGATTTGATTCTGCTACTTACTCCTTTTGCTAAGACACCTTTATTTCTTCTTTGTCTAACTTGTTTTGAACTATCTTTACTTGTTTTATGATTTCCATTTCCAAGTTTAAATGTTAATGTTCCATTTTTTTTCTTATTAAAAACTTTACTACTAGCTTTATGTGTTTTTTGTTTACACTTTGCCATATTTTTTCCTTCTTTCTTCTATTTTTTTGGAGTTAAGATTATATACATTTGACGACCTTCCATTTTTGTATCACTTTCAATCACTGAAACTTCACTTAATGCATCGGCAAATTTTAATAATACTTCTTTACCTAATTCAGGATGAGCCATTTGTCTTCCTTTGAATTTAATAAATCCTTTGATTTTATGACCTTTTTCTAAATACTCACGAGCATTTTTAACTCTTGTATTAAAGTCATGAATATCAATAGTAACAGATAAACGATATTCTTTAACATCTTTATTTGTTTCTCTTTGTTTCTTTTGTGCTTCCTTAATCTTTTTTTGTTTTTCATAACGATACTTATTATAATCCATTATTTTTGCTACACATGGATTACCTGTACCATTAATTAGTACAAGATCAAGTCCTGCATAATTAGCAAGTGTTTTCGCATCCTCTAATTTTTTTACACCCATTTGCTCTCCATTAGGTCCGATTACCATCATTTCCGAAACTCTGATTTCATTATTAATTGGTAAATCGTTTTTGTTATTATTTGCTATATAAATGCACCTCCAAATACATTATTATATAAAAAGATGAATAAACTTAACTTATCCACCTTAATAAAATATATTTTACTTCACACTTCATATTTTAATAGGCATTAACCCATCACTTTTAAGCAATCGGGTGGATAACTAAATCTCTTTCCTTTTTCATAACAATATGATTATACCGCAAATTTATGCATTGTCAAGCAAATTATTTTCAAAAATTTCTATTTTTACGTTATTTGTTACTTTTTATATTAAAAAACTAAATATTATTATCCAAATATTTAGTTCTCATTTTATTTATTTATCTTTTTCTGGATTATGTTCACTTATCCAAAAAGGTCCAAATTGAATTGCTTTGTAACTTTTACGATTATAGTTATAAATTTTATAACCTAATCCCATACAACTATCAACTGTTCCATCATCATATGTTGTAGTTTTATTATTTATAAAGCAAAATACTGGTTTTTCTTCTTTTGTAGTTTTATAATAATCAACTAAAACAATTGCCATCCAAGCAAATAATATTACCCAAAGTACAACATTTATTACTTTTTTAACAGTACCTTTTTCATCTTTTGCCTTTTTTTCTGGTTTTTCTTTTACTGCTACTGTTTCTTCTTCTGCTACTTCAGCTTCAATTACTTTCTTTTCATTTTTGTTTTTACTCATTACTTTCACTCCCATCTATTTTTTTAAATTCCATTTCTTTATTTATAATCCGTTCAATTGTTTTCTTAGAAGGACTTCCACCACATATTATTGCTGATATTGTATTAAATATCAATCTAAGAAATAATTTATCTTTATCATTCATATTTACAAATTTTAGTAATAATGGATAACCACTATCCAATAATAAATATATTTCAGCACTATTACTTCTAAATATTATCGAATGTGCTGATATTGAACGATAAGGTATTGTTGTTATTTCTTTTCTTGGTTGTATAGAAATTGAATTATCAAACAATACTATTTTTTTATCAGTAAATATCCCATAATCTCTACCTACATGATATCCTGCAATTAATGTTTCATTTTCATAAACATAATCAATTGCATATTGAGGTAAATCTTTAATATTAACTGATTTTTTAAAGTTAAAATGTTTTGTAACTTCTTTATATCTAATATAAGCCATTTTATCACCAACTTCATTATAACATATTATATTTTTTTCTACAAATAATTATTCATAATATAATATCTATAAAAGAAGCCTTATAAAGGGGCTTCTTTTATATTTTTTTGTATTATTTATAATATGTAAATACTATAGAATCACCTTTCAAAAATTTCAAAGCATTGATTTTATATTTTTCATCTTCTACTTTTAAATATCCTGCAGATATTGCTTCATTAACATTGTTAAAGGTTACTATTTCGTTTGTTTCATTTTCATGAATTATTTCAAATATTACTTTTTTAGTCGTATCAATATTTGAACTTATTTCTGCTACACCTTTTTCTGTTTGTTTATTTGTTGTGTCAATGATGTCTTTAGCAATATTAGCAAATGTTTCTGATATATTTGTCGTAGATGCTGGATAATAATAATCTGGTGTTGTTGCTAAATCAGATAATGTTGTTGTATCAACTTCAAATCCAATTGTATATATTGTTGTTCCATTACTCTTTAAAGTATTTGCAGTATCAATATAGTCGTTTGTATCATTATTTAACCATGAACAATTTTGACTACAATTTGGTTCTCCATCACTTAAGAATACTACGACATTATCATTTGCTGTATTTCTTGTTTTCATATCAGTTAATACAGTATTAATTCTATTAAATGCTGCAGTATATGGTGTTCCTGAACCACTTGTTAAATTAGTGACTATTGTTTTTAATTCTGCTGCTGTTTTAGCATTATTACCATCTGTGCAACCTTTTAAATCAGACCCTCTATTTGAATTAGGGAATGTGATTAAACATAATTTTGTACTACCACTTGTATCTCCATTAGGGAATACTGTATCAATAAATGTTTTTGCAGCATTTTTCATGCTATTGAATTTTGCTGGACTTCCACCACTATTATAGTCAGACATACTCTTTGAAACATCTAATACTAAAGTAATATTTTTACCTTGTTCACTTCTTTCGATTAGCGAAATAGTTTTTTCTACTTTAATAATATTCTTTGCTAATGCTTCTTGTTCAACATCATTTACTGAATATGTAACTTGACTTTCAATAGTTTCTGCTACTTGTGCTGTTACTTTTACCTTAAATGTTAATGTAAATGTTTGATTAGAATCGATTACAACATCTAATCCATCGCTACTTAATAATTCATTAGCCCTATTAATATCTTCGGCACTCATACCTTCAGTTACTAATGTAACATTTCCATTTGCAAGTGATTTTAATAATTCTAAATCTCTTACATTGATATTACCTTTACCATCACCAGTATTTTTTATTTCTACTTTATAAGTAATAATATCATTGTATTCTGCTACATTTCCACTTATCGTACTAGTTCCTCTTGTTATTACTGAACTAACTTCAGTTTCAATATTAGCATATGTTTTAGCATAATATACTTTGATTATATTTTTGCTTTCATCGGCATCTATTGTTAAACTTTCTGGTTCAATTTTTATTAAACGATAGTTTTCTATTACAGCAGGTTCATAATTAACTGCACTTCCATAATCGGCTTTATTTGTATAAGTATCTTCATCTAATACATCATCAAAATAGAATTGTACAGTATATGTATATTTTTCTTTAGAATATTTTACAGTTACTTCTTTATTACCGGCAGGCATTGTTCCAGTAACTGTTTCTATATCTGGTTTATGACCAACTACAATTGGTGAAGTAACACTATAAGTTTCATCAGTTTTTACATCTTCTGTATAAGTTGATATTTCTTTTAATGTATCGGCATAAACATAAGTAATTGTTAATTTATATGTATTAGCACTCCATTTTGCTGCTAATGTTGTATTTGTAGAACCCATTGTAATTTCTTTTGTTGTTGTATTATATGTTGTTTTAGTATTACTTATTGTCCATCCAGTAAATGTATATCCATCTCTTGTTGGATTTTCAATTTTCTTAGTTGATTGATATTCTACATTATTATAAATTGTATTTGCTGTAGTATTTTCATACTTTCCACCATTTGGATTTACTGTTAATGTATATTTATTTTTTGTACAAACTGTATTAACTGTTAAATCGCTTGTTATTGAAGTTAAATCTTTTGTTGGATCCCAAACGCAAGTATTTCCTTCTTTTTCAATAATTTCTGGTGCTGTTACCGAATCTCCATATTCTACTTCTTCTTTTGCACAACTTCCATCAGTATTACAGAATTTAACATCAAATGTTTTGATTGTCCATCTTGCATAATATGTTTTATTTCCTGTACTTCCTTTAGTTAATGTTGTTACTTTAGTTTCAAATGTTGTATTTGTATACCAACCTTGGAAATCATGTGAATCACTTGATGCATCAATTAAAGTATAATCTTCATCAGTTACTTTATATGTTGTTTTTGTATTATTTGTATGTCCATTTACTAATTCTTCGTTATTTAAATCGTATGTAATTGTATAAGCATCGGCTTCACATTTTCCATAAATAATTGTTTCTTCTAATACTTCATCAGTTGTAAAATTCCAACTATTTTTAAAAGTATTTTCTTTATACCAACCAGTTATTGTCCATCCTTCTGAAGGTGTAATAGTTGGTAAAGTAATTGTACTTCTATATAATACTTTTTCTAGTTTATAATCTTGAGAACATGTTGATCTAAATGTAACTTTATAGTATTCATCATAATCTACTATTCCATTTTCATTTGTATCTTCAGCATATCCAGCATAAACTGTTGTATTACCATCAATTTTAATTTTTGTAATTAATGTACCATTTGCTGGTGCTTCAGTAAATACATCAGTTGCTGTTTTTGTCCAACCTAAGTATTTTGCATCAGTTTTTGTTGGAACTGGAGTAGTTTTTAATGTTACTTCAGTAGTTGCAGGATAAATATTTGGATCTGTTGGTACACTACCTGTTCCACCATTAATATCATATGTTATAGAATACTCTAAGTAATCTTCAATATCATCAGGTTTTCCTTCTGGTCCATTATTATCTTCTGCCCATACTGCATAAATT
>CAZYXO010000009.1:0-22340 GCA_964651315.1 uncultured Muribaculaceae bacterium
AGAAAAAAGTTTATAAATATGAAAAATTATGATATTCTATAATTATAAAGAAAGGAGTTTTTTGTTTATGTATGATTTTTATGATTATAGTCTTCCAACTTCTTCAATGAGTACAAGTTTTGTATGGACTATAATATCAATTGTTGTAGCAATTGTAGGTGGTATTGCCCTTTATTTTACTATTTTTTCGGATAATAATAAAAAGCAATATAAAGGATTTATGGCAAAATTATATGATTTTGTTAAATTTAAAAAAATGCTAATAAGTTCTATATTAAAAATAGGCTATATTGTTACTGCTATTTTTATAACATTATCATCATTTTCTCTAATATCTTATAGTTTCTTAGGATTCTTAGGGTATTTAATCTTTGGTAATCTTATAGCAAGAATAGCATTTGAATTTTCTTTAGTTATTTTAGGTATATACGAAAATACAACTGAAATAAATAAAAAAATGAAATAGTAGCAAACTAAATTTAAACAAAAAATACTGGTTTATTACTATTAATTTCCTTAAAAGTACTAGAATTATTAGTACTTTTTATATTGTTTGAATTATTTGTTATGTTAGTTATTTTATTATTTGTTTTTGCAGTATTTCCAGAATTTTTAAATTCTTTAATTAAACTAAATGCACTACGAAGATTACCAATCATTGGTTTAGTTTCACGATAAAGAGGAATTAACTGATTAATAATACCTAAAGATTTCGAAATACCACCGACAACTTTACCGATTGTTAAACCACCGGTCACAGCACTTGTACCAAACATTATAACCACCTATTAATAGTTTATGTAGAAAATAAATATAATTGATTTACATTTTAAGTGTAAACAATATAGACAACCGAGAAATAACCAACTATAATTTAATTAGATAATATTTGGGAGGTAAAAAATGGAAGATGAAAAAAAGAAAAATATTATTATAGGTATTTTATTTTTTGTCATGATCGGTTTAATTATTGCTATTGTTATAGTAAATAATAATAAAAATAATAAACTAGATGAAGATAAGAATAAACAAACCGAAAAGTCAGATGATAAATCTGATGTAAAAGAACCAGAAAGGAGTGACATAGTAGTACCAATTAAAAAAGTTACTTATGAAAGTGCAAGTAAAGCAACTAAGTTAGTAGAATTGGCAAAGGAATCTCTATTAATGGATGACTATACTAAAGCATCTTTAAGTGTAAGTAAACTTAAAAATGGTAGTACTAAAACTAATCTACAAACAGAACTTGAAAATATTCTAAATTGTATTAATATCGATGATGAAATAAAAAAACTTGAAGAAGAAGCAAAAGAAGTTAAAGATAAAGATACAATGTTAAGTGCAAGAAGAAATCGTGATAGTTTAGTTGCATTACTAGATACTGTTGTATACGAATCAGTCAAAGAAAGATTTCAAAAACGTATCGATGCAGTTAATCTTATTGTCGGAAATAATCGCGAGTTTGTAATTACTGGTGTGAGTGATGGTAAATACTATAATACTGATGTAACAATTAATGTAGAAGACGCAGAAGGATTAATAGTAGAATTAAACACTTTAGAATTTCTAAATAATTCAGTAGTAAGTGATGAGGGAATTTATAATTTAGTAGTCAAAGATACGTATTATAATGAAACAACTTTAACATTTACGATTGATAAGACAGCACCTACAATCAAGTACTATGATAAGATAATTACATCTGATTTAATAGTAATGCCTAATCTAAATGACAAAATCATATTTGGTGAAGATACTAATTTAGAAAAAAATTATATGTTAATCGATGATTCATCAGAAGCAATAGATGTTGATTTAGTTCATTTTGAATTAGATAAAACTTATACTTATGTTTCAACAGATAAAGCTGGTAACGAAAGCAAAATTAAATTAGAATTTAATAATGCTCATGAATTAATTCAAGTACTTGGTGATTATAGTACTTTACAAAGAGCATATGTAAATGAAACAAGAGTTAGGGTAACACCTAAAACTGATACATTTCTGGTGAAAATTTATGAACAAGTATTAACTCCTCTGGATTCAAGTGGAAAATCAGAAACAGTTTATAATGAAGTACTTAATCCATTAAAAGTTGAAACTGAAACATTTACTGAATTTAAATTAACTAAGGATGGAATGTATAATATTGTTTTAATCGAAGATGGTATTATTACAGAAATTTTTTTAGAAGTTTATCAGTACAAGATTAGATTAAATGATGATTTTGTAGTATCTGGAAGCGATTACAAGTATGTAGGTGCAGTAGTTGTAGATCCTGGAGAAGAAGGAACAACAGAATATTTTGTATATGATAAAGAAACCAGTGAATTTGTAACTAATGAGAATTTTAACAAAGATAATCCTATTGCACGGATAGCAGGAAAATATAAAGTTGTTAAAACATATCCAGATTTAATTGTTAGTGTGTTTATTTTTGAAACTACACCTACACCTATAGATGTACCTGAAACATTAGACCTTATGATGATTGAACCAATAAGTAATAATGCTTTAGAAGAAACAAAAGAAGAAAATCCTTCTTTGGATAATAATGAATTTAAAGAAGAATTAAATCAACAAGAAATAGTTCAAGAATAAAAAAGTTTATAAAAAATTTAGAATAATAAAAATTCTAAATTTTTTAATGTGTCATAAAGAATAAAAATAATTTTATAAATTTGTTGTAATTATTAAACTAATTACAACTTTTTGTTATCGATAATTAACTAATTATGTAAATATATTATCAAATTGTTAAAATTTGTTGTGTAAATAAGTGTCTAAACTATTGTGAAAATTAAATAATCCTTTATAATAAGAAATATGTTTATGGGAGGGAAGAACTATGACTAAATACCCAGTATTAATATTAAAAAAATTAGTTCTTTTTCCTAACCAAGAAGTTAAACTTGAACTTAGTAATGAAATATCTAAGAAAATAATAAATTTAGCTACTAAAAATCATAATAATGAAATACTTGTAGTAGCACCAATAGATGTAATGGAAGCAAAACCTTTAGTTAGTGATCTACCTAATATCGGTGTAATAGGTAATTTAAAAACAGTAATAAAATTATCTAATGATAATGTTAGAGTAGTAATAAAAGGAATAAAAAGAACATATGTCGAAAAATATGGCAAATATGATAAATTAAAAGGTATTTTAAAAGCTACTACCAATGATTTAGAATTACCAAAATTAAATAATATTGAAGAATTAGCAGTTAAAAGAAAATTACGAGAATTAATAAAAACATATATCAAAAATAATAATCAAGTTTCTAATAGTATTTTAACGTTGATTGATGAAGATAATTCACTTGATAAAATATCTGATATTATAACTTCTTTTATACCTCTTAATTTATCAAAAAAATTATTTTATATGCAAGAAATAAATCCGATTACTCGTAGTAAAAAATTAATTGATGATTTAAGTGTTGAAATTGAAATAAATAAAATAGAAGAATCAATTGATGAAAAAGTTCGAAATAATTTTGAAAATAACCAAAAAGAATTTATTTTAAAAGAGAAAATAAAAGTTATTAATGAAGAACTTGGAAACAATAATGAAAAAGAAAAAGAGATTTTAAATTATTATGAAAGATTAAATAATTTAGAATTAGATAGTGAAATTAAACAAAAATTAACAAATGATATAAAGAAATTAGAATATTTGAGCGATAATTCATCAGAAATTGGTTTAATTAGAAATTTCTTAGAAACGGTTTTAGATTTACCATGGAATAAAAAAAGTGAAGAAGAACAAGATATAAAGATAATTAAAGAAAAGTTAAACTCTACTCATTATGGTTTAGAAAATGTTAAAACAAGAGTAATAGAATATATTCAAATGAAAAAAAGAAATAAAAATCTTAATAGTCCAATTATTTGTTTAGTAGGACCTCCAGGAGTTGGTAAAACGACACTCGCTAAATCAATTGCTAGTTCTCTTAATCGTAAATATTTTAAAATAAGTGTTGGTGGTTTAAATGATTCAGCAGAATTAATTGGTCACCGTAAAACATATTTAGGTTCATATCCTGGTAAAATAATAAGTGGCATAAGAAAGTGTAATGCGAATAATCCTTTAATACTAATTGATGAAGTAGATAAAATGATTAAAGATTATAAAGGCGATCCAGCAAGTACCTTACTTGATATTTTAGATAAAGAACAAAATAAACATTTTATCGATAATTATTTAGATATAGAATTTGATTTATCTAACTCATTATTTATCTTAACTGCTAATAATAGTGATTATATACCATCAGTTTTAAGAGATCGTTTAGAAATAATTAATATTAATAGTTATACAATATTTGAAAAAGTAGATATTGCCAAAAAATATTTATTACCAACTATTTATGAAAATTATAACGTAAAAGATATAATTATAAATGATGGAACGATTAATCAAATTATTAATGATTATACTTGTGAATTTGGGGTTCGAGAATTAAATCGCATATTAGATAGTTTAGTACGCAAATTAATTATTAAAAAAACCATGAGCAAAAAAATAGATTTAACAAAAATTTTAGGTGTACCTAAATATGAAAATGTAAATGAAAAACTTGAAGAAATTGGTGTTATTAATGCTCTTGGATGTACTCTTATGGGTGGAAATGTTTTAAAAATTGAATGTTCGATAATTGATGGAGAAAATAAATTAATTACAACAGGTAATATTGAAACATCTGTTAAAGAATGTATTGATGTATCATTAACTTATTTAAAAAGTATGAAAAAAGAATTTAAGTTAAAAGAAAACGGATGGAAAAATAAAGATATTCATATTCATTTTAATAATATAAGTGTTCTAAAAGATGGTGGTAGTGGTGGAATTGCCATAACTTCATCCTTATTATCAGCACTATTAGAACATAAAATAGATAATAAAATTGGATTTACTGGAGAAATGTCCATTAAAGGAGAAATTCTAAAAGTTGCAGGAATAAAAGAAAAAATTATTGCAGCTTACAATGACAACTTAGAAATAGTATTTATACCAAAAAGTAATCATTATGATTTATTAGATATTCCAAAAAAAGTAAGCGAAAAAGTAAAAATAATTGAAGTAAGTAATTATTTAGAAATTTATAAGTATTTGTTTATTAAATAAATACTTATTTTTTGTTAATAATAAAAGTGGTGATTTTATGAAACAAAAAGCAATAATGGATTATAAAGAATCTTATGAGAATAATGGAGAAAAAATTGATAGTAAAAAAGGGAATAATTTAATTGTTAATCATTTTAATATCGATGAGGGTTTAGCAAAAAAATTAAAACGAGATAAAGGAGAATATTTTAGTATTCATTTTGATGATAATATAATTAATGAAAAACCAAAAGTTTTAGAAAAAGAGTTGAGTAAAATTTTAAATTATTTTTTAAAATTATATAAATGTAATGTTTCGTTAATTGTTGGTCTTGGTAATTCTTCAATTGCACCGGATAGATTAGGATCTGCTTCTACAAATAAAATAATTGCTACTAATCAATATAATGATTTTTTAACATTACCTAAAATTTCTTTGTTTAATCCAGAAGTAACAAATAAGACTGGCATAAATTCTTTTGATTTAATAGAGTTAGTAGTTAATAAAGTAAAACCAAATATTATAATTATTATTGATTCACTAGCTACTAGTAATCCTGACTATTTAGGAAGATTAATTGAAGTAAGTGATGCGGGAATGATTCCTAAAAATTCATTAAAAAACGTTAAAGAAATTAATAGTAAAACATTTAATATTCCAGTATTAATAATTGGTATACCTTTTATATTAGAGGAAAGTAATAATATCTATACGACTCCTTATGTGAATAAACTAATCGAAGATTCATCGACAATTATTAGTAATGTTATTAATAAAACTTTTATTGGGTAAAAATATACTTATTAAAGAAAATAGTATATAAATAAACTTTTTGTATAATTTTTTATCTTTTACCTTTATAATATAACTAGTGATTATTATGAAAGAAAAATTAAAATTAATTCCGGAATTACCTGGTTGTTATTTAATGAAAAATAAGTATAATATTATTATATATGTAGGTAAAGCCAAAAATTTAAAAAAAAGAGTAAATAGTTATTTTAATAAAATTCATACTGGTAAAACTGGTATTTTAGTGAGCGAAATAGTTGATTTTGAGATTATTGTCGCTGGTAGTGAATTAGAAGCATTTATTTTAGAACTGAATTTAATAAAAAAATATGATCCGAAATATAATATATTACTTCGTGATGATAAAAGTTATCCTTATATTGAATATATTAGCAAACCATATCCTATTTTAAAAGTAAGTAGATATTTACACATTAAGAAAAAAGATAATAAAATTATTTTTGGTCCTTATCCTAATGCTTATGCAGCAAGAAGAATAGTAAAATTAATAAATCGTTTATATCCTTTAAAAAAATGTAATACAATGCCTAAAAATGTCTGTTTATACTATCACATCAACGAATGTTTAGGTTATTGTGAGAAAAAAGTAGATCAAGAAAAACTAATGGCTATGGAAACAGAAATCTTAGCATTCTTACGAGGAAATGATAAAATAATTAAAGATAAAATTAAAAATAAAATAGATTTCTTTATTAAAGAACTTAATTTTGAACAAGCAAGTGAACTTAAAAATGAACTGGAATATATTGAAGTAATTAATGAAAAACAAAAAGTTGAATTACATGATTATATTAATCGTGATGTTGCAAATTATTATTTTAATAATGGTTATATAAGTATGACTATTATGTTTATTCGTAATGGTAAACTTGTAGGTAATTTTAATGATATATTTTATGTAATAAGCGATAAAATAGATGAAATAAATTATTATTTATTAAAATTTTATGAAACACACGAAATACCTAAAGAAATATTAGTAAGTAATGATTTTAATACAGATGTTTTAAGTGAATTATTAAAAACTAAAGTAATAATACCAAAAATAGGTGAAAAGAAAAAAATAATTGAAATGGCAGAGTTGAATGCTAAAATAAGTTTAGAAAATAAAATAAAATTAATAACTAATAATGAAGATAAAATGTTTAAAGCAAATAATGATTTAAAGGATTTACTGAATTTAGAAAAATTAGAAAGAATAGATTTATTTGATAATTCTAATTTATTCGGCGATTATACGGTATCTTCAATGGTTGTATTTAAAAATGGTAAGGAATGTAAAAAAGAATATCGTAAATATAAAATAAGTATTGATAAAAATGATGATTTTAATGCTATGAAAGAAGTAATATATAGAAGGTATTATAAAATGTTACTTGAAAAAACCGAAAGACCAGATTTAATAATTGTTGATGGTGGTATTAACCAAATAAATGCATGTAAGCAAGTATTAGATGAATTAAAGTTAAATATTAAAGTTACTGGTTTAAAGAAAAATGATACGCATAAAACAAATGATTTAGTAGATGGAGATACTTATCAAATATTAAATGTTAAAGATAATGGTAATTTATTTAATTATTTAACAAAGATGCAAGATGAAGTTCATCGATTTACCATTAATTATCACAGAACTTTAAGAAGTAAAGGAGCAATTAAAAGTATTTTAGATGATGTCAAAGGACTTGGTAGTGTGAGAAAGAAAAAATTAATGCAAACATTTAAAACAATTAATGGCATTAAAAATGCTAGCGATGATGAATTGTTAAAAGTAATACCAAAGAATGTTTTAGAAAACTTAAGGAATAGTTTAAAATAATGTATATTTTTGTAAATTAATTGACAAAAATATACAAATTTATAGTGTAAAGTTTAAGTTAGATATTAACAATAATGCAATATAGTGGTAAGATAAGTTTGTGGTGAAGTATAAATATGTCAAATTTATTTAATGATATAATAGGATTTTTAAAAACACTTAATTATGTAGATTTAATTTTCTTTTTTGCAGTTATCTTATTAATTGTTTTAATCATCTCTTTAATTTATTTTTTACGAGTAAATGAAGATGTATTTGAAGAAGAAACAAAAGAAGATTTTTATGATGATGAAAAAGATGCTTTAATAGATTTAAAGACAATTACAAAAGAAATTGAGAAAAAAGAAAAAACAACGAATGTTGAATTAACTAAATATGAAGATGAACAAGAAGAAAAAGCCATAATCAGTTATGATGAATTATTGAAGAAATGTAAACAAAATAATATTAAATACGAACGTGAAGAAGTAGTTGATGATTTAATTATTAAAAAGGTAAGTTTATCACCGAAAGAGAATGATTATAGCGTTTTAGAAGAAATCGATGAAGATAAAAGTTTTGTTAGTGAGAAAATATTTAGTTATGAAAAAGAAGAAGCTTTCTTAGAAGCACTGAAAAACTTACAGTTGGGGTTGGGAGTATAATGAAATTTAAAGTAATAACATTAGGTTGCAAAGTTAATAGTTATGAAAGTGAATACATAATAGAATCATTGAAAAAAGATGGTTTTATTTTTTCTAACACAGATGAAATAACTGATATTGTCATTGTTAATACTTGTAGTGTTACAAATAATGCTGATGCTAAAAGTAGAAAAATGATTAATGGTATTAAAAAAGAAAATAAAGATGCAATCTTGATAGTATGTGGTTGTTCAAGTGAAAATAATCCTGATACTTATAAAAATATGAATATTGATATCTTACTTGGAACTAAAAATAAAAGTAAGATTCCAGTTTATTTACAAGAATATTTAAAAAGTAAAAAAAGAATCATTCATTTAGATAAAAATCGTAATGTTGAATTTGATAAAATGTGTGTTACAGAATTTAATACTCATACAAGAGCATTTGTTAAAATCGAAGATGGTTGTGATAATTTTTGTAGTTATTGTATTATCCCTTTTACAAGAGGCAAACAAAGAAGTAAAAACTATTATGATGTAATTTCGGAAATCAAAAATTTGGTAGATAATGGTCATAAAGAAATAGTTTTAACTGGTATTCATACTGGTGCTTATAGTGATTCAGGTAAAGATTTTATCGATATTATAAACGAAATAAGTAAATTTGATAATTTAAAAAGAATAAGATTATCTAGTGTCGAAATAACCGAATTAAATGCTAAATTTATGAATATGTTAAAGAATAATGATAAGTTCTGTAATCATTTACATATACCACTTCAAAGTGGTAGTGATGAAATACTTAAGGTAATGAATCGTAAATATGATTTAAGTTATTATGAAAACAAAATAAAAGAAATAAGAAATATAAGACCAAATATAAATATAACAACTGACATAATAGTAGGGCATCCATATGAAACAGATGAATTATTTAAGTGTGTATTAAACTTTTGTCAAAAGATTAAATTTGGTAAAATTCATGTGTTTCCATATTCTTTAAGAACAGGTACTAAAAGTAGTAATATGCCCCAAGTAGACTCTAAAATAAAAAAAGTAAGAAGTCAGCAATTAATTTCATTAAGTAATGCTTTAGAAAATAATTATGCTAAAATGTTTTTAAATAAAGAAATAGATATGTTAGTAGAAGAAGTAAGGGATAATAAAAGCATTGGTTTTTCTAGTAATTATTTAAAAATAGTTGTTTATCAGAAATTAAAACATAATGATATTGTAAAAATTAAAGTTACGGAAGTAAAAGATGGTTATGTGATTGGAAATGTAAAAAACAATATTGTCTTATAGTTATAAAGATGTTAATATATTAACTGGCGGTGATTTTAATGCTTTTAGATGAAGAAGTAGAATTAATTAAAAAATATGTTACAGAAAAAGATTATATTAATGGACAAAATTATCGATTTGATCTTTTTGAATATAAAAACTATTTTGGTTATGATAGTTCATATGACTTTAGTGTCGAAGATAGATTTACTTATCATAGAGTTCGAATTATAAAAATGCCTCAAGGAAATTTTAGAACCTATTGTTCATGTCGGGATTTTGAAAATCATCACTCTTGTGTTCATTTAGCAGCAATATTATTTAAATTTCGCAAAAAGATATTTAAAATAAAAAGTGAAGAAGAAATAATGAGTGAATCAAAGAAATTATTTAAAAGTTATACTAGCGAAAAAAATTCCCAAGTAAAAAAGCAAGTGTTTTTAGAAACAGAAATTGTTAATGATGGATATGAACATGGAATAAAATTAAAAATAGGTACGACAAAGTTCTATTCTTTAAATAATAAATCGAATACTTTTTTTGCAGTTTATTTATCAGATAAAGGCGAAGTAGATTTTGGTAAAAACTTTATTTATAATCCGAAAATTCATTATTTTAGTGATTTGGATCAACAATTAATTGAATTTGTTTACTATAATTGTGCTAAAAATAATAAAACTTTTGTAATAAATGAAAGCAATGCTAAGAGTTTTTTCTATAATTTTGGTAAATTAAGAATGCTTTATAATAATTCTTATCTTGATGGAGTTAAAGAAGGATTTCCCATAAATGTTAATTTAACTAAAAACGAAGATAAATATGTATTTAATGTTGAAGATGTAAATAGCCTTTTACCTTTTACTAGTGATTATGAATATGTAAGTAATGATAAAGAGATTTTTCATTTAAATAAAAAAATGCGGTCTTTACTAAGAGAGTTTCGTGAACAAGGTATTCAAAAAATAATATTTAAAGAAAATGATTTAGATGCATTTTCTCATTCAATATTACCAATTGTAAAAAATAAAATTGTAATTGATAATGCTATTAGTAACATTATTGTTTCTAAAGAACCAGTTGCTAAAATGTATTTTGATTTAAATCATAATAATATTACTTGTAACTATAAACTAAATTATGATGGTAATGAAATAAACTATTTTGATAAAAGTGACACTATATTACGTGATGATGAATATGAACAAGTAGGAATAAATTTACTTGCAAGTTGTGGTTTTCAATTTGAAAATAAAAAAATCATTTTAAATGAAATAGATAAAATAGGAGAATTCTTAGAAACAAGAATAAATGAATTAACAGATAAATATGAAGTATTTACTTCCGATAAACTAAAAGCAATTAATATTTTTAAAAAGATAGGCGTTACATCATCTTTTCATATTGGCCAAGATAATATAATGCATTATGAATTTTCTAGTGATAATGTAAATAGTAATGAATTAATGGATTTACTTGATAGTATGCGAAAAAAGAAACGCTATTATAAACTAAAAAATGGAGATATTGTTAATTTAAACGATGATAATTTAAAAGAACTTGAATCTTTAACAACTGATTTAGAACTTGATAGTGAAAGTGGCGAAATACCTAAATATCGTGCTATTTATTTAGATAGTTTAAGAGATTCAAGATATCATATAATTAAAACAGATAATTTGTTTGATAATTTTATTACTAAATTTAATGAATATAAAAATGTGGATGTTGAATTTACTAAAAAAGAAGATGAGTTACTTAGAAGTTATCAAAAAATAGGTGTTAAATGGTTATACAATATTTATAAATGTGATTTTGGTGGTATATTAGCAGATGAAATGGGTCTGGGTAAAACTTTACAAACAATAATTTTCTTTCGTAAAGTATTATTAGAAGATAAAGATGCCAAATTTTTAATAGTAGCACCAACTTCTTTATTATATAATTGGTATAAAGAATTCGAAAAATTTGCTCCGGAAATATCAGTTAGTATTTTTGGACAAGCAAAAGAAATACGTCATGATAGTTTAGAGAAAAGTGATGCAACAGTTTTTATTACTAGTTATGGACTTTTACGTGAAGATATTGAATATTATGAGAAAATGATTTTCAAAGTAGCAATAATTGATGAAGCTCAAAATATTAAAAATCCTTTTGCAGGAATAACAAAATCTGTAAAAAAAATAAAAGCAAGTACTAAATTTGCTTTAACTGGTACACCTATTGAAAATTCTGTTTTAGAACTTTGGAGTATTTTTGATTATATAATGCCAGGTTTTTTAGCAAGTATATCTAATTTTAAAAGTAAATATAAAGTAAGCGAAATGAACGAAGATGAAATAAAATTAGTTGAAACTCTAAAAGCTCAAGTACAACCTTTTATATTACGAAGAAGAAAAAAAGATGTATTAAGTGATCTACCAGATAAAGTAGAAAATATCGTATATATAGATTTAAATGAAACACAACGAAAACTATATATGGCTGAAGTAAAGAAAACGGAAGAACGTATGGAATCTTTAATATCAGAATCTGGTTATTCAAAAGCAAGATTTGAAATATTAGTACTTCTAACAAGATTAAGACAAATATGCATAGATCCACATATAATTTATGAAAACTATAATGATGAATCAGCAAAAATAACTTATTTAATTAATATTATTAAAGAATATATTGCAAATGATCATAAAATGCTATTATTTACGTCGTTTAAAACTGCTTTAGAAATTGTCCGAAGGGAACTTAACAATAATAATATAAGTAATTATACAATTGATGGTTCAGTTAGTTCAATAAATCGCCAAAAACTTGTAGATAATTTTAATAGTGATGGCACTAATGTATTTTTAATTATGTTAAAAAGTGGGGGAACTGGGCTTAATTTAACAAGTGCCGATGTTGTAATACATTTAGATCCTTGGTGGAATCCGCAATCAGAAAATCAAGCAACTGATAGAGCCCATAGAATTGGCCAAACTAAGAGTGTGGAAGTTTTAAAATTAATTACTAAAGGTACAATAGAAGAAAAAATAATTGATTTACAAAAGAAAAAGAAACTGCTTAGTGATAAACTAATTGAAAGTGATGAAACAAGCGAAGAAATGTTAAGTGCTTTAAGTGAAAAAGACATTCGAAACTTGCTTGCTTATGAAAATAAAGACGAATAACAAAAAATTTAATAAAAACGATAAAAAACACTTTACAAAAGTGTTTTTTTCGTATAAAGTAGATATTACTCACTTAATTAATTCCTATTAAATAGAAGGAAATAATGAAAAAAATAATACTTATATTAATTATGATGATAATTAATATCGGCTTAGTTAAAGCTGAAAATGAATTTTATATGGTAGAAAATACCGATGGAGTTTATGCAAACTTTATAGAAGGAAATTTTACAAAAAAGGAAGATTATCGTACTATTTATCGAAGTAGTGATGATAAATTAATGTATTCAACTAGTTTAACAAGATGGGAAAATGATGTCAACAATTATAACTTTAATCAAATAGAAATAGATGATTATGATAATACTTATTATGATGAAGAAACAACAAATAGATTAAAAAATATTATGTATTTTGGTTATGGTTATCAGAATCATACAACAGATAATTATTTAATGGCTACACAAACAATGATTTGGGATTTACTTAGTTATGGAACAATAAGCTATTTTAATATGTTTTATGGTGACGTTAAATTATTTAAAAACGAAATAAAGGAAATAAATAAATTAATCGATGATCATACAAAACAAATAAGTTTTTGCAATATGGATATTGAAACCGAAGAAAATGTTTTGATTTTAAATGATAATAATAATGTAATAAAAAATTATCAAGTTATAAGTAGTAATGCAAAAATTATTGATAATAGTTTAGTAATAGATACGAGTAATAAAGATAAAATAATTTTAGAAGAAAAATTAGAAATTATTCCAAAAGATTATTTTTATCACGGCGATGTTTATAATTTAGTTAGTAGAACGAATATTCCTAAAAATGTTTGTGAGTTAAATGTTAAAAAAATAGATAATAAAGTTACTATTATTAATGAAACAAATGAAGAAATATTAGCAAGTATAAATGATAGTAAAGAAAAAAAATTAACTGAAATAAATTTAACAAAAAATGATACATTAAAGATAACTGGAGTTGTAAAATTAGAAAAAGAAACAGATAATAAAGTAATTAATGAAAAAATAAATAAAACAGATAATGAAGATAAAATTATATTAGAAAATGTTCCAAATACAAGTTTTAGTTTAGTAGAAAACTATTATTATATAGATGAAAAAAAGAATTATAGTATTAATATTTATTATTGTGTTAAATAGTTTATATTATTTAAAAATTGAAAATAAAACACATAAAGTAGTAGAAACTAAAACTAAATCATATCAAACACAATTGGAAATAAGTAAAATAAATTTGAAACAAAAATTATATCAAAATAGTAGTTTAAATAATGTTAATTTAAATTTACAAGTTTTAAGTGAATCTACTTTTCCTGGAGATAATGAAAGTCATATTTATATTGCTGGTCATAATGGAAATAGCAAAATTTCTTATTTTAATAATTTAGATAAATTAGAAATAAATGACATGATAAAACTTTATTATCAAGAAAATATATATTATTATGAACTTGTAAAAAAAGAAATTCATAATAAAGATGGAACATTAAAATTGGATAAACTAAATTATGATTCTTTAACATTAATTACATGTACAAAAGATAGTAAGAAAACTCAAGATATATACATAGCTAAATTAGTAAAAATAGTTTAAATTTAAAGAAAAAATGCACTTTTTGTCAAAAATTTGCATTTTTTTGCATGAAAAAAAAGGAAATGAAGGGGGTAGGGGTAATATATATAAATAGAGGGGAGTGGAAAAATTGCTTAATGAAGCAAGTATCAATGAGATAAGAAGTAATGCTGATATTGTTGAAATAATAAGTGATTATATACCTCTTGTGAACAAAGGTCGAAATTTATTTGGAGTTTGTCCTTTTCATGATGATCATTCACCAAGTATGAGTGTATCAAAGAGTAAGCAAATTTATAAATGTTTTTCTTGTGGAGCTGGTGGTAATGTTTTTAATTTCGTCAGTGCTTATGAAAACGTAAGTTATATTGAAGCAATTAAAATAGTTGCTGAAAAAATTGGCTATGAAATTAAAGGTATTATCAAAAGTGATATTAAAAAGAATAAACAAGAATATGAAGCTATGGATATTGCTTTAAAATATTATCAAAATAATTTAAATACTAGTGCTGGAACTCTGGCAAAAAAATATTTAAGCGATGAAAGACATTTAAGTGATGAATGCATTAGAGAATTTCAAATAGGATATGCGAATAACAATAATTTAAATGTTTTGCTAAATAAAAAAGGTTATGAAAATACACTTTTAAATAATATTGGATTAATAAATATTAGTGCAGAGAGATCTTATGATACATTTACTAATCGGATAATGTTTCCAATCCATAATTTAGATGGACAAGCAATTGGTTTTACGGGAAGAATTTTTGGTGGAGAAGATACTAATAAATATTTAAACTCTCGAGAAAATAAAATATTTAAAAAAGGGGATATATTATTTAATTATCATCGGGCGATTAAATATATTAGAGAAAAGAAACAAGTAATTGTTGTCGAAGGGAATATGGATGCGATACGTTTATATTCTAGCGGAATTAAAAATGTTATTGCAATAATGGGAACAGCAATTACTGATTATCAAGTTGAATTAATAAAAAAATTACGTAGTGAAATAATATTGTTTTTTGATAATGATAATGCAGGACTTGATGCTACATTTAATATCGGAAATATTTTTGAAAATAAAGATGTTAAAACTTCAATTGTAAGAATTAGTGGTAAAAAAGATGCTGATGAATATATTCTTGAATATGGAATTGAAAAAATGGTAGAATGTATTAATAATAAAGTACCTTTCTTAGATTTTAAATTAAAATATTTAAAGAAGGATTTAAATATAAGTGATGCTGGTGAATTAACAAAATATTTAAAAAGTGTTTTAGAAAGTGTTCAAAATATCGATGATGAATTATTAAAAGAAGTAACACTTAAGAAAATAAGTAAAGAATATGAAATTGATATTGGAGTTCTAAAAAAAGAATTATCAAAATTTGAATTAGTTCGAAAAGAAAAAGTAAAAGAAGAAAAACGAATAAGTCAGAAAGAAAATGTTTATTTAAATGTATTTTATTATATGTTAAATGATTCAAAATATATAAAAGCATATATCAAAAATATTGGATTTATAAGTGTTCAAAAATATCGTGAGTTAGCAAGTGAAATCATAAATTATTATGAAACAAACCATACTATAAATATAGCAGATTTTATAACATATATAAATAAAGAAGAAGAGTTAGCAAAAATAATAAATGATGTACTAGATAATATAGATGTGGAATTAAATGATGATATATTTATGAATTATGTTAGCAATATTAAGAAAATTGATACGAAAAACACAATAAATAAATTAAAAAATGAATTAAAAGAAGAATTAGATGAAAATAAAAGATTAGCAATAGTAATGAAAATTGCCAATTTAAAAAAAGGAGAAGTAGAAGATGGAAGAAATTAAAACGTTAGAAGAACGTACAGAAGAATTATTAAAAAAGGGTAAAGAAAAAGGATATATCACTTATGAAGGACTTGCTGATGCTTTAAAAGGTTTAGAAGTTGATAGTGATAATTTAGATGAACTGTATAACAAATTTGTCGATGAAGGAATTCAAGTAGTTACCGAAGATGATGAAGAAACAGGTAAACTTAATTTAACCAAAAAAGAATTAGAAGAACCAATTATTTTATCAGAAGAAGAAATAACAAAAGATATGAATATTAATGATCCAGTTCGGATGTATTTAAAGGAAATTGGAAGAATTAGTTTATTATCAAGTGAAGAAGAGGCAAGTATTTCTATTCGTGTTGCTAATGGAGACGAATTTGCTAAACAAGAACTTGCTGAATCAAATTTAAGATTAGTTGTAAGTATTGCGAAAAGATATGTAGGTCGTGGTTTATTATTCCTTGATTTAATTCAAGAAGGTAATATCGGTTTAATGAAAGCAGTTGAAAAATTCGATTATGAAAAAGGTTACAAATTTTCAACTTATGCTACTTGGTGGATTCGTCAAGCAATAACAAGAGCCCTTGCAGACCAAGCAAGAACAATTAGAGTTCCAGTACATATGGTAGAAACTATTAATAAAATGGCTAGAATTCAAAGACAAATGACACTAGAGTTAAATCGTGAACCAAGTGATGAAGAAATTGCTAAAAAAATGGGAATTACACCTGAAAAAGTACGTGAAGTATTAAAAATAAGTCAAGAACCAGTAAGTTTAGAAACACCGATAGGTGAAGAAGAAGACAGCCATTTAGGAGATTTCTTACCAGATGAAAATTATGCATCGCCAGAAGAATATACGCAAAATCAAATTTTAAAAGAAGAAATTAAATCTGTATTAATGACATTACAAGAAAGAGAACAACAAGTTTTGGAACTTCGTTTTGGTTTAATCGATGGGACAAGTCATACTTTAGAAGAAGTAGGTAAGAAATTTAATGTAACAAGAGAAAGAATTCGTCAAATAGAAGCAAAAGCACTACGTAAACTTCGTCATCCATCAAGAGCAAAAAAATTAAAGGATTTTTTAATTGATTAATTTAAAATTAAAAACAATTGCTAATCTCATAAACCAAAATGATTATGTTCTTGATATTGGTACTGATCATGCTTATTTACCAATTTATCTTGTGAAAAATAATATTTGTGAAAATGTAATATGTAGTGATATAAGTGAAAATGTAATTAATGTTGCTAAAAATAATATTAAAGAAAATGATTTGGATATTCCTGTTTATTTAAGTAATGGTCTTAAAAGTATTACTGATAAAAATATAAATACACTCATTGTAAGTGGAATGGGAACGTTTACAATAATAGATATATTACAAAATATTAATAATTTCAAAATCGATAAAATGATTTTATCAAGCAATAATAATTTATCGATTTTACGCGAATATATTTATAAAATTAATTATTATATTGATGAAGAAATAACAGTTTTTGAAAACAATAAATGGTATGTAATAATGAAAGTATTAATTGGAAATAAAAAATTAACTAAAGAAGAATTACAAATTGGGAAATTTAATAAAAATAATTATTCATATTATCAATATTTGTTAGATAAATATAACAGATTAAAAGAATTTAATAATTATAATAAAGAAATTAAATATTTAGAGGAGTATATAAATGCAGTACAATTACGGAAATGACACATTACTTCATAGTGTTAAGTTTGATTTTTTTAAACTAGAAAGTATTTTAAAGTATGGAATTTTATCTTATAATGAAGCATTAAAAAGAAAAATTCCATATAGTAGAACTTATGATGGATACAATGGTGGAGACTATATATCACTAGTTAGATATATTTATGTGAATAGAGATGATATTGAAGGATCATATGATAAACATATTATTAATGGTATAAGTTTAATAATTGAAAGTACACCTTATGTCTATAATAAAGAAGAAATATATATTAATCATGCTGATGAAGTATATGTAAAAGATTATATTCCAACAAGTAATATTGTAGGAATTAATATACCAGAATCATATTTAGATAAACCAATTAGTTCATTACCGATTATTAGATTAACAACTTTTAATTATTCTTATATAAAAAAAAGTTGTGATAATATTATTAATTATTTAAAAAGTTATGGTTATGAAATAGATGTATTCTTTTATAATTTGTTACTAACTAACTTATATAATTTGAATAATTTATATAAAGATGATCAAAGAGAAGAAACGAAACAGGCGTTTAGAGAAATGGTCGAGCAATTACAAGATTTTATGGCTGAGTGTTATGAAGAGGCTTTTTGCAATTATTTTAATAAAGACGAAGTATCATTAAGAGAAGTAGTAGAATATATTAGTCATAAATATGGTAATTTACCTATATATGTTTTAAAAGATAATAAAGACTTAACAAGAAAATAAAATGTTAAGTTTTTTTGTTCTTAAAAAAGAAAAAAAACAAAAAAAGTATTGTATTTGAAAACAAGGTATAATATAATTTATTTGGAGGTAGAAAGTATATGAAAATAGAATTAGGAGAAAAAATTAAATTATTAAGAAAGCGTCGTAATTTAAAGCAAGATGATTTAGCAAAAATATTAAACATAACAAAAAGTCAGATATCTAATTTAGAAAAAGGAAGGAGAAGTTTAAATTTAGAGCAATTAAATAAGTTATGTATTTATTTTAAAATAGATATTTCTTTCTTTTTTGAAGAAGAAATGAATGATGAATGTGTTAGTTTTTTGGATAAAGCAAAAATGATATTTGAAAACAAAGAAATTTCGAGCGTTCAAAAAGAAGATTTATTTACATCGATAATGAAAATTTATTTAGATTCAAAATAAAAAAAGAAAGGAGGGATTTTGTGAATCAAGATAAAATGCATTTAATAAATAAAATATTTAAAAATGCAACAATTAGAACAGTTTGGAATAAAGAAGAAGAAAAATATTATATTAGTGTAATAGATGTTGTAGGGGTTTTATCTGAAAGTGATAATCCTAGAAAATATTGGTCTGTGTTAAAAACTCGTTTAAAAAAAGAGGGAAGTGAAACGGCTACAAATTGTAGCCAGTTGAAATTAAAAGCGGAAGACAAAAAATATAGATTAACTGATGTAGTTGATAAAATCAAAAATTGCATACTCGTGTATTCATACATGAGTTAAATTTTTCCTTTTGTACATACTTTAAAAACTATAAAAGTTATCAAAAAGTAAAATTAATTATTGCGATTATAACTATTCGTTGTTATAATTTTTATAGTTGTTGTAAGGGGGAATTAATGATGGAGCAGTCATTACAAGCGATAACAAATTAGATTATAAATATAAAGAAGAAAAACAAATAGAAAATATCTAGGTTCAAATAAAAAACTTTTATTTTCATATTATTTAGTATATAATAAATGTTATTAATGGAGGATATTATGGAAGAAATTAAAAAAAATATGAACAAACATAATAGTACTTTAAGTGAATTTGCTTGTAAAGATGAAGATTGCATAAGATTAGAATATGAAGAAGAAGATATAAGGCCACCTTATTTTCATGATTCTGATCGAATAATATTTTCTTTATCTTATAATCGCTATGCAGATAAAACTCAAGTTTTTTCTTTTATGGAAAATGACCATATAAGTAGAAGAATGACACATGTGCAATATGTTAGTAAAATAGCAAGAACTATAGGACGTGCTCTTAATTTGAATGAAGATTTAATTGAAGCCTCAGCTCTTGGTCATGATTTAGGACATGCACCATTTGGTCATTCTGGTGAAAAAATTTTAAACATGATAAGTTTAGAAAATGGCGAAGGATATTTCTTTCACAATATTGAAAGTGTAAGAGCGTTGATGTTTATAGATCGAGATGGACGGGGAGCTAATTTAAGTGTCCAAGTTCTTGATGCGATAATGGCTCATAATGGCGAAATTGAAAAATGCATGTATGAACCGGTAGAAAAAACCAAAGAAGAATTTTTAAAGGAATATTATGAATCTTATAAAAATCCTCATAAAGTATTAGAAATAAGACCGATGACACTAGAAGGTTGTGTAGTAAGAATTAGTGATATAATCGGTTATTTAGGTCGAGATGTCGAAGATGCTATAATACTTGGATACATAAAACAAAGTGATTTACCAAAATCTGTAACAGAAGTTTTAGGAAAAACAAATCGTGAAATTGTAAATACTTTAGTTATCGATGTAATTAATAATAGTATCGGAAAAAATTATATTAAATTAAGTGAAAGAGTATTTAATGCACTTTCTGAATTAAAAAAATTTAATTATGAACATATTTATTACAAAGCAAATAAAAAAGAAACTATTGAACATTATGAAGTAATGTTTAGAAGTTTATTTAGTAAATACTTACATGATTTAGAAATAGAAAATAAAGAAAGTGAAATATATAAAATATATTTAAATTCAATGGCCGAAAAATATATTAAAGAAAACACAAAAAGAAGAATAGTTATAGATTTTCTTGCTGGAATGACAGATGATTTCATTTTAAAAATGTATGATAATAATCAGAAAAAAGAAAAAGAACTTTCAAGAATAAATTAGAAATTACCTAGTATATTTAACTAGGTGATTTTTTATAATAAAATATATTGCTCATCGAGGTTTAGTTGATGATAAAACAAAAGAAAATACATATGAATCAATAAAAAAAGCACTTGATAGTGATTTATTTGTAGGAGTAGAAATAGATATTAGAACCTCAAAAGATAATGTTTTTGTTGTTAATCATGATTTAATTGATTATGGTAAAATAATAAGTAAGAGTAATTATCAAGAATTGAAAAAATATAATGTACCTAAATTAATAGATATTTTAAAAATAAAAACAAATAAAATAATATTAATAGAAATAAAAGAACCAAATATTGATCATAAGCGTTTAGTTATATTGTTAAATAAATATTCAAAACTAAATATATATGTATGTTCTTTTTATAATAGTATAATAAAAAAAATTAGTGAAGAAAAACATAATTTTAAACTTGGAGTATTAAACTATGTTTTAAATAGTGAATATAATTATCACTATTATGATTTTATATGTATTTTAAAAAATATTTATACAGATACGATTAAAAACTTCTTTGAAAATAATAATATAGAAATATTTATATATGGAAATAATAAAAAACAAGAATATGATATAGTAAACTTTTATATAGTCGATTATAAAAATATAAAAAGCACTCACAAATAAGAAAATTAGCCATAATATATATTGAAAAGACTTATAAAGGAGGAATGATTCATGAACGGTTGTGGAAATAATAACAACGGAGGACTGGGAGCAGCTATTATTTTAGTACTATTTATTTTATTAATAATTATCGTAGGGGCTTATATTTAGTCTTTAAGAATAGACATAAGGAGGTGCACCTTGGCTAGTTGTGGCTGCAATAAAAATACACAAAAAGAGTGTTGTAACGATAACAATGGGAATTATGTATTTGTGGTATTAATACTATATATACTTTTAGCAATTATTATCGGTGGTATACTTTTTTATTAGAAGGTTTAAGAAGTTTAACACCTTCTTTTTTTAAAAATATTTAGTAGTTAAAATATTGTATACTTCTTCAGGAGTATATTTTGGTTTACTTTTATGAAAATCTGGTATTAAATGTAAATGAAAGTGCTTTATTGCTTGACTTTCACCATAATTAAATAAAGTTGTTAAAGATTTTTTATCTAATTTTTTCATTAATATTTTCGAAATATCATTACTAATTTTCATAATATGATTAACAATTTCATTATCAAGTTCAGTGAAATCATTGTAATGTTTTTTTGGAATAATTAAAGTATGTCCATCATTATTTGGATAAGCATCCAATATAACAATTACAAAATCATCTTCATATAATTTTAAACTTTTAACTTCATTATTAATAATTTTACAAAATAAACAATTCATAGTTTACCTTCTTTCTCTCTTTATTATACCAAAGAATATTAAAAACATCAGAAATAATTTCTTACAACAATTATCGACAAAAATAAT
>CAZYXO010000010.1:0-21621 GCA_964651315.1 uncultured Muribaculaceae bacterium
ATTTTGGTATACTATAATTGGTGATAATATGAAATTTAACAAACAATTAGAACTCGCAATGAATACTATTAATAATGCTCATGTACCCTATTCTAATTTCACCGTTTGTGCTATCTTAGAAACAAAAAATGGAAAAATATATACAGGAGTAAATGTAGAGAATCACGGAATTCAAAGCATTTGTGCAGAAAGATGTGCATTTGTTAAAGCAATAAGCAATGGCGAAAAAGAATTTGTATCTATTTTAGTAATCGGAAAAAATAGAAATGATACTGAATATATTGAAACCTTACCATGTGGTTACTGCCGTCAATTTATGAGTGAATTTTGCCCAAAGGATTTTAAAGTATATACTTATGAAAGTAAAACGAATACATTAAAAAGATATAAATTAAAAGACTTACTACCATATTCATTTAAATTATAATACAAATTAAAATGCAAAATTTTGCGTTTTTTTATGTTTTTTTAACTAAATCCCTTGCTGCTACTAAACCAGTTGCTGCGGCTGCAACTATATTTCCGGCTTTTCCTGCACCATCACCAATAAAATACATATTTTCATTTTTTAGTTTAAAATTATTATCAGTTTCAATTTCATTACTAAAGAATTTAATTTCCGGTCCATATAATAATGTTTCATCATTACTAACACCAGGAATTATTAAATTCAATTTATCTAATCCTTCAATAATATTAGTTATTATTCGATGAGGAAGAACTAATGCTAAATCTCCTGCCACACAATCTTTAAGAGTTGGTTCTATAAAACCTTTATTAATTCGTTTCCATTCACTTCTTCGGCCATTTTTTAAATCTTTTAATATTTGAATAATCGGTTTTCCTGCTCCCAAAACATTTGCAATATGAGCAATAGATTCCCCATAATCTCGTGTATTTGTGACTGGATGAGTAAGGCCAACTTTACTAATAAATGCAAAATTACTATTATTACTTTTAATATCTTTCAATGAATGACCATTCACACAAATATATCCTTCATAATTTTCTTTTGTTACATAACCACCAGGATTAGTGCAAAACGTTCTTATCTCATCCCCATACGTATTTGTTTTAATGAATATAGTTGGATCATAAATAACTTTTGTTATCTTTTCTAAAATTTCTTTTCTTACTTCAACTCTTACACCTATTTCAATACTTTGCGAAACATATGGTATTTGATAATTATCGGCAAGTTCTTGTATCCATTTAGCCCCAGTTCTACCAGGTGCTACAATCACATATTCAGCATTTATTATTTGGTTATTATCCAGCAATATATTATACACATTATCGTCTTTTATAATATCAACTACATTAGTTCTATCCATTATGTTAACATTTTTATTACGCAAATAATTTGTAAAATCAGTTATATATGTTGGTAACATATCACTACCTAAATGTTTTTGTTTAATTATTAGTAAACGTGCACCAGTTAATGCAACTTTTCTTGATATTTCTAATGCCTCATCCATATTGGTAGGAAACACTTTATTATCCATTTTAAACTTATTAAATATTTCTTCTGTGTCATCAATTAATCTATTAGCCGCTTCCATAGACATATATTTAAATAAATCAGATTTACCTATTTTAGGTGCAAAATTCAATTTACCGTCACTAAAAGTTCCTGCTCCACCAAAACCCGATAAAATTTGACACGGATTACAATTAATGCATTTATCTAACTTAGCAGCACAATTACGATTTTCTGCTAATCTTCCCTTATCAATTAAAGCAATTTTTAAATTACTATTTTTTTCAATTAATTCATAAGCCGCAAATAAACCTGCAGGCCCTGCTCCTATTATTACTACATCATACATTATAAAAACCCTCCTATAAATATCATACCAAATTAAAAGGAATATGTAAATTATTCCTGCAAAATTTATTCTTTTATATCACTTGGAGATACATTAAAATCTTCACTTATATTATTATATTTATTTCTTAAAACAACTATAGTTATAAATCCTCCTATTGCAACAATTCCTATTATTAAAGTAATTATACCCATAGTAGTTATTTGATTCATAATTGGATTTAATATTCCGTCAAAGAAATTTTTCATTTCAACAAATTCACCACTTGCTTTTTGCATTAAAGTATTTTTAAGTGGACTTATTAATAATAGTAATATTCCCACTAATAATGAAGGAATACCCATCCACATTAATGGTTTATAGAAACTCCATCTTAATAATGCAAATAATCCATAAAATACAACAACTATAATAATAATATATCCGATAAGTTTCTCTTCCGTTGCATATTTATTAAAATCACTAACAGCATCAGTAAATTCTAAACTATCTATATTTTCTGCTTCTATACTATCACTTATTTCTTGAATACCATTTCTTAAATCATTCTTTTCATCATTTGTTAAAGTATAACCAGCATTTTCAATAATTGTTATTAACCTATTACTATCAATATTAGGTTTATTTTCTTTAAATATTGCATAAGTTAAATATTCGCTTAAAGTATCGTTAATAAAAATCATTAATTCTTCATTATCAACTATCTTACTTATTTCTGATTCACTTAAAGCTCCTTCTCTTAAAGTATCCGATATAATTGTTTTAACAGTTGCTTCTTTATCTACATCTTCGCCTTCAAGAACTTCTCCTATTTTTAATTCCATTATATTTAAATCTTTTAAATATTCTTTAACTTTATCACTTGTTGTAAAATTTCCCAATAGTTTAACTATAACTAAACATATTAATAATCCAAAAAATACTATTGATAATAAAGAAGAAATAAATCCACCTATCCAATAAAGAAATTTTTTCATAAATCACACTACTCTCTAGAAATATTATATAATAGAATATGATAAATAAAAAGAAAAAAAATTAAAAATTATAATAATTTTTAACTTCTTCATATCTAAGATTGTTAAAAAACATTTTTGCCGCAATTGTTGGATTTAATTGTTGTACTTTCCAAATATCAAACGAAACAAAAGTTCCATTAACATAACAATCTTTTACATAAACAAAAAATAGAGGATTAATTTTTAACCAGATATTTTTCCATTACCACCACGTTCTGCACGAATTCCTAATTCTTTTATATTAATAGTAATTGTATTTTCGTTAAATATTGCATTTTTATTATGTAAAAATTTTTTTAAGGTATTTGGCGTCCAAACATTGTAATGATTTCTTCCAGCAGGTCTAATTTCTCCTTCAATATTTGCCCATTTAGAAATTTGATTTACTGGCATCATTACAAGATATCCATTAATATCTTCTGTACATATTACATCAGCATACTTTTTGGTGTAATTATTGGAAACAGCAATATTAACACTTTCTTTAGAAAAATTATTTATATTACTTCCCATTACTTCAAAAAAATTTAATCCTTTTTGTTCTTTTAGCATTTCTTCAAATTGTGGATTTCTTATTAAAAAATCATCTGTAACACGTAAAATTCCATCTTCGTTATATTTTGGTAAATCAGGTTCGCTAGTTTTTGCTACTGTTTCTTTAAATTCAATTGTATAAATATTTAAATCGATAACAGATATTAACGCACTATCAATTCCATTACATCCTCCTGCCTGAATAAGCATTCTACTTTTCTCTTCATTCGAATAAGCATACCTAGGAAATAGATAATATGATTTCAATAATTGCTTTATTGTTTCAGGAATAAAATCAGTATTTTCTAAACAATTAACAAAATGATTTAAATTAAGCATATTAGCAAAAGTTTGAGCATACACACATTCACTAAATACAGCAGACTGAATATTTTTACTACTTTCGTAACTTTTCTTTATTTGATGAGATAAAGCCGGACATTTTAAATCAAGTAAAGCATAATCAATATCTTTTCTGCGTGAAATGGCTTTTTTCCAAAATTCTGTTCTTTCTAATTTGTCAAAAATAACACGCATTGGCTTTACAGAATAAAATTCTGACATTATTTCTTTTTGTAATTTTGTTAATGGTATTCCATTATTCATATTTAACTAACATTCCTTTCTTTCATCCTTTCAGTCCTCTGAAAGGCACAAATTGGTCTGAAAAAATTGACTTTTCAAACATTTGGTTTATAATAACTACTTGTTGCAGGTACACTACAGAGCACGGTGAGGTGAGTGTTGTTAAGTATTAACTTAAACCCGTATATTTATATGTTTCGATTATTCCTAGTGTACAAATGGGTGTTGCCTGCAGATTTTATATCTACTATTTAGAGCACGAAACCTTATCTATGTGAAATCATTAATCGTTTTTTAGTTTAGGAGTTTTCAGTCAATGCCTCAACAATTATTATATTAATTTGTTATTATAAACCTTCGAATTTTGTGATTTTTCACAAAATCTTTTTTGCGTTCTTATTTATTTGATATTTTTTCAACCTTCTTCCTCCTCAATATATGTTAAAGATAATACTCTCATAGTCACAAATGCAAATGAAAATACTTTTAGCTTTAACAATTCATCTTTTATTAATTCAAATTTATTATTATTTATTTCGAATCTTTTGCCATCTAATTTATTAAGATCAAATATTTTAAATGTAGGTAATGACTTTAATTCTATTGCTGTACTTAAATAATTAAAAAACTTTTCTAATAAAACATAATCTTTACATCTAAACATATTTGAGCAGTCGCCATCTATTCCTATACATCCTAGACTTTTTAATGTAACTTCAACATTTTGTTCTCTATTTTTTCTTATTTGATATTCAGTTTTAACTTTTTTCAAATAAATTTTTAGTATTTGTACCACCTATTTCAATAATCCAATTAGACCAATCAATACAATTCTGCGTATATGAATATGTATTTCTAATTACTCTATCCGCTCTTAATATTAAATCCACCAAATCAAAATTTTCAAATTTTTTATTAAAATCAAAATTAAAAGATTCATCTATTATTTTATAATTTTCTAATATTGCTAATATAAAATGAACTGTTCCAAATGGATACTTAGCTGTATACTGATTATTTCCATATTTATCTTTAAAAACTCTATTTCTCATAACATTTGGGTTAATTTTAATATTGAATCTTCATCAAATGCCACAAAATGTTGATCGATAACAGAAATATTTTCTATACAAACTGGTAAATCCACAAAAATACATTCATTTATATTTATATTTTTATCTTTTAACCATAATTCATCATTATTTTTTCCACAACAGCAACTAAATCCTACTATTTCCCAATTCAAAAAGTGTTGGAGCAACATTCCTGATAATATTCCATCTAAATCAGTATTTACTATACATTTTTTGTTTTTAGTAATTATGTTTTCATTTAATTAAAAAAATTCATTTAACCTCCTTATTAAAAAATATATTCTTATGTATTATTTTAAATATAGAATAACTTTCATTATGTCCCAATATATTTAATAATCTAGTATTTATTTTGTTTTTATATGATTCAGGAAATTTAATATTTTCTTGTTTTACACCAGCATTAATTTTTATTGTTGTGTAATTATTTTCTTCTTTTATCATTTCTTTACAAATTTTTTTAAAAAATAATTTATCATCTTTCGATAACAGATTTAAAAAAACAGGCATTTTATTTAATAATCCAATTGGATATGTAATACCTCCATCATAAATTCTCCACCACCAATACGTAAAACTTGAATTAATAAAACAATATAAGAAATAAAATGCCTCTTCATCAATTATATTCAATGTAATTGAGCCTGTTCTATTTAATTTTTTAGATGATGCAGTTGTATTATATCTGCATGTATTTGGCATATCAATTATATATTTTGTTATACTTTTTGCTAATAAATCTTTAACAGTATATAAAGATTTTTCTTTCCAATCGTCAAATATATTTTTTAAACTTTTTTCGATTTTTTCAAAACAATATTTTTTATCATCTATAATTTGTAATTCATTAGATATAGTTTTTTTAAGAATATCACATTGTAATACTTTTTTTCTTTCTTCATTTTTAAATCTTATCATTGGTGATACTTTATACCCTTTTATTTTCTTATCTGCATTAACTACAGTTATTGCTGCACGAACTGAATTAGATGTATTCGTATTAAAAACACCATGTTTTCTACCACAAAAAATGTTCCCAGGAACATTATCAAATGACACAATAAAACCATTCCCAATTTCACACATTTTTTTTCTAAGAGAATAAAATTTATTGCTAGAAATAAAACTAAATGGAGTAATTATTACTGTTGATTTACTCTGAACAAATATTTTTTCCATAAATGCCGAATATAACTCACGAGAATCTTTTACAACATTTGTTATTTCCCAATTGCTATCAAATGATTGAATTGACGCATATGGTGGATTAGATATTGTTTTGCAATTATTAGGTAAAGATATATTATTATCCAAAAAATCACCATAAATATCATGTATTTTATCTTCTAACTCCAAACCATATTTAATTAACAATGATGTTTTACATATCTTTAATGCTACTTTATCAAAATCATATAGATATACTTTGCCTTCGTTTAATATTTTTTTAGCATTATCATATCCTTTATAATCTAAATATGTAAGTATAAGTTTTCCTGTTCCACAACCAACATCACAAATATTTAAACCTTCACATTCATCTAACCATTGACTCATTACTAATGCAACATCATCAGGAGTATAATATTGCCCACTTTTCTTTTTTTAAATTTTATCTTGTGTTGCTAAACCAATTTCATATAATTCTCCAAAATTTTGAATGTTTATTAATTCTTCTTGTACGCCATATTTAATTACATAATCACAAATATTATCCCATGTTTCTTCTAAACCGTTTATTTCAATATCATTAATATACATATTTAAACTATAATGAATGTATTTATTATGTAAATCATCACTTGATATATTTTTATAATTTATATGAGAATTATCGGTAGTATTTTGAAAATTATTACTAAATAATAATGGTTGATTTTTTGTAATTTTTTCCATATAAATACCTCCGATATCTGTAATACAATTATATCATAACAATTAAGCATTTATCTATGATTTTACATATAAATATCTGCTTATTTAATTATTTATTATTGATTTTTATTTAAGAAAAACTACTATTTATAAATATATTTACACATTTTTATCGTATTTTATTATCTTTAATGAATATTTATTCATTAGTATTTATTAAAGTTATTTTATTATCTTTGCAAATAGTAATACCATAATTATTTTTCATTATCGCCTATACCGTTTTTTAATTATCGTAATCTCCACTCTTCATAAACAAATCTCTATTAACCTTTATAAAAATAGGATCCTTCTTGATAATAATAGATATCATAATCTATTTTCTACTATCTTTCCTAAAATTGTATTTTCATTTTGACATTTTTTCTTAAAGAGATATCCAATTATCAATTTATAATTATTATTATTAAAATATTTATAATTACATAAAATCAAGCATGGTAATTCATCAGTTTGTTGCATTTCTTTAATATCATCATTATAGAAAAGCTCTCTTGATTAACATCTCCTTCACATGACATAGCCTTTGATATTATTTTTTCCCTATTCAATGAATAAAAAGCGATATCAATTTCTTTACCAATCAATTTTACCATTATATTATTTAATCATTCCTCTTTCATTGTTAATACTATTTTCCTTTCCATTTATATCTTTCATTTCGGAAAGTTATTACATTAACTGTCATTTTCAAAAAATCATCTACACTGACATTATCATAAAATTTCTACATTATTTTAAAAAATAATCTTTGACTATTTTCTAAAATAAAACTATACTTAATTTAGGTGATTAAAATGAATGTAGATGCAATAATTGAAATTCCAATGGGAACAAGAAACAAATATGAAGTAGATAAGGAATCAGGAAAAATTAGACTTGATAGAGTTTTATACTCAAGTGTAAGCTATCCTTGTGAATATGGATTTATTGACAATACTTTAAGTAGCGATGGAGATCCATTAGATATTTTAGTATTATCAGGAACACCAACATTTCCAGGGTGTATAGTTAATTCAAGAGTACTAGGATATTTAGATATAATTGATCGTGGTCAAGAAGATCAAAAAGTAATATCGGTTGTTAATAATGATCCAAGATTTGAACATATTAAAGATTTTAAAGATATTCCTGAACATACACTTTTAGAAATACAAGAATTTTTTAAAACTTATAAAAGATTACAAGGAATCAACGTCGAAATAAAAGATTTTCATAATTTAGAAGATACAATTAAACTGATTGAAGAATGTAAAAATAGAAAGCTAAACAACTAGTTTTCTATTTTTTCTAATAATTTTATAAAATATATAATAAAATGTTCTTCATTATTATTGATAGGTAAAGAAATTTTTATTGTTTTTTGAGAATAATTTAACTTAAATTTTGGATTAATATTATATGCTTCTAATAATAATTTATCTCCTTTAATATTATTTGATATATTTTCTGGCAATTCCACTTCAACAATTAAATTAGTCTGTTTAACATTTTTAATTTCTAAGCGACTTGCAATTGCTTCAAAGTATTCTTCATACATATAAATAAGCATATTTTCACTTATCTTACCAAATCTATCTTCAAGTTCTTGTTTTACTTCATTTAACTTATTTAGTGAATCAATTTCATTTATCTTTCCATGTATTTCAATTTTTAAATCATCATCACTAACATAATCATCAGAAATATGAGTTTCGACATTAATAAGACTTTTATTGTTTATATCTTCATCCTCAATTATTTCTTCATTATTTTGTCTTTTTAATTCATCTTCTATCATTTTTAAATATAGAGTCATTCCTACAGAAGATACAAAACCTGCTTGTTCACTTCCAAGAATATCGCCTGCACCTCTTATCGATAAATCACGCATAGCAATTCGATATCCACTTCCTAACTCAGTAAATTCTTTAATTGCGTTTAATCTTTTAATAGCTATATCATTTAACATTTTATTTTTATCATATAAAAGATAAGCGTAAGCAATTTTATTTGTTCGACCAACGCGTCCTCTTATTTGATATAATTGACTTAAACCATAATGATCAGCGTCATAAATTATTAAAGTGTTAGCATTTGGAATATCAATACCAGTTTCGATTATTGTTGTACATAATAAAATATCATATTCATAATTAATAAAATTACTCATAATTTTTTCTAATTCATACTTTGTCATTCTTCCATGAGCAATAGCAATTCTCGCTTCAGGAACCAATTTAGCAATTTTCGTTTGTTTATCAATTAATTTTTCGATATTATTATATAAAATAAATATTTGTCCATGTCTTGCTAATTCTTTATATATAGCATCTTTAACTATTAAATCATCATCACTAATAACATAAGTTTGAATTGGATATCTATTAACTGGAGGTGTATCAATAATCGATAAATCTCGAAGACCAGATAAAGCCATTTTTAAAGTTCTTGGAATTGGCGTTGCAGATAACGTTAAAACATTTATATTATTTTTCAACTTTTTAATTTTTTCTTTATGTGTAACACCAAAACGTTGTTCTTCATCAACTACCAATAAACCTAATTTTTTAAATTCAATATCGTCGCTTAAAATTCTATGTGTTCCAAAAACTATATCAATAGTTCCCTTTTTTATGCCTTCTAAAATCCTTTTAGTCTCTTTTGATGATGTAAAACGATTTAAAAGAGCAATTTCTATAGGATAACTTTTGAATCTTGATAACGCAGAAGTATATTGTTGATTAGATAAAATAGTTGTTGGACATAAATAAGCTACTTGTTTATTATTTAAAACTGTTTTAAACATCGCTCTAAAAGCAACTTCTGTTTTACCAAAGCCAACGTCGCCACACAATAATCTATCCATTGGAATACAAGAAAATAAATCTCTATCAATATCTTTTATACTAGTTGCTTGATCTTTAGTTAGTTCATATTCAAACTCATTAGCAAACATTATTTCTTCTGGATATCCTTTATAGGAATCACTTTTAACACTTTTTCTAGCTGCATACAATTTAATTAGTTCACCAGAGATATCTTTAATCCTAGCTTTAATACTATTCTTTTTCTTTATCCAATTAGAACTTCCTAAACTATTAATATTAGGTTTTGCTCCGTCACCACTAGAATATTTAAAAATTGTATTTATTTTTTCTACTGGAACATAAAGTTTATCATTATTCAAATAATCAATTTCTAAATAGTCTTTTTTTAACCCATTAGTAGTAAGAGTTATTAACCCAGCATAAACACCTATTCCACTATTGATATGAACTACATAATCTCCTTGATTTAAGTCATCATAATCTTTTATTCTTCGACCCATTTTATACACACTTTTATAACTATTAGTTATAGAAATATTTTTTTCAATATCTAAATCAGTTATAAAGACATATTTATCAATAATAAATCCTTTATTTAAACGTTGTTTTAAATAATTAACTTTTATTCCAAATAATTTTTTTATTTCCGTTATTTCATTTGACTTTGGTAAACAAAAAGTTATTTCTTTACCATCTTTTAACCATTTATTAACTTTAGTCTGTAAATTCTCAAAATTAGAGTTAAAATTATCTATTTCTTTTGAATTAAATACTAAAGATTTATTCTTTTTATATACATCATCCGAATAAGTATTAATATAAATACTATATTCTGGCTTAATTTCATCATAATCAAACATAAATTTTATTTCTTTATCAATATCTTTACTCTTTTTATAATCTATAATTTCATCAGATAAATGATTATAACTATTTTCAATATGTTTAAAATCGTAATTAATAACAATTGGTTTACTTAAATATTCATATAAACTACTTTTATTATTAGTTTCAATTTCTTCTACTGGAATTATTTTAACATTATTTGTTTTTTTGATTGTTTTTTGGGTATTTTCATCAAAATATTTTATTTCTTCAATTAAATCACCAAATAATTCTAAACGAATAGGATGATTTTCTTGAATTGGAAACAAATCTATTACGAATCCTCTAACTGCAAATTCTCCTGTGGTAGTCACAATACTTTCACGTACATAACCAAAATCATTTAACTTAGCAATTAATTCATCTCTTTTAATTACCATATTCGATTGTAAATTGATAACATTTGTTTTTTCTTGATTTATATCAGTTAAATATTTTAAATATCCCATTAAATTAGTAATAACTATTTTTGGTCCATTTTTGATATTTTGTAAAGTATCTATTCTTGTTGCTTTTAACTCTGGCGATATAGCAAGAGCCATTGAAGTTATAAAATCATCCATTGGAAATAGTAATACATCACTTGTGTATGTTTTAAATAAATCAAATAATTTATTTGCTTCAAATAAAGAACTTGTAACTACAAGAATATTTTTTTCTTTTTTATTAAATAGATTAAGCACGTAAAAAACGTTTAACTCGCTTGTTAAACCACATACAGTTAAATCTTTATCATAAGTAAATAAATTATAAATATTATCCATTTTATTCTTTCCTATTAAACAAATTCATTGTTTTTTCTCGACCATTTATTATAAAATAGTCAATAATGTTATCATAAACATCAAAATGTTGATTTATTATTTCTTTTTCTTCTTTGGTAAAATCACTTAATACATAGGTTTTTCCATCAATTTTACTATTATTGTTTATCCCAACTTTTAATCTCGCAAAACTTTCGGTTCCTAAAGAACTTATTATTGATTTAATTCCATTATGTCCACCACTACTTGAATTACTTTTAACTTTATATTTGCCTATTTCTAAATCTAAATCATCATATATTATTAAAATATCTTCAATATTTATTTTATAATAATCAACAATTTTTCTAATAGAATTGCCAGAATTATTCATATATTCTTGTGGTTTCATAAATAATATATCACTATTTTCATCTTTATAGCGATAAATTAGAGCATTAAATTTTTTATTCCACTTTATTTCACCTAAATAATTATCAATTATCATAAACCCTAAATTATGTCTTGTTTTTTTATAACATAAATCTGGATTACCTAATCCTACAATTAATTTCATACATTATTCCTTTCTAAAAATATTTTGATAACTTTCGTATTCTTCTATTACTATTGATTTTAATATTTTCATTCCCATGTTACTATTTTTTACCATTTTAACTAACACTAAGTTTGCTTCACTGTTTTTCTTCCCATAAACCAAGCATAATTCTTTAACATGCATTTTATATTTGTTTGCTAAATTCATTATTTCTTCTAGTCTATTTGCTAAATGAACTAGATAAAATATTCCATTATTTTTTATAATAATATTAACACATTCAAATAATTCTTCTAAACTTAATTTTATTTCATGTCGGGCAATTGATTTGATTAAATTATCATTTATTATATTTTTAGTATAATATGGTGGATTAGATATAACAATACCAAATTCATTTTTAGGAAAATAATTTAAAAATTTTTTTATATCATCATTTATCAATTTTATTTGATTTTCTTTATTATTTAGTTTAATTGATTCAATTCCTAAATTATATATTTCTGTTTGAATTTCAAATCCAATTATTTGATTTTGACATTTTTGCGATAAAATTAAAGGAATTGGAGCATTTCCTGTACAAATATCTATAATTTTCTTATTATTATTATTATGAATTTTAACAAATTCTGCTAGTAAAACAGAATCAATAGAAAATTTAAAGTAGTTTGTTTCTTGAACAATTTTCATATTTTTGTAATCATACAAATCATTAATCATTTTCATTATCTAAACAAATTTCCTTTTTTTCTCCATTAATCATTACTGTGTATTTACGTTCTAAAATATTTACATTAATAACATTTCCAGTTCCATATTTAGTTTTCACTGTTTGATTAAAATAAGGTAAACCTTTATTGCAATTTACATATTGTTCATCTTCATATGCTAAACAGCATAATAAACGACCGCATGTTCCATTTATTTTATTGGGATTTAAAGCAATATTTTGATTTTTTGCCATGCTAATTCCCACTGGTTCAATATAATTTAAAAACCTAACACAACATATTTCTTGTCCACAAGGACCAACTCCTCCCATTTCTCTTGCTTTATCTCTTGCACCAATTTGGCGTAATTCAATTCTCGTACGATAAATTCCAGCTAATCGTTTAGCAAGTTCACGAAAATCAATTCTTTCATCTGCTAAAAAATTAAACAATAATTGTGAACGATCAAAAGTATAATCAGCACTGATTATATTCATATTTAAATCCAATTCTTTAACTAATTGTCGTGCTTTTTTATGTGCTTTTGTCGCGTCCATTAAATTATCATAATGTTGTTTTTCATCGACATCATTTGCTTTTCTTAGTATTAATTTATAATCATTATCGGTAATATTTGTAAGTGCTTTAACTATTTTACCATACTGCATACCACGGTCTGTTTTTACTATGACATAATCTTCAACTAAATACTCTTCTTCAGCTTTAAAATAATACTCTTTGCCACCATCTTTGAATATAACACTATAAATTTTCATCTAATTTCCTCCAAACAAATAATAAAGTCATCAAGTAATAATTCGTTATTAACATTATAATCTAAACTACTTATTTTTTTCTTTATTACATTGATTCTATTTAACAACGATTCATTAGATAACTTTAATAAAAATTCAAAATCTTGATATAATGCAAACTCATTTTCCAATTCATTTTTGTGTTTATAACAATTACTATAAATATCTAACATTATCTTAAATATATTAATAATATCTTTTTGTTCAACACAAACGTCTAACAAATCACTTTTATTATACATTAAACAATCTTTTTTTTCTAGTTCTAATCTAGTTAAAAAGCTTTTTATAGCATTATATTTTTGATTATACGAATCTTCTGATAAAAATAATTTATCTTTAATATTATTAACTTCATAATAATTGTTGATAACTTGGCATCTACTAACAATTGTGGAGATTACTCGTTCTTTATAATCGGTAATATAAAATCCTAATACTAAATTTTCTGGTTCTTCTAAAAATTTTAATAATGCATTTGCACTATAATTATTTAAAAATTGGGCTTGTACAACAATATATGCATTATAATCCCCATATTGGGAACTTTTACTAAAAGCTGTTTCCAACTCATCTATTTGTTCTTTTTTTATAAATAAACCATCACTTTTAATTAATTTTAATGAGGGATAACTATCGTTATCTATTAAATGACATACATTGCATGTTTCTTGACAGTTTTTAATATTAGAATTTTTACAATTAATTTCTTTAATAATTTCTTTTAACTCACTTATAGTTCTTTCAATATCATTTGTTTCAATTAAATAAGCATGAGCAAGTTTATGCTCATGGTATTTATTTAAAACTTTTTTTAAATTAACATTTACTTCCATAGTGTTACCTCATTATTATTAAAATATTATATTATTAAATAAACGATTATTAGAGAACAAATACCTGGAATTCCTAAAAATGTAACAATAGGAATTGATATATAGTTAATTGGAATATTTATATTTGTCGAACTTAATAGCAAATTTAATCCATAAAGCATTACAAAAGCAAAACAAACTTTTTTTATCAACTTTATAAATATTTTTAACATTATTCTCACCAATTTAATTATATTATGCATTTATCTAATTTATGTTAAGATATTATTTTTCTATCCTCCAATGCTTTATCTAGTGTCATTACATCTAAATAATCTAATTCAGCACCAATCGATATTCCATAAGATAATCTCGAAATTTTAACGTTTTGATTTTCAAACTTCTTTTTTATATATAACATTGTTGTTTCTCCTTCAACAGTAGATTTTAATGCCATAATTATCTCTGGATTTTCTAGTTTTTCTACTCTTTTTATTAAACTCGTTATATTTAACATATTAGGTGTTATATCATCAATTGGAGATATAAGTCCATTTAATACATGATAAACTCCATTATAATTTCCTGCTTTTTCAAATGTAAAAACATTTTTATAATCTTCTACTAAACATATTAAATTGCTATTCCTCGATGTATCTAAACATATTGAACAAACTTCTTGATTTGTTAAACAACCACAAATAGAACAAGACTTTAATTTTCTTTTTGCTTGAATTAATGTATTCGACATTTTTAAGACTTCTTCTTCATTCATATCAATAACAAACATTGATATTCTTTCGGCACTTTTTTCACCAATACCTGGAAATTTTTTATAATAACATATTAATTCTTCTAATTCCGCAGGATACATTATAAAATTCCATTTAGTGCTGATCCATATTTACCCATTTTTTCTTGAGTCATTTTATCAATTTGAGTAAATGCGTCGTTAATTGCTATCATAATCATGTCCTCTAACATCTCTTTATCTTCCTCGTCAATTGTTCCATTTCTAGTTATTGTAAGTTTTTTTATTTTTTTTTTCCCAGTTATTTCTACATCTACCCATTCACTATGCCCTTGGAATATAGAACTATCAATTTGTTTTTTAGCACTTTCTATTTCTTTTTGCATTTTTTGTGCTTGTGCCATAATATTTTGCATATTCATTTTCTTTTCCTCTTTTCTATTTAATTTATTAAAAATATTTCCCAGGAAATATTTTCTAACCCTTTTTTTCATTATTTTAAAATTTTAACCCAGAATTATTTCCCGGGAAATAATTTTATTCAATAATTACTTTTTCATTTATAAAAAATTCCTCAGCAAACTTTTCAACTTCACTTTTATATTCATCTTTTACATTATCTTTTTCTTCAATATAAGTATATTTTACATTATTTTTTAAATTATTTAAATACTCTTTACGAATTTCTTCCCAATTCTCATCACTAACCACATAAAATTTATGTTTTTCGCTTAACAAATTTTCGTAAAGTTCCTCTATTTTACTTATCATTTTATTAATTAAATTAACATTTGCCTTAACACTTGTTATTAACAAAACAATTTCATCAGAAGATACTACAGGTTTAGTATCAACTAACAAAGAATAAATGTATTTATCATCAACAATTTTTTCAATAAAACTACTATAATTAATTTTAAATGTTGTTAAATATTCTTTTTTTGCATTTGCTAAACAGTTATTTACTCTTATTTTTAATTTTTTATCTTCTATTATCGTTATTTCCGGTTCTTCTTTTATAACTATATCTTCTTCTACCTTTTCAAATGTAATATTTTTTTTCTCTATATGCACTTTTTCTTCTATTTTTGATGATTTTATGTCAGAATTAATTTTACAATTATCTATTATAATCATTTCAATTATATCGTATGGTTCCAAATTTGCAGATATTTTATTTAGATTTATCGTTAAATCTAAACATATAGTTTTTAGTTTATCTAAATAATTAGATTCATTAAGGTGTTTTAATATATAGTTACGACATTCACGAATAAACTTTTTAGTGAATGTTTTATAATCATAATTATTTTTTTTAATTACATCGATAGTTGAAATAATGTTATTAATATCATTAGTTATAATGCTATTAATCATTGTTGTTATTATTTCTGTAGATACTACTCCATAATATTTTTCTACATCTAATAAAGTTATTTTCTCATTAGAAGATGATAATTGTTCTAAAATTCCCAAAGCATCACGCATTCCACCTTCAGATAGAAGTGCTATTTCATATGCTGCTTCTTCCATTAATTTAATTTGTTCTGTTTTTGCTATTTTTATAATATGATTTTTAATTGCTTCACTTTCTATTTTTTTAAAATCATATCTTTGGCACCTAGATAGAATAGTAATTGGAACACTTTCAATATTTGTCGTAGCAAATACAAACACAACATGACTTGGTGGTTCTTCTAATGTTAATAACAAAGCATTAAAAGCACTAGATGATAACATATGTACTTCATCGATTATATAAACTTTATACTTAGAATATGCTGGAGATAATTTACAATTATTTATTAATTCTTTTACATCATCAACACTATTATTACTTGCTGCATCTATTTCAATTATATCTGGATTTTCTCGATACATCTTACAACTTTCACATTCATTACAAGGATTTCCATCCCTTATATTCAAACAATTTATAGCTTTAGCAAATATTTTAGCTATACTTGTCTTACCAGTCCCCCTAGGTCCAGAAAAAATGTAGGCGTGAGAAATTTTATTATTTATAATAGAGTTTTTTAATGTTTTTACAATATAATCTTGTTCTATAACATTATCAAAAGTATCTGGACGATACTTTCTATACAATACTTTATAATTCATATTACCACCTGCTAAAGAAATTATAGCATTTTTACTATATTATTAAAAGAAAAAACGTATACATTTTTATTAATTCATACATTTGTTTTATTTCTTAAATTTTTAAAAAACTCATTAAAAATACCTTCATATTCTCGTGACTGATAATCTATTTTAAAATACTTAATATTTTTTTTTGTATTTGAATTTTTTTTCATAAGATAATATACATTTGTTATACGCGATTCACTTATTATTGCTTTACACATATTACAAGGTTCTAAGGTAACGTACATATCGCATTTATCTAACCGCCAATCATTTAACACTTTACATGCTTTAATAATACAATTTACTTCAGCATGATTTAATAAACTACTGTTTTTCATTCTAGTATTATGTGCTTTAGCAATTATACTATTATTACATACTATTACTGCTCCAACTGGAACTTCATTAATTTTTGATGCTTTTTTTGCTTCTTTAATAGCTTCTTTTATATAATCCATAATTTACTCCTAAAAAAAGTGCACACAAACAGGGAACGACGTGGCTGCTATCTTCCAATCCTGACCATTTTACGTTATATTTGTTGCACTAATAAAAGTTTATCATTATTTAATTTTTTTTTCAACTCAATGTTCCACGTGGAACATTTTGAATACAATAAATATATATATATATTTATTTTTTTTATATTAACCAACTAAACATAATTATTTCCTAGGAAATAATTATTTATATTATTTATTTCAATTTATTAAAGATATACTTATTTGTTTAAAATAATTTTAAACTATATTAATTTTAATTATTAAAATATGCTTTTGAATTAATTATCTTGCTTTTATTTTTTTATAAAACTGTCTAATAATTTTATCAAATGTTCCACGTGGAACATTTTCAATTAATAAATATTATTCCTTTAATTTTTAATAATATGTTAAATTAAATTATTTTTCAGAAAATATTTTTAATAAAATAAAAAAGAAGTTTTATATATATAATTATTTACGTTATTAAATTTTTTTCACTTAACGATTTTATCTTACTTTAATTATTTTATAAAACAACAAATTTTTTTCAATGTTCCACGTGGAACATTGGGTTAAAAAATATATTTCATAATATTTATACAAACAAAAAATGTTCCACGTGGAACATTCAATTGTTATTTTCTAAATATTACTTTCTAAATAGTGTCATTATTTACATTTAACTGTTCGAAATCTAATTTATTTTCTTCTTCAATTATATCTACTAAACTAATTGCCGTAACAGTTTGATTTTCTTTAAGATGAATTAATCTTACACCCTGGGTTGCTCTACCTAAAACATTTATTTGAGTTATAGGCATTCTCATAGTCATTCCTGAATCAGTCATAATAATTAATTCTTTATTATCTTGTACAACTTTCATATCAGCAATAATACCATTCTTTTCAGTAATATTTAATGCTTTAACTCCCTTACTTCCGCGTTTAGTTCGTCTAAAATCACGAACTTTTGTTTGTTTTCCGTATCCTAATTTTGTAACTACAAGAATTATGTCATCTTCATTAACAACTTCAGCACCTATGCATTTACCACCATTTAAGTTAATTCCTTTAACACCAGATGCTGTTCTTCCCATAGATCGTACTTCAGATTCATTAAACTTAACCATTTTACCTAAATCTGAACATAATAACACTGTATCTTCTCCCACAGTTTTCTTAACTTCTATTAATTCATCATTTTCATTTAAATTAATACAAATTTTACCTGTAGTTCTAATGCTATCAAATTCACTGATTAATGTTTTTTTAATAATTCCCTTAGAAGTAACAAACATTAAGTATTTTGATGCTTCTTCATTAGATACAGAAATTACTGAATTGACAATTTCATCTTTATCTAATTGTAACAAATTTATTATTGGTAATCCTTTTGATTGCCTATTAAATTCTGGAATTTCATATCCTTTTAAACGATATACTTTACCACGATTAGTAAAAAATAATAAGTAATCATGTGTTGATAAATTAATTAAATCAGACACAAAATCTTCATCATTTGTTGTCATTCCTTTTATTCCGACACCACCACGATTTTGTGCTTTAAAAGTATCAGAAGTAGTACGTTTAATATAACCACTCTTTGTAAGTGCAACCAAAATATTTTGTTCAGGAATCAATGATTCATCTTCAATATATTCAATTGCAGTCATATCTATTGTAGTTCTTCTTTCATCTCCATATTTATTCTTAATTTCTTGTAATTCATTTTTAATGATTTCACAAACTAATGCTTCACTCGCTAAAATTTCTTTTAAATATGCAATTTCTTTTAACAATGAAGCAAGTTCATTTTCAATTTTATCACGTTCTAAACCAGTTAAACGACGAAGTTTCATTTCTAAAATTGCTTCTGCCTGAATATCTGTTAAACCAAATCTTGATGTTAATGTATTCTTTGCGTCTTCATCACTTTTAGCTGATTTAATAATTTTAATTACTTCATCAATATTATCAAGAGCAATCTTTAATCCCTCTAAAATATGAACTCGTTTTTCTTTTTGTTCTAAATCAAATTTAGTTCTTCTAATAATTACTTCCTTTTGATGATCAATATATTTAGAAATAATATCCTTTAATCCTAAAGTTTTTGGAACACCATTATCTAGCATTAAAAGAATTATACCAAAAGTTGATTGAAACGCAGTATGTTTATATAAATTATTCAAAACAACTTGTGGATTAGCATCCTTTTTTAATGTAATAGTTATTTTAATTCCATTTTTTAAATCTGAATGATAATCAGCTATTCCATCTAAAACCTTATTATGAACTAATTCAGCAACTTTATTTTTTAAATCAAGTGTATTAACTCCATACGGAACTTCATCTACAACTATATAATGGCGACCGTTTTTTTCTTCTATAGTTGCTTTACTTCTAATAGTAATAATTCCTCTACCAGTTTCATACGCCTTTTTAATACCACTATTCCCAAGGATTAATCCTCCTGTTGGAAAATCAGGACCTTTTATGTGTTCCATCAAACCCATTGTATCAATATCAGGATTATCAATATATGCTATACATCCATCAATTACTTCACCTAAATTGTGTGGTGGTATATTTGTAGCCATACCAACTGCTATTCCCATAGTTCCATTAACTAAAATGTTAGGAAATCTTGAAGGAAGAACATCTGGCTCTCTTTCAGATTCATCAAAATTCGGTGAAAAATTAACTGTATTTTTATTAATATCTTTTAATAATTCAAGCGATATTTTTGATATTCTTGCTTCAGTATAACGCATTGCTGCAGCACCATATCCATCAATATTACCAAAATTACCATGCCCATCAACAAGCATATAACGATAACTGAAATCTTGAGCCATTCTAACCATTGCTTCATAAATCGAAGAATCTCCATGTGGATGGTATTTACCCATTACATCTCCAACTATTCTAGCACTTTTCTTATGAAGTTTGTCTGGTGTATAACCCGATTCATACATAGAATAAAGAATTCTTCTATGAACTGGTTTTAAACCATCACGTAAATCTGGCAATGCTCTTGCAACAATAACACTCATCGAATAATCTAAAAATGATTTTTCAATTTCTTCAACTATATCATTGTGTTTAAGTTTATCAATATCAATATTCTCTATATTGTTTTCATTTTCCATTTTAACCTCCTACACATCTAAGTTTTTAACATAAACTGCATTATCTTCAATAAATTTACGTCTAGGTTCAACTTCTTCACCCATTAATTTACTAAATGATGCATCAGCAGTCATTATATCATCAACTGTTATTTTTCTTAAAATTCTTTTTTCAATATCCATTGTAGTTTCATTTAATTCATCAGCATTCATTTCCCCTAAACCTTTCATACGAGTAACATCTCTTTTAGTTTTTGGATTCAATGTTGCTAAATATGCATCTCTTTCATCTTCATCTAACACATATTTTATTGTTTGACCATGTTTAATACAAAATAATGGTGGTTGAGCAGCATAGACATGTCCTGCTTCCACAATTGGCCTAAAGAAACGATAAAATAATGTCAATAATAATACACGAATATGCGATCCATCAACATCGGCATCGGTCATTATAATAATTTTATCATATCGAAGTTTATTTAAATCAAATTCATTACCAATTCCTGTTCCAAACGCTGTTATTATTGTTCTTATTTCTTCATTACTTAATGCTCTATCAATTCTTGCCTTTTCAACATTTAAAATTTTTCCTCGAAGTGGTAATATTGCTTGAGTCATACCATTTCTTCCTTTAATTGCAGAGCCTCCAGCACTATCTCCTTCGACTAAAAATATTTCACAAATAGATGGATCTTTTTCTTTACAATCAACTAGCTTACCACCAAAATTAATTGTATCTAAATCACCTTTTCTTCTTGTTAATTCTC
>CAZYXO010000011.1:0-21030 GCA_964651315.1 uncultured Muribaculaceae bacterium
ATATACAACAAGGGCCGGGAAAGGCTTGAAGATACGTTTTTGAGTATTGAAATGCACATAGAAAGCGGAGATACTATTTCTAGTCCCTATTAAAGTTCGTTTCCTTTATATAGAGTTCCCCTACCAAATTTGGGTTTCTCACTCGCGGGGTTTACCACGTTCCACTCTACGCATTTCTTTGTAGACTCGTCTCTTTGGCACTTTTATATCTAATTTAACCATGGTTAGGTTATTTCGAAGCCGTTAGTAAAACTACCTTAGGTTATTTTTTCCCTAAGCACGAACACTACTGCCATCGCAGGCATGTGTGAGCATGGACTTTCCTCTACATAATAAATTTTATGCAGCATTTGTCCGGATATTATTCTACTTTTTCATAAACTATTTTTTCTAAATTACTAATTCTTTTTAGAAGGTCTATATTACTAGGTTTATCTAAAACTTCTTCTTTTTCGGCTGCTTCAACAACATTTTTCCATTTACGAAGTTCAGCCTTTAATTTTGAATTATCCTCAGTTAAATCCTCAATCTCTCGATCAAGTTTTTTTATGATTTTAATATACTCTGTAATGTCTCTAATAACCATATCTAAAACTTTATCAACTTCTTCAGGATTATATCCACGAACAGATATTGGAAATTCATAATCTAATAATTCTTTTGGAGTTATATAAATTCGATCGTTATTGTACACATTATCCACCTTCTTACATGTCAATTATATAATGATTTTGGGTATAAAGTCAATATGGTATATTTTAGTAAATTTTATTATCTATTTCTTACTCTTTCATTTACTTGTTGATTTAAATCTACTTCAAAAATATCTTTCACTGCTTTATAATTTATAGCATTTTCAATCATTACATTTAAATCTTTTAAAGATATTTTATCTATATCATTAATTGTTAATCTTTTATTGTTTGATTTAAACGTTTCAATTGTTTGATTAGATACTTTTTTAAGCAGAACGCTTTTATCAATTTCATTTAAAATATCTTCATTTTCAATATAAATAACATTTTTTTGCAAATCTTCTAAATTAATAATGATTTTTAAGGCTTTTATTAATGCTTTTTTGCCATTTACATAAATTGGCATCAACATAATTATAAATAATATTTTAAAGATACTTGGACTAATTATGCATTGGGGTAAAACAAGTATCAACATAGTTATTGAAAAAATAATATAAATAATTCCTTTAACGATATCTGATATGTTTATTTTTTTTAACTCTTTTTTTGATTTTTTCGCATTTAAGACTTGCTTCTTCATCAGCAATAATATTTTCTTTTCAATTTCTATTGTATAAGGTATTGAAAGATATTCGTTTTCTTTTGCAAATTTAACAATTATTTTTTTTTCATTTTCTTCTTTAACAATATAATAACTCAAAATAAACATTCTTTCATCTTTAGCATTTAAAGTATAATTTTTCAAACATTATCCTCTTTCTATTCATAAAATAATGATTCTTTATTATAATTTAATGCTTATTTCTTCAAAAAAACACTTAACTTGTTTTATTTATTATCTTATTCTTACTCTTTCATTTACTTGTGGATTTAAATCTAATTCTAAAGTATCTTCTACTGCTTTATAATTTATAGCATTTTCAATCATTACATTTAAATCTTTTACCGGAATCTTATCTACATCATTTATTGTAATTGGTTTATCTTTTTGTTTTACCATATATGTAGTTTTTTCTGATACATTTTTTAAAACAATTTCTCTTTCTATTTCATTTAATAATTTTTCATTATCTATAAAATCTATATTTTTTTCTAAATCTTTTAAAGTTTTATCCATTTTTATAGTTTCTTTTAAAGATTTAATACCCATAATAACAAATGGTAAAGAAAAAAATATAAAAAATAATTTAACAAGTATTTTAACAAGCATTTGAACTGATACATTCATAGACAAAAGTGCATAAATCCCTGATAATGAAACAAAAACTAATAAACATAATTTAAAAATATTTGAATTTACATTTTTACATTTTTTTAAATCATTAATATATACTTCACAATTTTTTAATTTCATAACTTGTTTTTTCATTACTCTTAATATTTTTTGTTCATTTTCAATAGTATAAGGTATTGGTGGATACTCACTTCCATCTGCTAAAGTAATAATTATTTTATCTTCATCTTTTTCTTTAACTATTCGATAATTTAACACAAACGTTTTCGCTTTTTCTGAATTTAATTCATAATTTTTCATAGATACCTCTTTCTTTTAACGTTTATTATACCAAAAAGACTATAAAAAGCAAGAAATACAATAAAAAATGCCCTATATATTTTTTTTGATTTTTTTGGTATAATTTTATGTGGGTGTATTAAATGAAATATCCAAATAACATAAATAAAGAATTTACAAAACAAATAAATCATGCGAATCGTGGTATGGACTTAGAAAATTTAATTAATAAAACAAATGAATATTATCTTGATAAAAATATTGCAGTAATTTATAAAAAACCAACACCTATTGGAGTTGTTAAAGTAAATTATGAGAATAAAAAAAAAATAATTGATAAAGCATATTTTAAATGTCCTTCAACATTAGATTATAATGGTATATATAAAGGAAAATATATTGAATTTGATGCCAAAGAAACAGTTAAAAAGACTAGTTTTCCTTTATCAAACATATATGAGCATCAAATAAATCATATACGTAAAATAATAGAACATAATGGAATTGTTTTTCTAATTATTAGAATTAGTGATATAATTTATTTATTAAATGGTTGTGATTTAATAGATTTTATTGATAATAATGAAAGAAAAAGTATTCCAAGTTATTATCTAACTGAAAAAGGATATATTATTAAAGAAAACTATTTAATAGGAATTGATTATTTAAAAATAATTGATGAAATATATAAAGGAGAAATTTTATGAAAAAAAGAATAAAGAAAAGTACTGAATCCAAAAAAACAAAAGGTACGAAAAAAAATAAAAGTAAATCTAGTAGGACTAATTTATGGATTGTTTTAACTAGTATTGGTATTTGTATTTTAGTTGCTATATTAGGATTTGCATTATATATTATTTTAACAGCACCTGAATTTGAAACTGAACTTTTAACAAATAAAAGTTCTACCACAATTTATGATAAAGATAAAAAAGAAATAACAAAAATCGGCAAAGAAAATCGTGAAGTCATTAAATATGATGATGTTCCTCAGGTTTTATTAGATGCTTTAATTGCAACAGAAGACTCAAGATTTTTTCAACATAATGGATTTGATGCAGCAAGATTTGTGAAAGCTACAGCTGGTCAATTAACTGGTAATTCTAGTAGTGGTGGAGCTTCAACATTAACAATGCAAATAGCTAAGAACACTTATAATGGAACTGTGTCAAGAGGTATTGCCGGTATTGTTCGTAAGTTTAAAGATATATATATGGCAGTATTTAAAATCGAACAAAATTATACTAAGGAAGAAATTATTGAAATTTATTTAAACTATCAATGGTTAGGTAATGATGGAAATATCAATTATTCTTCAATTAATGGTGTTGAAACTGCTTGTCAATACTATTTTGGTAAATCTGTTTCCGAACTTAGTTTACCAGAAGCAGCACTTCTTGTAGGTATGTTTAATAATCCAGTATATTATAATCCATTTAAGTATCCAGAACGTGCAGAAACAAGAAGAAATACAGTTCTAAATTTAATGGTGAAACACGAATATATTACGGAAGAAGAAAGAGATATTGCTAAATCAATTAAAGTTGAATCTTTATTAAAAGATACATCTAATCAAAAAAATACTGTTTATCAAGCATTTATTGATTATGTAATTGAAGATGTTATTGATAAAACTGGTGATAATCCATCTATTGTTCCTATGGATATTTATACAACATTGGATACAACTGTACAAAGTACATTAACTGATTTAGAAAATGGCAATTTATATAAGTTTGTTAATGATAAAGTTCAATTTGGAATGGCTATTACTTCTACTAAAGATGGTTCAATAATTGCATTATCAGGAGGTAGAAATTATTCTGCTAAAGGATTAAATCGTGCTACTGATATTAATAATCAACCAGGATCTACTGCAAAAATATTATTTGATTATGGACCATATATAGAATATTATAATGGTTCAACATATACGCCAATTCTTGATGACACCTGGACATATTCAAGTGGAAAATCACTAAAAAATTCTGATAATAAATACTTAGGATTAATTACAATGCGTACAGCATTATCTAAATCAAGAAATATTCCTGCATTAAAAATATTCCAAACTATGTATAAAGATGATCCAAATATTATTGCTAATTTTGTTCATAGTTTAGGAATTGATTATGGTAGTAATTTATATGAAGCATTTTCAATTGGAGCTTTTAATGGTGTAAATCCATTAGAAATGTCCGCTGCTTACTCTGCTTTTGGTAGAGGTGGTTATTACATAAAGCCATATTCATTTACAAAGATTGTTTACACAGACACAGAAAAGGTTTATGAACACAAATATATAAAAACAAGAGTAATGAGTGAGGAAACTGCTTATATGATTACAAATATGTTAATAACTGCTCAAGAAGCTAAAGTTGGTGGTAATTTCACTATTAGCGGAACAGATGTTGCAGCAAAAGGTGGAACTACTACAATAGAGCAAAGCAAAGCAGTAGGATTAGGAATTTCTCCTTATACTACACCAGATCATTGGAATATTACTTATTCTCCTGATTATTCCATAGCGATGTGGTATGGATGTGATATCTTATCGAAAAATTGTTATTTAACTTCATCTCCAGGTGTAAATGCTCGTAAAGCAATGATGACTGCGGTTGCTAAAAAGGTATATAAGAAAAATTCGAGATTTACCAAACCAAATGGTGTTGTTGAAGTTGATGTTGAATTAGAAACATTCCCTCCACAATTAGCAAGTGCTTATACACCAAATGATTTACGATCAACTGAATTATTTAAAAGGGGAACTGAACCTACAGAAGTATCAACTAGATTCTCGCAACTTAGAAATCCATCAAATGGTTCTTATACTTATGATGGTACTACGATAAGGTTAGCGTGGTCAAAAATATTAACACCTGATGCCATAAATGATGCATATTTACAAAGTATATTTAATAATTATTATGATAATAAAGCAACTTATTACTATGATAAAAGAGTTTTATATAACTCTACTAATATGGGTACTGTTGGATATCAGGTTTATTTAGAAGATAGTGCTGGTAATTTAATTAGTTTAGGTTACACAAATAATAGCGTTTATACTTATACACCAGATAGACTTGGAGAAAATTATAAATTCGTTATTAAAAGTGCTTATTCAATATTTAAAAATAATATGAGTAATGGTTTAACAATTAATGTTAATACCGCTATAGATAGTAATACAAATAATATGTTAGAATAGAATCATTAATTTGATTCTTTTTTATTTATATTAGAAATCAGAAGATTTTACTGAAAAACTAAAGACTATACCAAAATAAAAGACTATTGTCTTTATTTACAGTAATCTTTGTATAGTTTTTTTAGTTGTCTTCAGTTTTTGTTGATAACTTTTATTTTTTTAATTCTCTTTCTAAATCTTCATCCATTACTTTATCAATATATGCAATATCTTCTTCACTATAATTACCAAGTAATTTATCACGTAATCTATATTGTTCTTTTAACATAAGAAAATATTTTTTCTCACTTAAATAATCATATAAAATTGCAATATGATGATTTAATCTAATACCTTTTTCTTCATATTCTTCATCTACTAATTCTTTAGTTTCAATTACTTCTTTTTTTGCATTCAAATCATTTTGCATTTCTATTAACTTTTCTTTTTCTTCGATCATTATTTTTTCAATTGCTTGTAAATATGTTTTATCATCTCTAACTTTACTTTCATGCCATTTTTTTGATAAAGAATAAGTTATCTTTGCACTTATACCACCAAAAACTAATGATGCATATAAATTCGTTATGACCGGTAAACCAGTAAATCCACTATTCCACGTTAAAAGATGATTTCCTGATAAAAGAATAGTTGAAATTAAAAAAACCATAAAACTTATAGAAAATGCAATTTCTTTAGGATTATTTTCTAAACGTAGTTTTTGCAAATTTAATTTATCCATGTTTCTTGCTTGTTTTCTTTCTAATCTTTCTATTATATTCTCTTGTTTTAATATTTTTTCCACATCTTCATCTTTACCTGAATATTTTAATATACCATTATCTGTATTTACTAAAATTGCTTCTTTTGTTTTATAAATTTCATTATTCATTAATATTCCTCACTTCTTGCACTATATTATATATAAAATAATATAAAATGTAAATAAAAAAATAGAGTTTACGCTCTACCTCCATATTTTCCATCTTTTGTTGTAACAATAATTCTTTCATCATTACTAATAAACATTGGTACTTTTACTACTAAACCATTTTCTAAAGTTGCATCTTTTTGAGCATTATTCGTAGTATTGCCTTTAACTGCATTATCAGTACTAGTAACAACATATTCAATTTTTTCTGGTAAATTAACATTAATTATTTCACCATTATATGTTTCAATTCCTATTTCTAATCCTTCTTTTAAATATTTTTTAACATCCCCAAGAATTGTTTCATTTACTTCAAGTTGTTCATAAGTATTATTATCCATAAATACATAATTATTTCCTTCTTGATATAAGAATTGCATATTTGCTTTATCAACATGGGCTTTTTCTACTTTAATATTTGTATTATAAGTATCTTCAACAATAGATCCAGTTTTAAGATTTTTTAATTTCATTCTTACAAAAGCTGGTCCTTTACCTGGTTTAACATGTTGGAAATCTTGAATTAAACAAAGATTTCCATCCATAATAATTGTCATACCATTTTTAATTTCGTTTATATTAATAAACATAATATTCCTCTTTTCTAATTATCTAGTTGAAATTGGACGATATATTCTTTCTCTTTTATATTCGGCATTATTTAATTTCTTAACATTTTGAGAAATAACTTCACTTTTATATGCTTTTAAATTCAATAATTCTTTTAATCATTCAACTTCTTTTAAATTACAAACTATTTTCATAACTAATTTTTTTAAAATTATTTTTTTTCTTTTGCTGCAACTGTTTTTTTACAATTAGAACAATATCTTTTTAATTCTAAACGGTCAGTAACATTTTTCTTATTTTTACTAACTGGGCGAAGTTCTTTTCCACAAACAGTACATTTCATTGTTACATAGTTTCTATTTTCATTTTTAGCCATAATAAACTAACCTCCTCTTTTTTAGAAATCTAGTATTATTATAATGTGTAGAGTACTATTTGTCAAAGAGAAAATTAGATATTTGTTTAGTAATTAAACGATTAATAGGATATTTATAATTATTATCAGCATTTCGATAACTTATATTAGGGTTTATTCCAACAATTGTATATTTTGGTTCGTTACTTGGAAAATATAAAGCAGATGTTGAAGTAATACTTATCATATCTACTAATCCATCATTATTACTATCAAATGCAGTTTCACTTGTTCCAGTTTTACCTGCTGGGTTATATTTATTATTTATGTAACCTCTTCCAGTTCCTGATATTGCTACTAAAGATAAACCTTCTTTTATTCGTTCAAAATATTTTGTTTCTAAATTTATTTGATTTAAAATATTTTGTTTATTTTCTATAATAGTATTTCCCTCTACATCACTTATTTTATGCATTAAACTAGGAGATATTCTAATACCTTTATTAATAATTGTATTCATATATTGCAAATATTCGATAGGTGTATAAGTATCATACTGCCCTATTGCTAAATTAAGTAATAAGTCATCACTAATAATATTTCCTTTAATACCAACCATTTCATTAGGTATATCTATTCCTGTCAAAGAACCTAAACCAAACTCTTTAAAGAAATTTCGATATTTAGAAAAATGATAATCTGTAGCATTAAGTTTCATATTTTTGGTATATTTGTTACCAGTTATACCAATTGCTATTAAAAATTGGTAATAATTTGATGAATTTTGTAATGCTTTTAAATCATTTATTTTTCCTAGTGGTTTAAAAGAACATTTTTTTGGTACTAAATAAAGTTTAATACAACTATCAGTTACAGTATGCCCTATTTTTATAATATTTTCTTTATATCCTAGAGCCATACTTGCACCTTTAACTATTGAACCCCCAGTATAACTTGTATTAAATGCTTTTGTCGTAATGCTTTGAAAACTATAACTATCGTTTATTTTAATTATTTTTAGACCTGATACGGCTTTTAATTCACTTGTTTTAGCATCAGATATTATCATAAAACTATCCGTAAAATACTTTGAATTTTCCTTTTTCTTTGCTTTAATCATCTCATTTTTCATAATTTCTTCTAATTTTGTTTGAATTTCAATATCAATTGATAAAACTAAATCATTACCTTTTATAGCATCATTTATCATAGTTAAAGAGTTATCGTTATTAACTACATATTTTGCTTTAATACCTTTTAAATATTCTTCATATTGTTTTTCTAAATAACTTATTCCCACTATATCATTTAAAGCATAATGTTTACCTAAATAATAATCTTTTTCTTCATTCGGTATTGATCCTATTTTGCCTAATAATGGATTTAATGCTGTATCATATTTATAAATTCTTTCCCAACTAAGTTCAGTCATAATACCTGGTATTTTTTCTTCATTTATTTTAGCAATTAATTCATCAGTTGCATTTTCATATATTATTTTTTGATAATAACTTATTCCTAAATTCATTAAATTATAAAAATATGCTGCTTTTTTATCAATTTCATTTAACTCTTTTATATCACTATCAAGTACTCTCTCTCTTTTTAATTTTTCTATTTCACTTTTAGTAATTTTTCTTTCTTTCAATAAATCTATTTCATTTTCTGTTATTAAGTTACTAGCATATTCTTTATTTTTTAATAAATAAAAATCAATTAAAATATCTTTTTTTATATTTGAATCTATTTTAATAATATTTGCAAGTTTATAAGCAATATCTATTTCCATATTTGTAGTAATATTTGCAAGTTTATAATAAACAATTATATTAACTGCTTTATTATCTACTAAAACATTACCATTAATATCCAGTATTCTGCCTCTTGGACTAGATGTACCATAAACATATTTTGTTGTTTTTTCTTGTAATTTATTTTTATAATATTCATTTTTATTAAACATTAAATAACAAATTCTTGTTATTGAAACACTAAAAATAAGAAATATAAACATAATAAATACTGATTTTTTTACTTTTTGCATTATAAAACACCTATTATTAGTATTCTTTATTTTAGATTATTCATACAATATTATAGGTGATTATTAATGTTTGGAATATTAAGTAGATATATTAAAAAAATGACAATAGAAGATGTAAATAATTTTGCAATAAGTAAAAATATTTCTTTAACAGGAGAAGAATTAGAATTTGTTTACGTTTTTATTAAAAAAAATTGGGAAACTATATTAAGTAACCCTAAAATGTTAAAACTTGATCGTTATAAAGATAAATTTACGGAAGATAACTTTATAAAAATAAATAAATTATTTATGGAATATTATCAAAAATATAATATTTATTTACGATAATAATCAATAATATTTTGTTTCAAGTTTTCATTGAAAATTTTACTTTTTAACATTTCGATTTCAAATTTATATGGTGGATATGAATTCTTTTCGTCATCTACATAAGGTGTTTCTAATATAATAGGAACTTCTTTTAATTTTTCATGATAAATAATATTTAAAATTGTTGCAAATGATAAAGTTCCAAAGCCAATATTTTCATGACGATCTTTATGAGCACCCATTATATTTTTTGAATCATTTAAATGTAAACATTTTAAGTGTTTTAAACCAATAATTTTATCAAATTCATTTAAAAAGTTATCAAATTCTGCTAAATTGTATCCCGAATCATTTAAATGGCATGAATCAATACATACACCGATATTCTTTTTATTATTAACATTATCAATTATATATTTAATTTCTGTTAAATTACTTCCACATTCACTACCTTTACCTGACATTGTTTCTAATAATATCATTACATCTTCTATATTATCCATAGCATAGTTGAGTGCTTCAGCAATATTTTTTAATCCTTCATTTTTTTCAATATTAACTGCACTTCCTGGATGAATAACTAAATTCTTTATGCCTAACATTTTACATCTAGTAATTTCTCCTTTTAAAAATGTTATGCTAAATTGCCATTTAGATAAATCATTTTTATTTGCTAAATTTATTATATATGGAGCATGACATATAACATGTTTAATATCCATATTATTTTCTTGCATTAATTTATATGCTTCTTTAGTATATTCTTCATTAATACTACTTCTTAATGTATTTTGTGGTGCTCCAGTATATATCATAAATGTATTTGCACCATAACTAAGTGCTTCTTTTACACTACCCATTAATTGTTCATTTCTAAAGTGAACATGACTTCCTATAATCATTTTTTATACCTCTTTTCTTTCTAATTGTACCATATATTTCTAAAAATCATATAATACACTATGAAAAAAGGAGGAAATATTTTGAAAAACAAAATAATTATTAGTCTTATTATTGTTATTTCTTTATTTGCTGTTGTAATAACTTGTTTTAAAATAAATAATAAAGATAATGACAATAATTTAACAAAAGTTAAACTTGCAGAAGTAACTCATAGTGCCTTTTATGCTCCACTTTATGTAGCTCTTGAAAAAGGATATTTCAAAGAAGAAGGATTAGAAATTGAACTTATTTTAACACCGGGTGCTGATAAAGTTGCTGCCTCAGTATTATCAAACGATGTTCATATTGGTTTTGCTGGTGCCGAAGCAGCAGTATATGTCTATGATAATGAAGAAAGTGATTATTTACAACTTTTTAATGGTTTAACTAAAAGAGATGGACAATTTATTGTCGGTAGAAATAAAAATGAAAACTTCACCCTAAAAGATTTAATCGGTAAAGAAGTTTTAGTTGGGAGAAAAGGTGGTATGCCTGCCCTTAATTTCTTAAAAGCACTTGAAAATGAAGGTATAAAATCAAATGAGGTAAAAATTAATTATTCGATAGATTTTGCTGGACTTACTGGAGCATTCATTGGTGGAACTGGAGATTTTGTTAATTTATTTGAACCCAACGCAACTAAATTAGAAAAAGAAGGATATGGATATACAGTTGCAAGTATTGGTGCATATTCTGATGAAGTACCATATACTGCATTCTTTGCTCGAAAAAGTTACATAAACAATAATGATAAAGTTATTGAATCTTTTACTAAAGCAATCGAAAAAGGTTTAGAATTTGTTCACAATAATGATGCTAAAACAATCGCAAATGCAATTTTAAAACAATTTTCTGATACATCTTTAAATGATTTAACTGTTATTGTTAATCGTTATAAAGAAGCAGATAGTTGGTTACCAAATACATTTATTGATGAAACATCATTTAAAAACTTACAAGATATTTTAGTTAAAAATAAATTAACTACTAATTATGTTCCATATAAAGAACTGATTAAAAATGTCAGTAAACAATAAAATATTAGAAATAAAAAATTTAACTAAAACATTTTATACAGAAAAAGATAGTATAGAAGCAATAAGAGATATATCATTTGATGTATATGATGGTGAATTCTTATCTATTGTTGGATCAAGTGGTTGTGGTAAAAGTACCCTACTTAATATTCTTGCTGATTTAGAAATAAAAAGTGGTGGAACATTTAAATTTAATGATAAAAATAGTACTGTTGGTTATATGTTACAAACAGATTCTCTATTTCCTTGGTTAAGTATCCTAGATAATTGTTTACTAGGTTTAGATATTAAAAAAATGAAAACTAAAGAAAATATTGATTATGTAAAAAAACTACTTAATACTTATGGTTTAAAAGATTTTATTTATAAGTATCCTGGTGATTTATCAGGTGGAATGCGTCAGAGAGTTGCTTTAATTAGAACTCTTGCTACTAAACCAAGTATACTTTTATTAGATGAACCATTTTGTGCACTTGATTATGTTGCCAGACTTAAAGTAAGTGAAGATGTTTATAACATCATAAAAAAAGAAAAGAAAACAGCAATTTTAATAACTCATGATATTGCTGAATCCGTTAGTCTTTCGGATCGAGTAATTGTTTTAAGTAAACGTCCAAGTGTTATTAAAAATATTTATAAAATTGATTTTAAAGAAAAATTAAGTCCAATTGAAAATCGTAAATCTCCTTTATTTAAAGAATATTATGATTTAATTTGGAAGGATTTAGATGATTATGTCACTTGATCAAAAAAAACTTATTCGCAAAAATAAAATTGAAAAAATAACTATTTTATCTATTCAAATATTTATTGTTATTGCATTCTTTATTACTTGGGAACTATTAACTAAATATAAAATTATTAATGCTTTTATATATTCAAGTCCTTCACGTATATTTTTAACTTTAAAAGATTTAGTGAGTGCAAATGATTTACTTCCTCATATTCTTACCACATGTTATGAAACATTTATTGCTTTTATTTTAGGAATATCTCTAGGTTTTATTATTGCAATTATCTTATATAGTTTTAAAATTTTATATAAAATATTTGATCCATTTCTAACGATGATTAATAGTTTACCAAAAGTTGCTTTAGGACCACTTATTATAATTATTGCTGGTGCTAATACTAAAAGTATTATTGTAATGGCTTTACTTATTAATCTAATTGTAAATATTTTAACTATTTATACTGGTTTTACTACAGTTGATAAAAATAAAATTAAATTATTACAAACTTTTAAAGCCAGTAAATTACAAATTTTAACTAAATTAATTATTCCATCTTCTTATAAAATTATAATTTCTAGTTTAAAATTAAACATTTCAATGACTTTAATAGGTGTTATTATGGGAGAATTTCTTGTTAGTAAAAAAGGTATTGGTTATTTAATTATTTATGGTACACAAGTATTTAATCTTAATTTAGTTATGACTGGTATTTTAATATTAATTGTTATTTCATTTATTCTTTATAAATTGGTTGGTTTAATTGAAAATATATTATTAAATAAAAGTCGAATATAAAAAAATGATGTTATTTAAAATTTAACATCATTTTATCTAGTTTTTTAATAACGTGGTATTATCACACAATGAACATATGGTGTTAATTCATCTAAATGAACTGTAGCATTTAATATTTTTTTATAACCTAAATCTTTATAAGTTCACTTCCAAATATTGTATAATTTAAATTCATATTGTGAACCTCCATTCTTAACTTTAATGCCAAAAAAAAGATATGTTGTTAAACATATCTTTTTTAACTATTGTTCCATTTATATTTTGTATATCTTCCACCTGATATTTTAATAATTTTATTTTCTTTAAATAATTTACTTAAAATTCTCTCAATCGTAGTTTCGCTTAAATCAGGACATTTATTTATTATAAATGCTTTATCCAATGGCATAATATTATTTTTGAATATATCTATAATTCTATCATAAGCAGTTATTTTTTTATTTTCAATAATATTTATTTTAGAATCAAATTCTTTATAAGCATGTAGTATTATACCTAAATAATATTCCACAAAATATGAATAATCATTTTCATTATTAAGCCATTTTACGGAACTTTTTTCTAATGTATTATAATAACTATCTTTTGTTTCTTCAATAATTTTTTCAATACTAATATATTTTCCTACCATATAATTTGCTTTATATAGTAATAATAAAGTAAGTAATCTACTCATTCTACCATTTCCATCATTAAAAGGATGGATAGATACAAAATTTAATATAAATATAGGTATTAAAACTAATAAATCACACGATTCATTATTAACTAACTCATTATAATTTTTACATAGTTCTTCAATGGCTATCGGAGTTTCAACAGGAGTTAATGGTGTAAATCTTATTTTCTTTTCTCCTTGTTCATTTTCTTCTTCAATATAGTTTTGAGAATTCTTAAATTTACCACCATAATTATAACCTGTATATTTATATAAATCTCTATGTAATTGTAAGATCGTATTTTTATTAATATCAATAAAGCTATAATTTTCGTGTATCAAAGATAATACATCTCTATAACCAGCTATTTCTTCCTCATTTCTATTTTTTGGTTCTAACTTTTGATTTACAATTTTCTCAATTCTTTTATCAGTTGTATAAATTCCTTCAATTTTATTTGATGAAGATGTACTCTCTATTTTAGCAACTTTTAATAAAGTTTCTAATGTGTCTTTTTTTGTATCTAATAAATATGATTGTTTTCCTTTATATTCATGAATTTTACTTATTAAGTTAATAATATTACTATTAGATATAATACTACTATATTCTTCCATTATATTAAATTTTCTCAAATTGCATCATTCTTCTTTCATTTGCATCATTATATCATAAAATGGTGCAATTAACAATATAGTTGATGCAAATAAAATACATTATTAATTACGAGTTAATTAAAAGTTGAATATAAAAAATGATGTTATTTAAAGTTTAACATCATTTTATTTTATATATTATTTAATTATGTTTTTTTATTTTTTTTAACATTAATGCAATACCTACTAAACTACATAAACCTATTAATGTATAAGTTAATATGTTATCATTAGTTCTTGGATTAGATGGTAATTCTGCCATTACATATGAACTAAAATGATCTGTTTCAAAGACAATATAATTTCCAATTATTTTTGATGGCATTTCAGTTTTATTACCATTATCATCTATATAATAAATATATAAATACTTTTTATCATAACCTTCAGGTATTGGTATTTTAATTTTCATTTTACCATTAGGTTTTATTTCTTCATCATTATTTAATAATTTAATATCAAATGCCATAAATTTTGATGCATCTTCACGCATTGCTTCATTTACTAAGACAAATGATGGACCTTCAGTTATTTTTTCAATTACTAATTCAGTATTTGGTGGAATTACTTCAGTATTTGCTTCTACAACAATTTTTGTTGTATCATCGGTATTTGTAACAGTTTTTTCTTCTTCAATCCACCAATCATAACTTGTAGTTTTTAAAATATAGTTTGTAGCATCTACTCCAGTTAAACCAGTTATGGTAAAATTATAAAATCCTTTATCTTTTGCAGTTATTGTTCCACTTGTTGTATAAGTTACTGTATCACCAGTAATAATTCCTTCTAATATTGGAGTAATTGTAATATTACTACCTGTTAATTTTTGATATCGATCATATTTTATAGTTACTTCTTTTGGTTCAATTCTAAATACATATTTATAATAACCAGGGTTTAGGGAATCAACTGATGCATTTGTTAAAAATGTTGTTAATTCTAAATCTGTTAATAAATCAGTAAAATCTATTGTCATATAATATGGATTAGTTGCTTTTACCATTGTATCATCCATTGGTATATAAGTAAGTGCATCTGTTGGTGCCGTATCAAATAATGGACTGTAAACAACTGCTGCAACTTCTCCTGTTTCCATTCTTAGTGCTTTTGAATATTTTATTGTTACATCTTTTGTATAATCTGTTCCTGTTTTTCTATCTTTTACAGTACATTTTGGTGCCTCACCATTATATATATAATTTTCAGAACAATTTACAATAAAATATTTACTCTCTTCGATTGTTGTTCCATTAATTGTTCCTGTATTATCAATTGTTCCAGTATTTGATGCAGTAGTTGAATTAATAGTTAGAGTTCCAGAATTTACAATATTTCCTTGGTTAGCAAATTTAGAACCAGTACCTAAAAGAATTGTTCCTTTATTTTCTAATTTTGCTCCTTGTAATAGTGTTAATACTCCTCCACTACCCATATTTATTCTTCCAGCATTTGTTAATACTTTATTATTTGTTAATCTAATCTCACCTTTTTCAACATTTAATATTGCACTACTATTATTTAAATTAATCATTGTATCATCAATAATGTATATAGGTTGTTGCAAGTACTGAATATAAATCATATTTATAAGTCTCAGATTTTACAAGTACTTTATCATATTTATTTGTACTATTTAATGTTAATGTATTATTATTTGTTGAAATATCTAATATTGAACCATAACTAGGCCCTTTAATAGCAGTATCATCTGTCCCAGTTGTATTTATTATGACATTTGAATTTTTCCAAACATCATTTATTTTTTTATCTGATTTATAATAACCAACAGCAGAACTTTCTTTAGTTGCTGTAACAGTTAAATTAACTGTATCTAATTGTAAAGCATTTATGATTATTCCACTAAGTGTATTTACAAGAACAGTAGCATTTTTTATTTCCCAATTGCCAGAAGACATACCATAACCAGCAACTGAATTTAAATTCAACCTAGAATTAGCTTGACCAATCACTTTCATAGTATTTGCCCCTTTGATTGCTGCTTTTGCACTTTTAGAGACAGTAATATTATTTGTAGAGTTTTCTTTTAAAACTATTGTGATTACTTTGTCAGTACCAACTCCACAACTAGAACCAAATTCTATTCCATTATCATTTGCTACATTTAGTTCAATTCCATTTAATGTTAGTGTTGCAGTTTCACTATCCCAAGTCCAACCATCCCCACTTGTTCCTAAGTTTGTTCCTAAAGTATTTTCTTCATAAATAATATTATTAGAACAATACATTCTTTTTGTAATAGTTTCGGCATTTACGTTATTAATTGCCAACATAAAAGCAAAAACCATTATTAATCCTAAAAATAATTTTTTCATATATTTCTTTCCTATTTCTAATATAAGAATAACATCATATATGTAAATTTTCAATTTATTTACATATTTAATTGTTTTTACTATGTCAATAAAAGTAAAATGATATTTATTTGCATAAAAAAACCAAACAATTAAGTTTGGTTAATATTTTTTATTTATTTAGCAAATTTCTTTTTTGCTATTACTAATCCAGCCATTGCCATCATACCAATTAATGTAAACATTATAATATTATCTGATGTATTAGGATTAGGTACTGTATTTGTAAACGTTACTTCAAATGTACTGAAACCAGTTGTTTCTATTTCAATATATTTTTCCCCATTTTCGGCAGTCATTACTTGATAGTATTTTGTATCAAGTACTTTTCCTTCGCTTTTGTGAACTACTTTAGCATAAGCGTCAGTAACTGTACTTGGAACTGCTAATCTAAATTTAATTTTCTTTGTATTACTTGTTTTACCAACTAAGCCATTAATCAACTCTTTTTCTTCACCATTAACTTGACTATATGGTTTTGCTTCGTATACTAAAGTTAATTTTCCATCTTCTACTTTAACATCTTCAATTGCAACTTCGACAAATATTTTTGTTCCTTCATCTGTTGCTTCAACTCCTGCAGATTTTGCTGCTTCTACTAAACTACTCGAAACTTCTAAATTAGAAACATTATTGATTATTTCATTTAATACCTCTTCTTCCTCTTCAGTTAAATTTTCTGTACTATTAACTGGAGGTTTTACAACTAGATATATGCTATCTGATGTATCAACGATTAATTTACCATTTGCATCTGATACATAAGTTTTATTATTTTCTGCAACAATAAACCCATCATCACTTATACCCATTATTTTATTATTTTCAATTGTTGTAAGTTTAATCTCTTTATTTGCTTTTAATACTATTAAACCACTTCCTGTTAAAGTTGTATTACTAGTAATTGATTTATCAACAATAATTTTACCATTATTATTAATAATACCATTTTCAGTTAAAGCACCATTGGAGTTAATAGTTACTTCGCCATTAACATTTATTATATAATCATCATCATTAAATACTGCAATTGCTTGACCATTTGTTGATGATATTAATTTTGCAGATTTTATTACTATTGTAGGATTTCCACCTGGATAATCAACATTATCGATAACTATTGCGTCTCCTGTTATGCTTATACTATTACTTACATAATCGAAACTTGCACCATTACCGATAATTGTTGCATTGCCATCAATTAATAATTTTCCAGATCTCATATATATAGCTGTATAACCAGTAATAGTTCCACCATATATATTTACTTCACCATTTTGTGGATTATAAATTCCTATTCCAGTAGTTGTTAATGTTGCCCCATCATATATATTAACAATAGTTCCCGCATACTCTTCTGTTCCATTTCCTTGAATCAATGCATATTTTTCTTCTGTTCCAGTTGTTTCTAAAGTAAGTTTTCCATACACATTAACTGTTATACATCCTGCTTTTTTATTGCCAAATATTGCTATTGGACTATTATCTTTAATTTCAACATTTTTACCTATTGTTAAATTATATTTATAAGCTTGACTTTGAATATAAATTCCACCATACATAATACTTTCTGTATCACTTGTATTTGTATTTACAAAACTTATATTAATTGTTTTTTCTGATGCAAGTAATGGTCCAACAAAACTAAATGCATTATCTTTTGTTGTTGTATAATTATATCCATTTAAATCTATTGTTAAATTTTTAGAAAAACTATAACTACTTGTTACACTTACATTATCTAGTAATTTTATTGTACTTCCTGCAGGTGATTCATTTATTGCACTTGCAAAATCTTTAAAGTAATAAGTATAATTACCATCAGTTGCTATTATTTTATAATCTGTTACTGAAATTGCACTTGGAATTACTACATTCTTTTTAACCTTTAGTGGCATATTAGCTGTTAATGTTAATGTATGTCCATTTAAATTTAAAGATATATTACCATTTAAAACTAATGTTTTTGTATAAATTACATCTCTTAATAATTTAATTTCACCTAAACTTGGATTTGCTACTTTTGCGTCTATAGCGTTTTGTATTGTTTTATATTCAGTTGTTCCAATTGATGCAGCGGGAGAATAATTCATTTTATATGAATAACCTGCTACCGTTGTATCCGCTACTGGACTATAACCATCTGCAAAATATTTATCAGGCTCGATATTCCAGTAACTGTCTGCGATAAATATATTGGCATTTAATCTTGAAATACCAGATGTTGTTCCAGAAATTTTGTAATAACCACCATTTACTTCAATATTAGTATTACTTATTGCTGAATTAGTATTTATAAAATATGCTTTAGAAGCTGATTTTGTTGCTTTAACTTCAAAATTACCATCTTCAATAACAAGACTTGTTTCTCCACCTACTATGTGAAATATTGAAGTAATCGTTGAAGCATTAGTATTTACCACAAAATCATTTTTAAATGTTGTATTTAAATTTTCTACAACAACATCACTAAATGTATTTTGATAAATTGCTGATTTTGCTTTTGTATCTGTACCTTCAAGAGTTTTACTATTTAATCCAGCACGAATTTTAACACCTTTTATTAAAGCACCACTATTAGCAGTAGAATTACCTTTTACATTTATTGGATAAGCACTTTCCCCATTAGTTTCAATAACGATTTTACTTATTTTCGCATATCCACCATTTATTACACTAATAGCTAGTCCAGTTCCTATACTTCCAGCATTATCATAACTAGTTGCTTGATTATCAGTTATTACTACTGGATTTTCTTTTGTACCAGCACTTACTTCCAAGATGCCTTCTGACACATTAGTTCCAATAATGTCATAACCATTCAAATCAAGTGTTATCACTTTATTTATCTTTGTCGTAAATATTTGATTATTATAATCATTTAATAATTTCAATGTTTGACCTACACTTGCAGCATTTATTGCCTCTTGTAAATTGGCATATTCTGTATTTGTTGTTGTATTTTTAACATTTTTTGTTGCAGCACTATCAGTTGTAACTACATATGTATAAGTGCCACCATTTCCATATGAATATGTATTAGTTCCATTACTTAATAATTTACTACTATATGGTTTCAAAAATCCGGTCGGATTAATATTAAATTCTCCACCTGCTATTTCCACACCGAAAATTGTAGATGTTGCAGTATCAGCAGCAGTTTCTAAACTGAATTTACCACCTGTAACTTTTGATTGTAAATTACTGTTCCCATATAATAAGCGTGCTGTAGATATAGTTTCTACATCTGCAGTACTTAAAACATTTATTGTTCCACCTGTAATATTTAAAATCCCAAAAACACCATATACTACACTAGAACCTGTTGCTTGTAACAATCCACCAGTAATATTTATAAGACCACTTGATCCATGAATAATATAAGCACTACTTGAATATCCTACAAGACTTGAATTATTTGTTACAATAATTTTACCAGCATTCACATTGCTTATTGGTGCGGTTGTTCCATTTTTAATACCATATAAACTACCACCATTTGTACTTGTTGCTCTTGATACATAAACATTACCACCTGTAATATTTACTGTACTATGGCTTAAATTATCAACACCAATTATATTCCCATAACTGCCATTATTTAAACCATTAACATTTAAAGTTCCACTTTCTAAAATAAATGTTCCATTATTTTTAATACCAACAAGAGATAATTTTCCAAAACCATTTGTTTTTAAATTAATTTCTCCTCCAGTACCAGTATCTTTAATTGTTAATGTTCCTGCATTTGTAATTAAATTTACTGTTGTAGTGATAGTTACTTCTGCAGAATAACTAGGAACATAATTAACTTTTTTACTATTTAAATCAATAGTAATATTTTTTTCTTTTGGAATAGTTATTCCTTCCGTAAGTGTTATATCACTTTGTAATACTATAGTACTAGTCATTCCACTTCCATCAATTGCATCTTGAAGTGATTCATAATTTGTACTATTAATTTTAGCCACAGTACTAGCTTGTACGATTCCTGGGATAAAACATACTAAACTAATAATTGCTGCTAACATAATTTTAATTTTTTCTTTCATTTCCATTCTCCTTTTCATATTATAACTTCCACATTATGTATTAATTCTATCATAAGATTTTTATTATTTCAATTAATATAAAATTAAATAATTCATAAGAATAGAATTCAACTTTACATCCGGAGTTTGACAGTTGAGGGAAAAGCAAAATAGGTATCAACCCAGTAAAA
>CAZYXO010000012.1:0-3544 GCA_964651315.1 uncultured Muribaculaceae bacterium
TTGCAAATTGGCATTATAAGCAAAGGTGGACAGGCAATAGAATTTATCATGAATTAGGAATTGGAATAACTTTAGCGGCTTTTAGTGGAGGTGCAGGCTCTAAAACTGGTGATTATTTAATAAATGGTAAAGTTAGAAAACTAACTTCAAGAGAAGCAGCGAGATTACAAGGTTTTTCCGAAAATTTTATAATAATTAAGAATGAAATTCAAGCATTAAAATAGTTTGGGAATAGCATACCAATTAATTTAATGAAAGATGTTATAAAAAATATTGAAATAAGTTTAGGAGATGAATGATGAAGAAATGGGAAAATTTTGAAAATATTGCATATGAATTTTTAAAACAAAATGTTTCTGTTAAATTATATGAAACTATGAATAGTACAAATTCTAATATTGCAATAATAAATTTTTAAATGATTTTAATAAAAGTTTAAAAAAAATTAAATATAAATAATTTTGAATTTGTAAATGAAAAAAATTTTTTTGAAAACTTTTTCTTCAATTAATTATAAATATATTGGTAGTGATGAAATTGGAAATGATAGTATTATTTAAGAAAAATAAGTGATTTTAAATACGAAATAAAAATAGCATCTGGAAGTAACAATTTTAATGTAATATTTATTATAAAAAGGAAAAATAATAATTTCACTAATATGTTTTCGATAAATGAATTAATAGAATATTTCAAAAATTATGAAAATTAAAATTGTTAAAAGTTTTAATCTTATGTTATACTATAATAGAAATGGATGTGTATAAAATGGAACAAGAAAAAATTAGTATGATAGAAAGATATGGAATTAATCTAACACAAAAAGAATATATAACGGATCCTGCTATTGCTAGAGATATTGAAATTAAACAAACAATATTAGCGTTATTAACTCCGGAAAAAAGTGCTTTACTTGTTGGTAAACCTGGTATTGGTAAAACTGCTATAGTTGAAGGACTTGCATATCGAATTCAAAATAATGATGTGCCCGACGCTTTAAAAGGTAAAGAAATAATTAGAATAAATATTACGAGTTTAATTGGAGAAACTGTAACAGAAGGTCAAACTGAAAATAGAATAGATTTACTTGTTCGTGAACTTGCAGAATTACCAAATACAATATTATTTATTGATGAAACTCATGTTTTAGTTAGTAAAACAGGCGGGATGGATTTTGCAAATATGTTAAAAGCAGGACTTGACCGCGGAACAATAAAAATGATTGGTGCTACTACCACAGAAGAATACGAAACATATATTTTAAGAGATAGAGCATTCTTACGTCGATTTATTAAAATAGATGTTTTAGAAGCAGATAAACCAACAACTGTTAAAATTTTATTAGGATCTTTACCAAAATTAGAAAAAAAGATTGGTGTTAAAGTTGAATATACTGATTTTATTAAAGAACGAATTATGAATTTTATTGTGGAAATGACTGATGAATACAAAAGAATATATGAAATATCTAACAGATATCCAGATATTTGTTTAACTATCGTATCAAATGCTCTTACATATGCATTATTTGAAAATAGACATGTTTTACAAATAAAAGATGTTTACAAAGCAATTATTAATACTAAAAATATTTATGAAGATGCCAAAGTAAAAGAAATAGCTAAATTTAAAGAAGATTTCAAAGATTTAATTATCGAAGAAAATGTGAATTTAGATGAAGTTAAATAAAAAATTATGATTTTCATAATTTTTTTATGTTTTAAAAGATTCTATTAATTCTCCATTAACATCAAACATTACTTCCTTAACATCATAAGAATCTCTGACAGATAAATAAATACTATATTTAACTTCTTCTAAAATATTCTTATCTTTGAAATCATCAAATAAATGATTATTAAAACTAAGTTTAATTGAATCTTCTAATATTTGATATTCAAGTAATTCTGTTGAAGCTTTTAAATAACTTATTAAATTTGTTTGATGAGTAGGACTTCCCTTTAATTCTTCGATAATAATTTCAATTTTTTCTTTCGGATTATTACTAATTAATGTAACGGGTACATAATAATTATAATCATCTAACTTACTTACATAATAAGTAATAGTTTTTTTAGAATTTTTAAGTTCACTTAAATTATAAACTTTATTAATACCAAAAGATTTATCTAAAGTAAGAGGAAGTTGTAAACCACTTTTAGGCATTTTTAAAATTTTTTCACCTTCAACAAATAACATAATTTCTTTGATACCATCAAGTTCTGTTAAAGAAAATATTAATGCTTCAATACATTTCTCTTCATTATTTTTATTTAAATTAAAAAATTCTTTCGAAAAATTTATTTTTAATAATTTTTCTTTTAAACTAATTTCTAAAACTTTCGTATCTTTTGGTATCAATTTTGTGAATCCAAGACTTATATAATCATAATTTGTATTTTCTGTTAATAAATTAATAATTTCTTTTGCTTGTTCTAATAAATCTTTTGATTTTAATATTGTACTAGTTCTAGCAACATATTGATTTTTATCAAGTAGATATATAGCATTAACTGTATCAATATATTTATATTCTGTTTTAAAATCATAATTAACTTTTTGATCAGGAAAAAAATAAATAATACCTGTTATTAATAATGCTAAACTAGCAACACAAATTCTTCTTAAAGCACTCCTTTTTAACATGAATTTCACCCAATATAATTATATTAATTTAATTTCAATATATAACAAAAAAAGTTCCAAAAGAACTTTTAATTTATAAAGATATTTCTCCTAGTTTTAGTAATTCGACAACTGCACTAGCACGACCTTTTACTCCTAATTTTTGCATAGTGTTTGATATGTGATTTCGCACAGTTTTTTCACTTATTTTTAATAAATTTGCAATTTCCTTAGTTGTTTTATTACTAACCAGTAAATTGAATATTTCTTGTTCTCTATTTGTTAAAATACCTTTTCTCATTATTACCTCACTTTCAACTTAAATACTTCCATAGTATAATATGAAAAAAAGGTATATATAGTGAAGTAAAAATGCCTAGGTTAAGTTTGGAATTTTACAGTGATATACATTTTAGTTTCATATAAATCTTGAACTGATTTAATAATTTCATTGGCTTTTTCAGCACTCAATGTTTCACTTTTTACAACAATACTTATTTGGTCATTTTTAATTCTAACAAAAGCATCAAGCGAAAATAATTCTTTAATCTTTTGTTCAATTTCATGTTCTTTCCCTTTATTTTGATTTAACATCATTAATTCATCGTAAGCATTATTTTTTTCTTCAACTGATGACGATGCATTTAATAAAATACTTTGTAAATTTTGCATACTTTCTAAAACTTCTTCATCGGCTTCTACGCGTAGTGCTACTAAAATATCGGCATTATTAATTTCCACACTAGTTTTCCCATTATCGACTTCATTATTAACAAGTGCAGTTAAATCTGGATTACTTTTCATTGTAACGTAGTAAACACTTAATACTATAATTAATGAAAATAGAGTTAAAAACCATAAATTTTGTTTATTAATCATTTAAAAATTCTCCTTTATTTTTCTATTTAATTATATAAAT
>CAZYXO010000012.1:3644-18165 GCA_964651315.1 uncultured Muribaculaceae bacterium
ACATATCTTAAATGCCATGTTTCATTAATATAACCAGTAATATTTGTTACATTTTCTGGATACCTTATAATAAATCCATATTTATGAACATTATTTTTTAACCAATTATAATCACTTTTACTTAAACGAGTTCCAGTTCCATAATTCTTAGTATTCATAATATCAACTGCTAAACCTGTTTGATGTTCTGAATAACCTGGTCTTGCTGAATAAGTATCGGCTTTTGCTTTGCCATTTTTACTAACATATCCATCATATAAACTTTTTTGCCAGTTATAATCACGATATGCCGAAGTAGCACAAATAGATAAATTGTTATCAGATAATGCTCCAATTATGAGATTTTCGTAAGCATCAGCAGCAACTTTTACCATTTTGGCACTTTTTTTGTTCGATAAACCAACTAAATTCTTTGGTACAAAATCTTTATCCAAATAATTATATTTATTAACTAATATTAATAAATCGTGTTGATTTTCAATTCTTTTCGTATTTGTATAAAACTCATAATCTAAATTAACATTTACATAAGTAACAACTTTATCTAAAGTTATATCTTTATTTTTATCTTTATAGTTTTCATATCGAGAATAATTATCGACATCAAAATTTGATAGTTTATAATAATCTTTAATATTTAAATAATCAATACTTAATAATTTGTTAATGTTTTTATCACTTAATTTATAAATATTATTTATTTCATTACTTTTATAAGACTTATCTAATAATATATTAATATTATCGATAAAATTATCTTTGTTTTTATATTCAATAGATAAATATTCATTTAAATATTCTTCTTTAAATTTATTATTTAGTAAAACTTCTTCTAACGTTTTAGAATAATCTTTATCTTTAATATCATTATATATATTCTTTTCTTGTAATAACTGAAATACTTCTTCATTATATTGCGTAGAATTCTTTGGAATATCTTTATCTTCTTTTTTATAATGTTTATAAATGAAAATACCACTTATGATAATTGTAATTAATATAATGAATATCAATACTTTTAATCTTTTTTGCTTTCTTCTTTTTGAATTTACTTTATATTTCATAATAATCTACCTCTATCTAATTATATCATTGTTTTATTTATTTGATATCATAATTAATTTTACATTACATAAAAATTAGTAAAGAGGTAATTTATGAAAAAAATTTATATTTTAATAATTTTAATGTCTTTTATGCTGATTCCGAAAGTTGTTTATGCTGATGATTTTGCACCGAATAGTAAAAGTGCAATATTAATTGATGCGAAAACTAAAACTGTTTTATATGAAAAAAATAGTAAAGAGAAAAGACCAATGGCTTCAATGACTAAAATAATGAGTATGCTTTTAATTATGGAAGCAATTGAAAATAAACAAATTAGTTTAAATGATGAAGTAGTTATAAGTAATAATGCATCAAGTATGGGTGGTAGTCAGATATTTTTACAAACTGGTGAAAAATATTTAGTGAAAGATTTGTTAAAAGGAATTGCTATTTCGAGTGCTAATGATGCAGTAGTAGCAATGGGAGAAAAAATAGCAGGAAGCGAAGCAGCGTTTGTGGAACTTATGAATAAAAGAGCGAAAGAATTAGGGCTTAAAGATACAAATTTCCAAAATCCACATGGGTTAGATGCCGAAAATCATTATTCTACGGCTTATGATATGGCAATAATATCTGCTCAACTTGTCAAACATGAAAGTATTTTAGAATATACAAGAATATATGAAGATTATTTTAAAAAGAATGATGGAAGTAGTATTTGGTTGGTTAATACAAATAAATTAGTTAGATTTTACGATGGAATTGATGGTTTAAAAACTGGATATACTAGTAGTGCAGGATACTGTTTAACTGCAACAATTAAAAAAAATAATTTACGACTTATATCAGTTGTAATGGGAGTACCAACTACTGAACAAAGAAGTAGTGATACAGTTAAGTTAGTTCAATATGGTTTTAGTTCTTATAAATTAGAAAATATTTTAACAACAAAAGATAATTTAGGATACATTGACATTAAAAAAGGTAAATTAGAAAAAGGAACTTTAGTATTAATGGAAGATGCAAGTATTTTAAAAAAGATAACTGATCAAAATAAGAATTACACTTACAAATTAAACAAATATAGTGTTACAGCACCTATTAAAACTAATGATATAGTTGGTAATATCGAAATATATGATGAAAGTAATAAATTAGTTAAAAGTGGTAATTTAACTATTAAAGAAAATATTAAAAAAGCAAATTTCTTAGATTATTTAGTTCGAAATTTAAAGAATTTAACTAGTGGATATGGCATATTTAATTAATTGTAATTATTAAACACTTAAATTTTAAATAAGTGTTTTTTTATTAAAAAGATTTACTTATTGACAATTTGGGGATTAGGTTTATAATAATCATTAAGAAAGGAACTAATAGTGAATAAATTTGAAAAAAATGTAATTAAACTAAATTATATTGAAATAAAAACAAATATTGTGTCATTAGTATTAGGTGAATATCGTAATAATGATTTATATTATGTTGGTAAAGTAACAATTACAAAACAAAATAGTTTTTAAAGCGTTAAAAAAATAAAATACATTAAAGAAGGAAAAATTTATTTTTTTATGCTGATGTCTGTGTTGAGTATATTTGGGATTTATCATTGTTAGGAGAGAAAAAATGAATAACGAAAAAAAGAAAAAATTAAAAATTATTACTAGACATGAATTGGAAGAAGCATTAGCAAAATTATTTTTTTATATAAACATTTCGTTAAAATACGAACAATATAAAACATATAGAAAAAATTTTGCAGACTTATTAAAAATTGTAAATAAATGGTTAATGTATTATAGTGAAGATAATAATCTTAAACGAGTAACAAACGAAGAAGTAATCATGGCTTGTACTTATCTTGATAAAATGCCTTTCGATGCTTATGGAGGAGATTATTACGAAGAGGTTGAAACTTGGTTAGATGTAGTAATTTATTATTCAAGTTGTCCAATAGGAATGGAGTTTAATAGCGAAGAAATTGTTATAAAAGGTAATGACAATATTGCTAAAAGATAAAAAATGAAAGTAATTAACAATATGGAAAGGATATATTATTAAATGAAAGATAAAGATAAAATAGTTAGAAAAGATGAAGAAACAAGATCATATGTTAATGGAAGAGGCGAAGCGTTAAAATTCACAAAAAAATCGGTATCTATTTATAGTGATACGCCAGATCAAAAACATATAGGAACACATATAAACTATGACGAAAAAAACGGAACTTTAAGAGTTAAAACTCATAATGAAGATTATTCAGAAAAAACGGAAGCAGAAGGAAAATGTTACTTAACAACATCTTGTATTATGCATTTTCAAGAATTCTTTAATGATAATTGTTATGAATTAACAGTATTAAGATGGTTTCGAGATAATTTTGTCAATAAAGAGGATATAAAACATTATTATGAAATAGCTCCTATAATAGTAAATGAAATCAATAAAACAAAAGAAAGTGATATTATATATGATTATATTTATGATAACATTGTAGATTATTGTATAAAAGCAATTGAAAGTGGTAATTACAAATCTGCTTATACTAGATATAAAAATTCTATCTTAAATTTAGAAGAAATGTATGTAAGACCTATTTTAGAAGAAAAATTAATTAGAGTATTAAAACAAATTATTTAAAAAATATAGTAGTTAATGAAACAAATTATAACTACTTTTTTCATGTTTAAAATTAATTTTTTATCATCTTTTGTCGAATCTGTTTAAAAAAGAAAAATTTTACTCTATATTAAAACAGTAAAGGTGATTAGATTATGTTAAAAATGGATTTAGAGTATAACAGAGGTATATTATTCGTAAGACTTGATGGTTCATTAAACCGAAGAAGTTCTTATAAGTTAAATAGTTATTTAGTTCCAATACTCCTTAAACATCGAGTGAAGTATTTAGTATACAATTTATATAATTTATATGGCGTTGATGAATCCGGATTAGATGCTATATTAAATACTAAATGTGCAATAAAAGTTAATAAAGGCAAAATATATATGTGTGAAGTAAATAGTGATATTAAACCAAATTTAAAAAGACTTAGAATTAATATGACGAAAAGTGAATTAACAGCATTTGATTTAATACGTGTATAGAAAGAGGAAAAATAAACGAATGACATTTGAAAGTTGTTTGGAGAATGCAGAGGGGTTAATTAGAAGTATTGCAAATAAATTTTATAATTGTGAATATGAAGATTTATATCAAGCAGGAGTACTTGGTTTACAAAAAGCATATAACAATTATAAAGAAAATAATGGAACTAAATTTACAACATATGCTTATGAATATATTTGGGGGAGTATGTATCTTATTGCTAATCAAAAGATGCTAAAAGTTAATAGAGATACACTTAAATTAGTTAAATTAATTGAAACAACTAGAAATAAACTTGCTCAAAAGTTAAATAAAATACCTAGTAATTATGAAATAGCCCAATTTTTAAATATGGATATTAATGTAATTGAAGAAGCAATTATGAGTGCACAAAATATCTTATCTTTGGAAGGTGCTAATGATAATGAAAGAGATTATTATGAAAGAATTAAAAATTATGATTTAAACTATTTAGATAATCAAATTGATCTTAATTCTTGTTTAGAAATGCTAACAGACGAACAAAGAAAAATAATTGAAGATCGATATTTTAATGATTTAACTCAAAGTGAAATAGCAAAAAAACTAGGTATGTCACAAGTTAAAGTTTCCCGATATGAACAAAAAGGTTTAGAACGAATGAAAGAATTAATGGTTAATTAACTCTTAACAAATATTTAATCACTTTAAATAAAACTTATTAGAAATGATAAGTTTTATTTTTTAGATAAAAATAAATTTAACTAAAATTCTTATTTTGTTATATAATGGTTTTAAGAAAGTGGTAATTATGGATGATATTTTAAATGAATATATAACTTATTTAGAAAAAGAATTAAATTATTCTAGTTATACAACAGAAAGTTATAAACAAATTATAAATGATTATCATTTATATTTAAAACAACATAATAGTGCTTTAGATATTGATAAAAAAACATTATTTAATTATCAAACATTATTAAGTAAACTTAATTATAGTATTAATACAATAAATAAATATTTAAGTACAATAAGAAGTTATTATGATTATTTAGTAAGTAAGAATTATTTAAAAAATAATATATTTAAACAAATAAGTAATCCTAAAAAAGAGAAATTATTACCTAATTTTTTAACATATGAAGAATTAAATAAAATATTTGATTTTATCGAACCTAAAGATTTTTTAAGTACAAGAAATAGATTAATAATAGAGTTATTGTATGCAACTGGTATAAGAGTAGGTGAACTTGTTAAAATTAAAGTAAATGATATTGATTTTCATAATAAAACTATTAAAGTAATGGGTAAAGGTAGTAAAGAAAGAATTGTTTATTATGGTAGTTATTGTAAAGAAATACTTGATTTATATATAAATAATTATGATATTAAAGATTATTTAATAGTTAATAATAAATATCAGAAAATAACTGTAAGAGGTATTGAATACATATTGGATAAAATAATAAAAGATGTTGGGATAAAAAGTCATGTAAGTCCACACACTATAAGGCATACATTTGCAACTCATATGCTTAATAATGGCGCAGATATAAGGTCCGTACAAATGTTACTTGGTCATAGTAGTCTTTCAACTACGGGAATATATACTCATGTTACAAATGAAGAATTAAGGAAAGTTTATTTACATACGCATCCAAAAGAAATAAAAAATAAAGATAAATAAGATAATTCGACAAATATTTTAAGTTTAATTGTGTAAAATAATAATAGGTGAAGAAAATGTATATTTTAATTAGTTTATTATTAGTTTATGCTTTATTATTAATATATTTTAATGTTATTAATAAGGAAAAGCATGAATCGCTTAATAAAGCTTATGTGAAAGTTAATGATGAAATTGAAATTTTAGAAGTAAATGAAGAAACAAAGGGTTGAGAGAAAATAAATAATTTTTCTAAACTCTTTTTCTTTTTTAAACAAATTTAACAAAAGAGGATAAAAAACTAATTATAAACAAGAAAAAAGTAGTCATAATTTATTTCAATAACTAACTATTATATTTTTAATTTATTTGTTTTAATACTCTAATTAATTTTTCTTCTAAAATAGGTTTTACAAATATTTCTTCTAATGATAATATATTATTTTTGTATCTGTTGTATGCAAATTCATAATCACCATTTTCAATTGCTGTTACGCAAGCATTAATAACATTATCATAAATTTGTTCCTTTTTGGAGTAGATGCTTTAATTATTGGTTTGTCATCTGACACTATAATCACCACATTTCCTTATATCGGTCAATATTTTACCAATTTGGTACATTGAATAAGATATACCACTCAGATTAAATTTACTTTCATAATCTGCTAAGCATAATTCTAATTGTGATATAATCGATTCTATTTCATTGTATTTATTTATAATAGTTTCATATTTTTTTGTTTCACAATTTTCTTTACAATGTTTTAAATCTAAATAGACATTGTTTAAATAATTAATTATTTCACTTTTAGATATTTCTAAATATAATTTATCTTCTAAAAAATTAGCTTCATTTATAGCGTTTTCTAAATTATTTAATACATAATTCAAATTATATACTAAAGTTTTATTTAATTCTTCGTTTTTTTTCATTTTTCTCCTTTCATAATAACTATATTATACATATTTTATAAAATATATGTAAGACCTATTTTAGAAAAAATTTAAGATAGAATATTAAAACAAATGAAATAAAATTATATAAATTAATGATATTTAACTTTTTATGTAAATATAGTGTCTGTTCGCTTGAATAAACAATTTAAATATTATATATTTATTTTAATGAAAGTAGTGGATAATTATGGCAAATTTAAGTTTTATATATGGAACAATGGAAGCAGGAAAAACAACAGAATTAATGCAAGATGCTTATAATTATCGTAAACATAAACATAAAATAACTATCTGTAAACCTGGCATTGATACTAAAGGAGAAAATTATATAGTTAATCGTCAAGGAGAGAAATTATTAGTAGATATGATAATTTCTGAAAGTGCTACTTTAAAAGATTTATATTATTTGTATAAAGATAGTGAAATTATATTAATTGATGAAGCTCAATTTTTAAATAAAAATCAAATAATCGAATTATCATTAATTGCTCATTTACTTGATATAAGAGTACAGTGCTATGGTTTAAAAAGTAATTTCAAAGGTGAATTATTTGAAGGTTCAAGTACACTTCTTAGTTATGCCGATGAAAAAAAAGAAATCGTAGTTATTTGTGAATGTGGAAAAATAGCTAATTTTAATGGACGTTCTGTAAATGGAAAATATACTTATGAAGGTGAAGAAGTAGTAATTGATGGTTCAAAAGAAGCAATAAGTTATAATCCATTATGTACAGAATGCTTTATTAAAAAAGTGTTACCAAGTTCATTAGTAAAACCATATTTAGAATATTATAAAGAAAGTATATTAAATAAAAGAAAAGATTTTAAAGATATTATTGATTATATCGAAACAAAAGGTTATAAAGTAAATGGTAATATCAATGAATTATGTCGAATTTTAACTAAGTAAAATGAAGATATAAAACTTTTGTGATATACTAGAGTTAGGGGTGAAATTATGTATATACCACTTAAAGTAACAACAGATTATAGTTTATTACAAAGCTTAATCAAAATACCAGATTTAATAGTTTATTTGCAAAAACATAATATTTCATCTTGTGCAGTAGTTGATGAAAATTTATTTGGTGTTCAAGAGTTCTATGATTTATGTTTACAAAATAATATTAAACCAATTATTGGAATGTTTATTAAGTATAATAATTATATGATTTATTTGTATGCTAAGAATTATAATGGTTATCTAAATTTACTTAAAATAAATACTCTTAATCAAAAGAAAATAATTGAAAGTGAAGATTTAATTAAATATAAAGATGATATTTTAGTAATAATTAATTTTGAAAATGCTTTAATTTACGAAGAATTAAAAAGTATATATGAAAGTATTTATTTAGGTTTTAAAGATGATTATGAATATAATATATTAAAGAATAAAAGCGATAATGTAGTTTATATAAATGATATAAGAGTATTTAAAAGTAATGATCAAGAATATTTAAATTATTTAACAATGATTGAAAATGGCAGTAAAATTGCTGATTTTCCATTTGTTCAATATGATGATAATTATTTTAAAGATAATATAAGTGAAGAATATATGGAAACTACAATAAAAGTAGGGGATTTATTAAATGTAGTAATTCCGAAAAATAATCGCTATCTACCAAAATTTAGTGATGAATTTGATTCAGAAGAATACTTGTATAATTTATGTAAAAAAGGTTTAATGAAAAGACTTGATAATAAAGTAAGTCAAGTTTATTATGATCGGTTAATGTATGAACTTGATGTAATTAAAAGAATGGGATTTATTGATTATTTTTTAATCGTTTATGATTATGTTTTATTTAGTAAAAAAAACAATATTTTAGTTGGCCCTGGCCGTGGTAGTGCTGCTGGATCTCTTGTTAGTTACTCTTTAGGTATTACAGGGATAGATCCAATTAAATATGATTTATTATTTGAAAGATTTTTGAATCCCGAAAGAATAACAATGCCTGATATCGATATAGATTTTGATAGTAATAAAAGAGATGAAGTAATCGATTATATTAAAGGTAAATACGGTGAAACAAAATGTATGCCAATTATGACATATTCGACACTTGCTAGTAAAATGATATTAAGAGATATATGCAGGATTATGGATATAGAAAGTGATTTAACGAATAAATTTGTCAGTTTAATTGAAGCAAATGAATCTTTAATTGATAATTTTAATAAACCAAAAGTTCAAAAAATAGTGGGGAATTATAAAGAACTATTTGAAGTTTATAAAATTGCTTCAAAATTAGAAGGATTAAAAAGACAAGTTGGAACTCATGCTGCTGGTGTAGTAATTTCCAGTGTTGAAATAGATGAAGTTATACCGATTTATTATAGCGAAGAAGTTTATTTAACCGGTTTTACAATGAATTATTTAGAAGAACTTGGATTAATTAAAATGGATTTACTAGGTTTAAAAAATTTATCGACCATAACTGATACTTTAAATTTAATTAGTAAAAACAATAAAGAATTTACTTTAAATGATATAAAATATGATGATAAAGAAGTATATAAATTATTTAGCAATGCTAAAACAGATGGTATATTTCAATTTGAAAAAAAAGGTATGCAAGATTTTTTGCGTAAATTAAAACCGGATTGTTTTGATGATTTAGTTGTTGCACTTGCTTTATATCGTCCAGGACCAATGGATAATATTGAATTATTTATTAAAAGAAAAACTGGTCAAGAGAGTGTAACTTATTTACATAAAGATTTAGAACCAATATTAAAAAATACTTATGGCATAATTGTTTACCAAGAACAAATATTACAAATACTAGCAACACTGGGAAACTATTCTTTAAGTGAAGCAGATTTAGTTAGAAGAGCAATTTCAAAGAAAAAAATGGAAGTGTTGCAAAACGAAAAAGCAAAATTTGTTACAAAGTGTAGCCAAAATAACATTTCTGAAACTTTAAGTGCCACAATTTTTGATTTTATATTAAAATTTGCCAATTATGGATTTAATAAAAGTCATTCAGTTGGATATGCAACTCTTGCTTATCAAATGGCGTATTTAAGTGTACACTATCCATTATGTTTTATCACAAGTTTATTAAATAGTAGTATGGGAAATATTGAAAAAACAAGTACTTATTTAGGAAACGCAAAAAGTAATAAATTAGTTTTAATTAAACCTGATATTAATAAAAGTATGGATAAATATACTATTGAAAATAATACTTTAATTATACCTTTAACAGTTATAAAAAATATCGGTAATAATATTGTTTCATCAATTATTAAAGAAAGAGAAGAAAATGGTTTATATACAGATTATTTAGATTTTATCAAAAGAATAAACAAATATAATGTAAATAGAAAAGCAATTCAAATATTAATTGAAGCAGATACATTTAGAGAATTTAATGTATCAAAAAGAACATTAATTGAAAATATCGATTTAGTATATAATTATGCTAGTTTACTTGTAGATTTAGATGAATCATTAGTGGAAAAACCACTTTTAGAACCATATCCCGAATATGATGAAATAACATTACGAGAAATGGAATTAACAAATTATGGTTTTTATATTAGTAATCACCCTTGTTTGAAAGTAAGAAATGTTGTAAAATTAATGGATATTGATGATTTTTATAACAAATTTGTTTCAATATATGTTTTAGTAGAATTTATTAAAATAATTAAAACAAAAAATAATCAAGAAATGGCATTTATTAAAGTAAGTGATGAAACTGATAGTATTAGTTTAACTATATTTCCAACTAAAATGAATTTAATTGATTATTTTAAAAAGAATAGTTGTTTATATGTTAGTGGAAGAGTAGAAAAAAGATTTGATAAGTATCAAATAGTTGTAAATGATGTAAAAAATGAGGAGGTTGTATGAATACATTAGAAAAAATTTTTCAAAATATAAAATATGAATATACAGATAAAATATTAGCAAATTATAAAATAAAAGAAATAAAATTAAATAAAAGTGATGAAACATTTAATATTTATTTAACTGGGATTAATGTTCTTGATTATGAAGTAGTATATAGTATGATAAATGCTAGTAAAAATAAATTAAATGGTAATTACAAATGTAATTTTATTATTCAAAATGAAAATATAACAAGTGATGATGTTATTGATTATACTAAAAAAATAATTGCTAAATTAATTGAAAAGAAGCCTTCTTTAATAGCACTTAATGAAGGAAATATGACTGTTGATGATGATATTATCTCAATAGAAGTTGATAATAGTATTTTTAGTCAATTTAAAAAAGAAATCAAAAATATTGAAAAAGAATTAGAAAAACTGGGAATTAATGGATATGTTATTACTACTGTTCTTAGTTTTGTTAGTAGTGAAATTGTCAAAAAAGAAATAGAAATTGAGAAAGAAAAAGAAGTGGTATTCGCTGAATTTAAACCAACGCCGACAGTTCGGAAATATCGAGGCCCTAAATTTGATAAAGAAGCATGCACTTTAACTGATATAAATAATATTAATGGTGAACTTCCTAATATTTTTATCGAAGCTTATATTTTTAATATGGAATGTGTCGAAAGAAAAGGTAAAAAAGGAACAGTTTATATTATCAATTTAAAAGTTAGTGATAAAAGTAATAGTATAATGATAAAAAAAGTAATGTTTGATGAAACGGAATATTTAGAAGAATGTAAAAAATTTAAAAAAGAAAATTGGTATCGTTTTTATGGAAATATTATTAATGATGAATATATACATGATTTTGTTTTTGATTTAAAAGATTTTGAACCAATTGATTCAAAAGATCCTGTGATTATAGATGATGCTGAAGTAAAGCGTGTTGAACTTCATTTACATACAATGATGAGTATGATGGATGGAGTAATTGCAGTTGACCCTGATTTAAAAGTTAAAAATAATTTAGTTGATTTTGTCGATAAATGTGGTCATAAAGCATTTGCAGTAACTGATCATAATGTTGCTCAAGCATATCCTTATATTTATAATAAAGTAAAAGGGCTTAATAAAGGTCGAGAAGATAAAGATAAAATTAAACCAATATATGGTAGTGAACTTAATGTGGTTAATACAGAAGCAAATATCGTATATAATTCCCAAAATTATAATTTATTAGAAACAGAATTTGTTGTTTTTGATACAGAAACTACTGGATTTAGAGCAAATATGGATCAAATGATTGAAATTGGTGCTGTAAAAATAAAAAATGGTGAAATTACAGAACGTTTTGATGAATTAATTGCGTGTTCAAAACCATTACCAGAAAAAATAACGGCATTGACAAATATAACTGATGAAATGTTAAAAGGTAAAGATAGCGAAGAAAATGTTACAAAAAAGTTCTTAGAATTTGTCGGAGATGCCCCTTTAATTGCTCATAATGCAGCATTTGATATTTCATTTATGACTTCAGCAATGGAAAAATACAAATTAGGGGAATTTAACTATACAGTAATTGACACAATGGCACTTGCAAGAACTATGTATCCAGATTGGCCCAACCATAAATTATCGACATTAGTAAAAAGATTGAATGTACCTTGGGATGAAACGTCCCATCATAGAGCAGATTACGATAGTGAAGGAACAGGTATTGCTTTTTATAAAATGGCTAAAGAACTAAGTAATCAAAATGTCGAATGTATTGATGATTTTCATAAAATAGTTGATAAAGAAAGTATTATTAAATTTGCTAGACCTAAACATTTAACAGTTCTTGTTAAAAATAAAGTTGGATTAAAAAATTTGTTTAAAGTAATCAGTATTGCTAACACTACTTATTTATTTAAAGGAAAAGAACCAAAAATTCCGAAAGAAGAATTATATAGTTATCGAGAAGGATTATTAATTGGTAGTGGTTGTGTTAATGGGGAATTATTTATTGATGGAATGAATAAAGAAGATGAAGAACTTGCAAGTATGATGAGTCAATATGATTATATTGAAGTGTGTCCACTATCAACTGCAACTTATTTACTTGAAGGTGATGATCGCCGATTTAAAACAGTTCTCGAATATAACGAATACGTTAAAAAAATAGTAAGAGTAGCAAGAGATGCTGGTAAGATAGTATGTGCGGTTGGTGATGTTCATCATTTAAGAGATGAAGATTTAATAAGCCGAAAAATAATTGCTGCTCAAAGAACAAATGGTAAAATTCATCCTTTAAATAGACCAGGAGTAAATGTTCCTAATTCAAAATTTTTAACAACTAAAGAAATGTTAGAAGCATTTAGTTTTTTAGATAAAGATGTTGCTTATGAAATAGTTGTTACAAATACAAATAAAATAGCTGATATGATTGAAGAACAGGAAATTATTAAAGATAAATTATATACACCACTTATGGAAAATTCAGCCGAAATAACTAAAGAAATGGTTTATAAAACTGCTCATGAAATGTATGGTGAAACTTTACCACAAATAGTAGAAGAACGACTTGCAACTGAACTTCATGGGATTATCGGTGGAGGATTTGATGTTATTTATTTAATTGCCCAAAAATTAGTTAAAAAAAGTAATGATGATGGATACTTTGTTGGTTCACGTGGTTCAGTTGGTTCTAGTTTAGTTGCAACAATGATGGGAATAACTGAAGTTAATGGACTTCCAGCTCATTATTTATGTCCAAATTGTAAGAAATCAATTTGGGAAGATGAAGAAGGGTCTTTTGGTAAAAGATATCCGAGTGGGTATGATTTACCAGATAAAATGTGTGAATGTGGTACTCCTTTTAAAAAAGAAGGGCAGGATATGCCATTTGCAACATTCTTAGGATTTAATGCTGATAAAGTACCAGATATTGATTTAAACTTTTCTGATTTAAATCAAGCTGCAACCCATGAATATACGAAAGTATTGTTTGGTAAGGACAATGTTTATAGAGCTGGTACGATTGGTACAGTTGCCGATAAAACAGCTTATGGTTATGTTAAAGGTTATTGTGAAGATAAAGGTATCACAATGAGGAGTGCTGAAATAGAAAGACTTGCCATAGGATGCACTGGTGTTAAGCGTACAACCGGCCAACACCCTGGTGGAATAGTAGTTATTCCAGGATATATGGATGTTTTTGATTTCACACCTTTCCAATATCCTGCTGATGATATTAATGCGGCGTGGAGGACAACACACTTTGATTATCACTCAATTCAAGATGATGTATTAAAGCTTGATATTTTAGGACATACTGATCCAACTCAACTAAGAATGATTCAAGATATAACAGGAATGGATGTTACAAAAGTTCCACTAGGAGATAAAGAAACAATGAGTATTTTCTTAGGACCTGAACCACTTGGAGTAACTAAAGAACAAATAATGTGTGATACAGGTACTTTAGGAGTGCCAGAATTTGGAACGCCTTTTACAATTGGAATGTTAGTTGATACTAAACCTAAGACTTTTGCTGAATTAATCAAAATATCTGGTTTATCTCACGGTACTGATGTGTGGTTAGGGAATGCTCAAGAATTAATTAGAAATAATGTTGTTCCATTCTCAAAAGTAATAGGCTGTCGTGATGATATAATGGTTTATTTAATGTATAATGGTCTTGAACCTATTAAAGCATTTAAAATAATGGAATTTGTTCGAAAAGGAAAAGCCAGTAAAGATCCAGAAGGATGGGCTAATTTTAAACAAATAATGAAAGATGCGAAAATTGCAGATTGGTTCATTGATTCATGTCAAAAGATTAAGTATATGTTCCCGAAGGCTCATGCTGCTGCTTATGTTATGAGTGCGTTTAGAATTGCCTATTTTAAAGTTCATTATCCT
>CAZYXO010000013.1:0-17526 GCA_964651315.1 uncultured Muribaculaceae bacterium
TTTTGTTTCACTTTTATTTGGTTTTAAACCTAATTTTTTAAATTCATTTAATTTATCTTGATTAATAAGTTTTAAAAATTCTAATTTATCGATTACATCAACTGTATTAGTTTCATGACTTGTTCTAAATCCATCGAAGAAATGTAAAAATGGTAAACTTCCTTCTATTGCTGATAAATGACTTACAGCACTCATATAAAATGTATCTTTAACACTTGAACTAGAAAGCATACAAAATCCAGTTTGTCTTGTAGCGTAAATATCCGAGTGATCACCAAAAATCGATAATGCATGCGTTGCAATTGTTCTTGCGGCTACATGTATAACACCTGGTAATAATTCTCCTGCCATTTTATACATGTTAGGAATCATTAAAAGTAAGCCTTGACTAGCGGTAAATGTGGAAGATAAACTACCTGTTATCAAACTACCATGCATAGCACCTGCTGCCCCTGCTTCACTTTGCATTTCTATTAACTTTACTTTACGATTAAATAAATTTAAATGATTTTCATTATTTAATTTATCAATATTAGATGCCATTGGACTTGATGGTGTAATTGGATATATACACGATACTTCACTAAATAAATGAGCAACCTCACTACATAACGTATTTCCATCTACTATTCTTTTCATTGTAATCAACTCTTTTTCTATCTTTTTAAGTATATCATATTTGATAAACAAATTAAAAATTTTTGTAATAAAAAAATTACTAATTTAGTAATATTTATTTAACATAACCATTAAAAACATTCTTTGTATCACTTACAATAACAAAAGCACCTTTATCATTTTCTTTAATTAAACTTCGTAAATGTTTTAAACTATTTGATTTAGTTTGGATAAACAACAAATCTTTCTTTTCTTCATGAAAACTATTTTTTAAATCTATTACACTTATTGCATATCCTTCATCACGAATGGACGTAATTAGTTTTTTATTGTTCTTTTTCGTTACTACTTCTACTCCTACGATATTATTCCCTATCTTTTTAGAAAGAATACTACCTAAAAATGTACCAGTTGCATATCCAAGAGAATAAGATAGTGGAATAAAAAAATTATTAAAATTAGTATTTAAAGCTTCTCTTGCAACATAAAACCATATTAACACTTCGACAAACGCTAATATTGCAGCAAGGAAACTTTTTCCTTTTACCATAATAATTGTTCTAAAAGTTCCAATTGAAACATCAACAATTCTGGCTAAAAAAATTTTTAAACACAATAAAAACATATTCATATTTCTATTATGAATATTAGTTTTATTTTTATACTTTATTTACTTAAAAATTTTAGAAGAGCAATGACTATTACAATACATAACGCTACTAAAATGATAATTAAACCAAGTGCTTTATTTTCTCCTTTAATTGGATTTTCTTCTTTAGTATATTTTCTCGGCGTTCCATCAGGTAAAAACTCACTCATATGATAAATTTTATCTTTATTTTCTTGATTAATTCTCTCTTTTTGCTCTTTAATTTGATCTGTATCAAATAATGTTCCACAATTTCGACAGATAAAACCTGTACTAGGTAATGGTTTACCACATCTTTTACAATTCATATAAATCAATCCTTTAAATAAAGTTTACCATTATAGACAATAGTTTACAATTATAAATTTATTATTTAACTTTAATTTGATATAATTTATTTGGTGATTTTCATGAAAGAAACATACACAATGGAAGATTTATTAAATTTAAGTTGTAAAAAATTAACAAATGTATTAATTGATTTGCCAAACAATGAGGATAAGAAAAAAATCTTACAAAATCCTAAAATTAGAGAAAAATATTTTACTGATGAAGATAATCATTATCCATTAGTATACTTATTTCAAGGTTTATATGATGGAAGTCTTCCATATTTAGTAGATGAACAAATGTTAGAATTAGTATTTAATGATAAACGTTCCAAAGATAAAATGAATGCTTTAATGACATGTAGATCATTAGATAAAAATAATGTTTTAGCAAATGAAAGCGTTTATAACTTTATATTAAAATATTCAGATTTACAAATATTTTTACATAATTTAAACGATTATTTTGCTGAAAACTTTATTAATTATATTTTAGATAATAATTTAAAGAAATTATACGTTTTAGGGCATTTTCTTCCATCAACACAAATTAAAATAGTTAATAATCCTAATATTTTTAATAAAATGATGAACTTAAATGATTTTTCTTTTATAGCCTGTTTAAATAAAGATGCCTTAGAGTCAGTTATAAATAATCAAAAAGTAAAAGATATAATTTGTGAAAGTTCAATTTATACTATAATATCAATAATTGAAAAAGGTGTTAATTTCCCATATGATTTACAAAATAATGAAGATATTATAAACAAATATTTAGACATTTTAGATATGGAATTATTTCGAGCTAAAGTTAATTCTTTACAAATAAATAATCACGAGTTATTTGAAAATATAACAAAAAAAAGAATAAAAAATTATAATGAAGACATTAAAAATATAAATTTTAAAACTAAATTATTACCAAAATATCAAAAGTTTGTTGAAATGTATCCAAATATTAGTTATATTTCTATGTATGATGATTTTCAAGAATTTGCAGATATCATTGAATTTGCTCAAAAAAATGATAAAGAAGAGTTTATAAAATATTTACAAGAACCTAATAAAAAATACTTATATAGTATGTTAATTGATAGATATTTTGAAGAAATGGTACCTAATTTTTTAATAAATTTAAAACAAATGTTAAACTTTCTTAGTATTATGGATATAAATTTAATTGATACAGAAAACTTAAAACTTTATTTTAAACTACTAAATTATGAAAATTTAACTGTAGAGGAATTAGTAGAATTATATAAAGAGTTAGATAATGGTAAAAATTATGTAGAAATATTTTATAATGATTATCGAAATTTAAAAAACATTTCTTATCAAGAATTAAATTCTGGAATAATTACCGGAGAAGATATTGAAAATAAATATTCATATAAAGTTGATGATGTTAAAGTTTTAGAATTACATGGTGAACCTTTTATGTCTATTGGACACGCATCAGGAAGTGTTAAATGGAATGATGGTTTTAATGCAACTTCATTATCTTTAATTGGGGATAAACATATTTCATTTATATATAATGATTATAATGATATTGTATATTATGGATTTGATAATATCCCTATTGATCAAATAATGCATGTTTTTCATACAGATTCATTTTCTAATCATGATGAAGGAAGTGATAGAGTAAATGAAATACATACAAAAGATTCACTTATAGAAAATACTAAAGGTTATAACGAAATATTATTTTTGCAAAATTCAAAAACTAATAAGAATAAATTTGATGATAAAAGAACATATATTAAACCTAAATATATTATTGCAATAAATGAAATTACAAAAAAAGATATTTTAGCAGCTAAAAACAATAATATCCCAATTTTATTAATTCATCTAAAAGACTATACTTTTAAATATGGTACAGTCGATTTAGGAGAAAGTTATCATAGTAGATAAATAAAAGCGACTTAATTTTTTAAGTCGTTTTTTCTAATAACCTTTTTTCTTATAATATTCATATAATTCTTTAAAACGATTAAAGTGAACTACTTCTCTTTGTCGTAAGAATAAAAGTGGACCAATTATATCTTCATCAGTTGCCATATTGATTAAATTTTCATAAGTTGCTTTGGCTTTTTTTTCTGCTGCCATATCTTCCATTAAATCTGTAATTGGATTTCCTGTTGATAAGAAATATGCAGCATTATATGGATTTCCTTGAGCATCAGATGGATAAATTCCTTTACCATGATCTGCATAAACATCACCTAGTCCTGCTTCAATTATTTCATCAACTGATGCGTTTTTCATTAATTGTGTTACCATTGTACAGATCATTTCACAATGACCAAGTTCTTCAGTCGCAATATCATTCAATAATGATTTACCATAATCATCTGGCATTGTAAACTTTTGTGAAAAATATCGTAAAGCAGCATTTAATTCACCACTTGGCCCACCAAATTGTGTAACCAAATATTTAGCCATTCGTAAATCCTTTTTACGAATATTTACAGGATAGTTTAAATGCTTGACATAACTAAACATATTTTCCCTCCTCTTTTTCCCATGGCCATGGACTCATAAGCCAATTGTAATTGTTTTCTTTAACTTCAAGTAATGTTAATGGTTCATATTTTTTACTATATTCTTTACAAGTTTTCTCATAAAGTTCAACATATTCTTTAAATTGTCTAAATGCTGTAGTATCATCTGGGTGTAAATCTAACCATAAATTTAAATCCGTAATAGCAAAAGCAAGTTCCATAACTTTAAACATTAATTGTTCTTTTTCGTTTTTCGGCGTTAATTTAAAATAAGTTAAATTCTTATATGGTTCATATTCATTTGCAAACATATTACCACGTAAGAATCCTTCTTTAGAACTTAAAATTGCTTGTCTTTCTTTATTAAAATCGCTACCGGGAATTTCTAAAAATGAAACATTAAAATTATAATCATCAAATAACATAAAATACCTCCTAGTGTTATAGTATGTTTTACCTAATATATAGTTTGTGCTTATGCCTACTTAATGTAGATGTTTAACTATACTTTTTAGAAAAGATATATTATAATTAAGGGGAAGATGGTGATAAAAATGGCAAAGAAAAAAAAGACAAAAGATAGTGAAAATAAAAAATTTGGATATAGTGTAGAATTAACTGGACTAGTTTTAATGTTAATTGGTATAATTGGGTTTGGTTTTGGACCAGTTGGTTCTTTAATAAAGAAATTCTGTATGTTTTTAGTTGGAACTTGGTGGATTTTCCTACTTATTGGATTAATTATTTTATCACTGCAAATGCTTATAAAAAGAAAATTACCGAAATTTTTCTCAGGAAGATTAATTGGTTTTTATATCATAATGATTGCAATTTTAGTTGCTAGTCATTTAGGTTTTTTAGAAAATTGTACAAATGCTAAAGATATATTGCAAACAACAGTTGATAATTATATGGATAGAATTGCTACTATTAGTAGTGCAACTGCCCTATTTACTTCTGGAACTACAACTATTGAAATTGGTGGTGGAATTATCGGTTGTTTATTCGGTATTGCCTTCTTTAGTTTATTTGCAATGCAAGGAACAAAGATCACATTAGTTGTTTTAGCAATATTTGGTTGTATTTTATTTTTTGATATTACAATCAGTGGTGTTTTTTCTAAAATTAAAAGTATTGGCAAATTATTTAAAAAAGAAATTAAAGATGAACTACGAAAAGATAAACATATTGATGAAGATGATGATATTCCAATAACGCATTCTAGTATGCCACCAAAAGATAATAAAATTATTATTACAAGTGTTGATGAACTTAAGAATAATCCAAGTGTTACGAATACTTCTATAAAAGAAAATTTAGAAGATGGTAAGTCATTATATGAAACAACTTACACACTTCCACCTTTATCAATATTAGATGAGCCTAGTGCGAAAAAAGTTAATTCGACTAGTTATTTACAAAGTAATAGAGAAATATTAGAACGTGTTTTAAATGATTTCCAAATTCGTGGTAAAGTTGTTGCTATTCATCAAGGTCCAGCAGTTACCCAATATGAAGTAACAGTCCCAAATGGAACAAAATTAAGTCGTATTTCAAGTATTAGTAAAGAAATTGCTCTTGCTCTTGCTGCTAAAGATGTTCGTATTCAAACACCAATTCCTGGTAAAAATACAGTCGGTGTTGAAATACCTAATCCACAAATTAGTATGGTTCGAGTTAAAGAAATTTTAGGTGCTAATGTAAGAGGTGCTGAAAATATGAAAATTTTAGCGGCTTTGGGTAAAGATATAATGGGTAATCCTCAAGTTATGGATATTACTAGAGCACCACACCTTTTAGTTGCAGGTTCTACTGGTAGTGGTAAATCAGTTTGTATTAATACAATTATTGCATCAATTCTAATGCGTTATAAACCAGATGAAGTAAAATTAGTTTTAGTCGATCCAAAAAAAGTTGAACTATCAAACTATAACGGGGTTCCGCACTTACTTTGTCCAGTTGTAAATGATCCGAAAAAAGCATCAATTACTTTACAAAGAATAGTTTCCGAAATGGATAAAAGATATTCATTATTTGAAAATAAGAATGCTAAAAATATTTCGGCATATAATGATATGATTGAAAAAGAAAATAAGAAAAATAACACTAATTTTCAAAAAATGCCATATATTGTAGTAATCATCGATGAACTTGCAGATTTAATGTTAGTAGCATCAAAAGAAGTAGAAGACTCAATAATGCGTATAACACAAATGGCAAGAGCAGCAGGAATTCACTTAATTGTTGCAACTCAAAGACCATCTACTGATGTTATAACTGGAGTCGTAAAAGCAAATATCGGTAGTCGTTTATCTTTTGCAGTTAGTAGTCAGATTGATTCAAGAACAATTTTAGATATGGGTGGTGCCGAAAAACTACTTGGTAAAGGAGATATGCTATTTAAACCAATGGATGAAAATATACCAATGCGTATTCAAGGATGTTTCATATCAGATGATGAAATAAATCGTTTAATCAATTATGTTTGTAAAATGGCAACAGTTAAGTATGATGAAACAATAACGAATGGTAATGGCGATAATGCTCCGAAAGAATATGGCAAAGATGAAGAAACTTATGATGATCCACTTTATAATGAAATCGTAACATTCGCAGTTGAAACAGGTAAAATTAGTGCATCCCTTTTACAAAGAAGATTTAGATTAGGATATAATCGTGCTGCAAGAATAGTTGATTTATTAGAAGAAAGAGGAATAATTGGTCCCCAAAATGGTTCTAAACCAAGAGAAGTTTTAGTTAAATTGCAAAATAGTAATAATGATGAATAATTTATGATAAAATAATAATGAAAGGTAAATGCTTATGAAAAAGAAAAAAAATGTCTTAAGATATACAATGATTACACTAGTAATACTTGGAGTATTATATGGTTTATGGTGGTATGTTGTAAAAGAAAAAGATAAATTAAAAACTAGTTATTTACTAACAACTAATACTATTACATATTCAATAAATGATATTAATAATATTGACGATATTTTTACTGAAGTACCTAACGATTATTTTATTTACATATCTTATACAAATAGTAATAAAGTTTACCAATTAGAACAAAAATTAAAAAAGATTATTGATAAATATAAACTAAATGATAACTTTTATTATATAGATATAACAAAAATACAAGAAACAGATAATTATTTTACGAAAATAAATGAAGCATTAAAATTAGATAATAAAGTTAATAAAGCACCAGTTATTTTATATTATAAAAATAATACTTTAGATAGTATTGTTGATAATCCAAAAAATTTAGAAGATTTATTACAAGTTAATGAAATGGAAAAAATGAATTAACCGATTTGTTAAAATAGTAAACTTATGCTATTATGTATACAGATGAAGGAAACTTCATACAATAAAAAAGGGAACATTTAGTGTTTGTGTGTTGAATGTTCGCCTTTTACAGGTGACACTCAATTCAGCAATGAACTGAGTGTTTTTTTACCCATATTATCATCTCCCTTCATAAATAAAGTTTAGCAAACACTCAATCATTAAATTTTTCTATATAAATAATATAGTTTACGTTTAAACAATAAATATTTTAATTATTTCATTTAATTAAAATTATGATAAAATAGTTTAGAGAAAGAAGAATTAAGATGATTAATATAGTTTTATTTGAACCTTTAATACCACAAAATACTGGAAATATAATGCGTACTTGTGTAGCAACTAATGCAACATTACATTTAATTAAACCACTTGGTTTTAGTTTAGATGAAAAAAGTATTAAAAGAAGTGGTGTTAATTATATTGAAAATTGTCATTATTACTTATATGAAAATATTGCAGACTTTTTTAATAAAAATGAAGGAGAATACTTCTTTTTAACAAGATATGGTCATAAACCACATACAGATATTAATTTTAATGAAATAACTAAACCAATATATTTAATATTTGGTAAAGAAACAACTGGAATACCAAAAGAAATTCTAAAACCACATCTTGATAAGTGTTTTAGAATTCCTATGACAGATAATGTTCGAGCACTTAATTTATCTAATTGTGTAGCAATAGTAACATATGAAGTATTAAGACAATTAAATTACCCTAACCTTTTATTTGATGAGCCTCATAAAAGTAAAACTTTTTTAGAAGATTAAACACCGTAATAATCACGATGTTTTTTTATAAATGTTTTACGAATAAAATCAATAGGAATAACACTCATAGCAAGTAATATGACAATAAATAGTTCTTTAGCAGTTAAACCATAAGTACGAAAAACATTACCACCAAAATATATTAAATAAAGTTGAGCAATTATAATGAATAAAAATACACCTAGAAATACTTTATTTTTACGTAAATTCGCAAATATATTTAATCGTTCACTTCTTGCATTAAAGGAATTGAAAATACCAATAAAGATAAATAAAGCAAAATAAGCAGTCATTAAATACATATTGTTATCTCCTACTCTAAAAATAACTTTTACTATTGGTAATTTTAAAAACAAAATACATAAAGTTGCTGAATATAAACCAGTAAAAAATATACTATTAAACATATATTTATTCATAATTGGTTCATCTTTTCTTTTAGGTTTTTCTTTCATGTAACTATCAAGTGGTGGTTCAAAACTAAATGCAAGACCAGCAAATGTATCCATTATCATATTTAACCATAACATTTGAATTATTGTAATTGGAGTATTAATACCAATAAAAGGCCCAATAATTGATAAGATTAAAGCACACATATTAACAGTACATTGATAGATTATAAATTTTCTAATACTTTTAAAAATAGTTCGTCCATATAAAATTGCTTTACTAATTGACATAATATTATCATCAAGAATTACAATATCACTTGCTTCTTTTGCAACTTCAGTTCCACTCCCCATAGCAAAACCAACATTAGCTTTTTTTAATGCTGGTGCATCATTAACACCATCACCAGTCATTCCAACAACTTGTCCTTTATCCATGATTATTTTTACCAATCTACTTTTATCTTGCGGAAGTGCTCTTGCAATAACTTTAATGTGTGGTAAAACTTGACTAATTTGAATATCATTATATTTAGCAAGTTCACTACTAGTTAAAACAATATCTTCAGAACTATTAATAAGTCCAACTTCTCTAGCAATAGATTCTGCAGTATTTTTTTCATCTCCAGTTATCATAATTGTTTGAATACCTGCTTCAGTAATTGTTTTAACTGCTAATTTAGATTCAGGACGAAGTTCATCTTTTAAAGTAATGAATCCAATTAAAGTCATATATTCTAACTTTTCACTTTTATCATTATAAGCAAGAGCAATAACTCTGCAACTACTTTTAGTTTGAGCAATAATACTTTCTTCTATTTTACTTTTATCAAAAATTAATTTACTTTCATTATTGGCATTTAAATACTTTGTACACATATTTAAAATTATCTCTGGTGCTCCTTTAACATAAGTAACTGTATTTCCATTATCGATAGTTGCAACACTATATTTATCTTTACTATTAAAAGGAATTTTATTAATTATTTTAGCGTCAAAATTTTCTTTTTTTTCGATAAATTTAAGTAATGCTTTATCAGTTATATTACCACCAATAATTTCTTTATCAGTAAGAATAGATGCATTATTATAATAAAGTGATTCATAAACAGTTTTATATGTTAATGTTTTTGTTTTAACTTTATTTAAACTAGAATAACTACATAAGTCACCACTTATAAATTCTTTAACACTTAAATTACCTTTCGTAAGAGTCCCGGTTTTATCTGTTAATAAAACATTTAAACTACCAGATGTTTCTATTCCAACTAATTTTCTAACTAATACATTACTTTTTAACATTCGTTTCATATTACTAGATAATACTAGTGTAATCATCATTGGAAGACCTTCTGGAACAGCGACAACTATGATAGTAACACTAAGAGTTAAAGCATAAATCAAATAATCCATCATTATAGGAAAATTAGTAAGTGTTGCAACAATACTACTCCATTCAAATTTATTATCGATAATTATTACAGAAAAAAGATAAGAGAGTGTAACAATTATGGCCCCCACATAACCAATTCTGCTGATAATTTTAGCAAGTCCTGTTAAACGCATTTTTAATGGACTAGGAGGATTTTTTTCTTGAATTTCTTTAGCTAAAATACCATATTCAGTATTAAAACCAACTTTTTTAACTATCATTTTAGCGTCGCCATTGTAAATTACACTACCACGATAAACAAAATTATGTTTACGAGGATTATCAAAATTATTTGTACATTCTTTGTATATTTCTTTTGTTTCACCAGTAAACATTGATTCATCAACAGTTAATTTACCTTCAATTATAAATCCATCAGCAGGTATTTTTTCGCCACTCATAAGTAAAACCACATCATCTACTACTATTTCACTAACTGGTATTAATTTAACTTTATTATCTCTAAGTACTCTAGCATTTATCTTTTCTGATTCATTTTGTAAGGCATTAAATGCTGATTCACTACCATATTCACTAATTGACGATATAAAAGATGCTAAAAATACAGCAATAAATATTCCAACTGTTTCATACCAATCATAATTTTTGAATAAAAAAAGTAATTTTATAGCAAGTGCTATTAAAAGTATCCTTATAATTGGATCTCCTAAAGATTCAAGTAATAATTTAAAAAACGAATTTTTATTTTTAGCACTTATTTCATTATTACCAAATAATCTTCTTTTTTGTAATACTTCATTACTACTTAAACCAGTTTTATTCATGAGTGCTTGTCCTCCTAAATAAATATATGATTTAAAATAGTTTTAATTCTAATTATTTTAAATGTAAATAAAAATCCCTTAAATTTAAGAGATTAAACTAATATACGAATTTTTCTTTACATTCTAGTATTAACTTATTTGTAAACAAGTTAATTATTATATATTTCTTTTTCAATTAACTTTTTTACATTACGAAGTCCATATTCTTTATAATTAGAATCAGCAAGTATTTTATCCACATCACTAATATTATTTTTACTAATATATTCTTTAATAACATTTTCATTTAATTCTTGATATTCAATTATATCATCAAATCTTGCCATAAACTCTTTACTAAATGTATCATTATTCTTATTAATATTACTAAAACCAAGATTTTTACTTACAACATTAGAAGTCATAAAAATAAATGTATTATTAAAATCAATTATATTACCTTTACTATCTGTAACAAATCCTTCATCTAGTATTTGCAAAAATAAATTTATTACCGAACTATGAGCTTTTTCTATTTCATCAACTAATATAACTGAATATGGATTATCCATTACTTTTCTAAAAATATAATTATCATCATATCCAACATAACCAGATGATACTCCAATTAATTTATTAACTGAAGTTTCTAAGTTATATTCACTCATATCAAGTCTTATTAATTTATCTTTTGGATTAATTATTTTACTAATAACTTTAACGCTTTCAGTTTTTCCAACTCCACTAGGTCCTGTCAAAAGTAAAGAAAGTGGCTTGTTATCATATTTAAATTTCTTTTTTAAATTAAGCATTATTTTATTTAATGCAGATTCTTGCCCTAATATATTTTCCATCAAATTATTTTCTATTTTTATCAGTAATTCATTTTTATTTAATAATAGGGGAATATTAGTTTTTTTCTCTAATACTTCTAAGATATCATCTCTAGTTATTTTAGAAATTACTCCATCATTACTATTTTTAATGTTTAGTTCTTCTTGATGATAATCTATTGCTTTTTCAAAATCATTATTAGCAACACTTTCTTCTTTTGCTTTGATAATTTGTTCTAATTTATCCCATTTATTAAATGAAACATTATTCATAGATGCTACTTTTACTTTAGCACAAACACTATCAAGTAAATCAATAGATTTATCAGGATTATATTTGTTTTTAATATATTTATTAGCAAAATACACAATATCTGCAATATTATTCTCCGAAATTTCAATATTGTGGTGTAATTCATAACAGTTTTTTATTTTTGTTAATATTTCAATTGTTTTTTCTTCATTAGGTTCATCTATATTTATCAATTCAAATCTTCTATCTAAAGCTTTATCTTTATTAATTGTTTTATAATATTCTTCTTTAGTTGTTGCACCGATACATTTAATATCACCACGTGCTAGATAAGGTTTTAAAATATCTGTTGCATTTATGGCACCTTCAGCACCTCCTGCATTTATTATCGTATGAATTTCATCGATAAATAAAATAATGTTATTATCATTTAATAATTCTTTAATAATTTTATTTAATCTTTCTTCAAATTCGCCACGATATTTAGTACCTGCAACTAAAGAACCCATTTCTAACGAAATTATTTTTTTGTCTTTTAAATATGATGGAACACTGCCTATTTTTATTCTTCTAGCAATTTCCTCAACTATTGCAGTTTTGCCAACTCCGGCATTTCCCACTAATAACGGATTATTTTTCTTTTTTCGCAGTAATGTTTCAATAATTCTAGTTATTTCTTCTTCTCGTCCATAAATAATATCATTTTCTTCAACTTTATCATTTAAACAACTACCTAAATTCATAATTTCTGTTTTTTTGGAATTACTTTTACGCATTCTTAAACTATCATATAATTCATCAACATCAATACCCATTTTTATCATTAAACGAATTGCAATACCTTCGCCTTCTTCTAATAAAGATACCAATAAAAGATTTTCAGTAACAACACCATTATTAGTTTCTTTTGCTTCCACTATTGCATTTTCAATAACTTTTTTTAATAAAGGAGTATACAAATTAATAACAAATTTTTTATTACTTTTACCAATTACACTAATTAATTCTTGTTTAAAATTATGATATGTTAAATCATAATTTTCTAATTCTGTAGAAACTTCATTTTCATTTTTTAAAATGGCTAAAACTAAATGTTCAGTTCCAACATATGGATGACACAAATCTATTCTTTCTTTTTCTGCTAACTTAAATATTTTACAAATTTCAAAACCAAAATTATTAAACATAGAATCCTCCTTATAGTATTCTATGTTTATCTTGTTAAAATATTTTAATATTTATTCAGTTTTCTCATACTTTGCAATATATAATTTATCGTCTTTTTTAATTACAGTTACAGTTCCTTTTTTATCATATTCATAATCTTTTTTATAATCCCATGTTAAATTTATTTCATAAGCTTCATATTCTTTTTTATCATATTCGTATTTAATTTCTTTTAAATCAACAATTTCTATTTTATCAACAATAGGTAAATTTTGTTTTCTGTTTTCTTTTACTTCAATACCATCATATAAAGAATTTTCAATATTTATTCGAAAATTTGCTTGATCACTTTCTAAGATATATTCTACTCCACCAACATCATATTTGTTATTTTTGTTATCAATTGTAAATAAATCTATTATAAATAATTTTGCTAAACACTTTGCATATTCTTCATAGTTTATCTCTTCTTTATCTAAAATTTTACTTAATTCTTCAAAGTTTTCATGCATTAATTTTGTATCACGATCATCTAAAGTATAATTAAAATTTTCAATTTTATCTACTACATTTACTATTGTTTCTTTTTCTTTATTTTTTGTAAATAAGAAATAACCCGTCAAACCAATTAACAGTAGTATTACAATAATTATTAATAATAAAGATATTTTATATTTCTTTTTCATTTTACCTTTTCCTTCTTTAATGTTTCGACATTATTTCTTTCTAATTTAATCAAATCATGAACAATAATAGCATTAGATAATTCTAATCTTTTCTCTACATATAATACTGAATTATTTATATAATCGGCATCCAAGACAGCATTTGGTTTAATTATTTGATATTCTCCCCTACTATTATTATAATAAACTAAATTAGTGATAAAATTACCATTTGCAAGTACTACAATATTATTATTTTTGATATTAAATATATCATGACCCAATACATAATCATTTTTAATCCCTAACATATTGTATAATGTTGGTGCAACATCTATCATTCCCATATAATAATCAACTGTACCTTTTAATTTGCTTTTTATTTCGGCATTTTTTGTCCAGATAATTAATGGCGTTTTTTTATTAAGTTCATGAGCATAGGAATCATATGGAATATAACTTTCATCTTCTTCATCCTTAAGTTCACCTGTTTTATAATCATAATTGTATAAATAGTCTAATTCTTTTCTTGTTAATTTTGCATCGTGATCGCCATAAAACACAAATACTGTATCGTTAAAATATGCAGATTCTTTTATATAATTTAGAAAATCACCAAGAGCACTATCTGCATAATGAGAACTTGTAATGTAATTACCTACAGCAGTATTTTTTAAATAATCAGTTGTTCTTGTTTCTCTTAAATTTGTTTCTAAATTCACTTCTTCAAAAGTACTGGACATATCATATTCCCCATATTTATCTAAAAATGTAAATGGTGAATGATTAGAAAGCGTAATAATTGTACCCATATAATTTGTTGTTGTAGTTTCAATATTTTCTAATATTGGTATTGCTTGTTCAAAGAATAATTTATCGTTTATTCCTAAATTTATTACATCTTCACTAGTATAAGTAAACGATTCTTCAAAATACATTTTTTGATATCCTAAATTCGGATGTACCCTGTTACGATTCCACATTGTGGCATGATTTCCATGCATACTAAACGTAAAATAATCTTTCTCATTAAGTAATTTTGCTGTTGTGATATATTCCTTATTATAATAAGAAGTAAATACTACACCACTACTTGCAGGTAATAAACTAGTTAAAATAGTAAATTCGGTATCACTACTTGTTCCAGTACTTATTTGTGGATAAAAATTTTTAAAAAACATTCCTTCTTTAGATAATTTATTTAAATTAGGTGTTGCTTCTACTCCATTAAAAGATAAATCCATTAAATAATCTTGTAATCCTTCCATATGGACAAATACAATATTTTTTCCTTTTAAAATATCGGTATATTTATTCTTTTCGGTATACTTAACTGATTCTTCACTAGTAAAATATGTTTTAAATAACGTAGATGCTTCTTCATAACCAAATAAACTACTGAATTTTGGTGTTATCGTTTGAACTAAATCATTAAATTGAAACATTATTAAACCAAATCTTTTAACAATTGATACCCGATACCATTGTTTAGTTAAACGTGAATAATCTGTTCTAGTCGCAATCATAAAATTAAATGCCATAAAAATAGTACCAACTACTAATGTAGCAATTAACATTTTTTTTGAATTTTCTACTCTTGGTACATAATTATAATAATTATGTTTTTTTAATTTAATATGTAACCAATAATAAATTATTGGAATTAATATGTATATAACATTCCAAATACTTAATTTTTCAAATATTGATCCACCAACTGTTCCTACTTGACCAAGTGATGCTAATTCGCCAAAAGATGCATATGAAGCATAAAACATATAATAAATAGAGTTAAATATCATAATAGTTGTGTATACAAGAATCCATGAGAAATACCATCTAAATTGATTTTTAGATTTAATAAAATAACCAAGTGATCCAATCATTACTATTAATGCAAAATCAGTAAGCATTGGTTTAAATGCAAGTCCATCACCAATAGTTAAATGTCTTGCTAATGTAATTCCGATAAATGATAAAATAACATATGCTAAAAATAGTCTATTGGAGTAAACATATTTAATAATATTCTTATAATTCTTTTTAATTTTAATAATCATTTTATTTTTCATAAAAATCATTCCTATAACTAAATAATTATATCATGTTAAACATATTATGACAATTATTGATGCTTTTCTAAATCTGTTATCGTTACTTTTGATTCATGAGGAATTGTCTTCCATGTAACTTTTTTAAATACAGCAACATATGTTGTATAACGACCAATAATATCAAATGTTGGCCAAGTTAAACAATATAGAATTTTTTTTGATAGTGGTATTTTAATAATTTTTTTTCTTTCCATTATAAATACATATACAGCAGCCCAAATATTTTCGATATATTTACCTATACGATATAATATTCTTAACCATATAGTTAATAATAATGTTAAGTAAAAAGCATTTATTCCTGGTAAAAGATTAATTTTAATATCAAATATTCTTCGAAGTAATTTTGCAAGTTCTGTTCCACCTGCAAATAAACTTATATCTTTAATTCCATATCCATAACTAAAACAACTATACATAAATAGTGGTACAATAATCCATTTAACTATATTTATAACTGAAAAAGGAGTTAATTGCATTAATGTATCAAAAGATGCAAATCGATGTCTTATTGATTCAACTATTGATAAACATATCCCTTTAAAGCCTTTTTTCTTCTTACTTTTTGGTAATTTATCTTTCCATGATGATTTAACAAATAATTTACCAAAAAAGATATTCATGAATAAATAAGGACCTGTTTCTACGAATGCTTCTAAATGTCCTCTTGACCAACGTAAACGTTGGCGTAAAGCAATTTTTAATTTTACAGGTTGTTCATCAAAAAACATTGCATCATTATTATAAGATATTGGATATCCTGCTGCCACTAAGTCTGCAGTTAATGCTCGATCTTCTGTTAGAGATGTATAATGCCATCCATCTTTAATAACTTTATTTATAAATAAAAAACCAGTTCCTTGAATATTAGTTGCAAGCCCTAATACTGAGCGTGCTCGATGATTACATCTAATTGATCTTAACCAATGTAGAGCATAAGTTGAAGCAATCCAATTTTCCGAAAAATTCTTCGTATTACGATAAGATGTTGTTACTGGACTACCAGCATCAAAAGAATCATTCATTCGAGAAATATAATCATTTTTTAATAAATTATCAGCATCAAAAATAAAATATCCTTCAAAAGACATAATTCCATAATCTTTCTCGATATTTTCACATAAGTATTCTAAAGCAAAGCCTTTTGTCTTTTTTTCTTCATTAAAGCGTTCATAACAGATAGCACCATGCTCTCTTGCAATCTTTGCTGTATTATCTGTACAATTATCTGCCACAACAAAAACAGTTATTAATTCTTTCGGATAATCTTGACGGTTAATACTATCAAGTAAATTTCCTATTACGTTTTCTTCATTTCTTGCTGATATCATAATAGCGTATTTATGTTTATTTTTAGCAGGTTTAAATTTTTTTGTAAAGAAAAAACCTATTATCCAATAAACTATTTTATACGCAAGCATAAATGTTATTATACTACCAATTATATCATAAACTACTTTAAAATCTTTATAACTATTTCCAATAGCAACTACTACATCATTCATTTAATTACCACTTTCTGACACAAAATATTATATCATAATCATAAATATATTTATAGTATAATTAAGTATAAAATCCCTAACATCAGATTATATAAAAATGACTTCTAAAGTTGAAAAATTTTTTTCCTAACTTTTGGAAGCCATTTCAAAATCAAATGGAGC
>CAZYXO010000014.1:0-17479 GCA_964651315.1 uncultured Muribaculaceae bacterium
GGTGTAACACTTCCATTCTTATCTTACGGAGGTTCATCACTTCTTGTAAGTATGGCAAGTATTGGAATAATTTTAAATATAAGTAGGGGTTAAAAAAAACTGAAATTTTTCATTCAGTTATTTTGTTTTTAATATTCAAAAATAGACCATTTACCATCAATTTCACATGCTGTTGAATTATCAGTTTTTTTATCATCTATATATAAGTCAACTGTTTTACATGCTTTAAATTTGTAGTCTGTATTATTTTCTCTATTGTAACTTTCTTCTGTACTTCTTAATTCATCTTCAAGAAAAGTTTTAGTTACTTCATAACGACACTTTTTAGAAGCATTAGGATTTCCTCTTTCATCTAGCATTTTTTGAAGTTCTTCAATTGATTTACCATCTTTTAATTCACTTTGATATTCTTTAGAAAATAGAGCTAAATATTTTTCAGCATTCAGTTTTTCAGCAGTATTAATTTTGCAAAAATTTTCATATAATTTTTCTGCTGATTTAAAACTTTTTTCACCGAATAAACCATTTTCACAACCAGATAAAAAAATTACAGCCATTAAAAGACACATAACACATAAGCATTTTTTCATTATTCTCTCTTCCTTTATTTTATTATACCAACTTTTTAAAGTAGATATATAATTTTTTTAAACAAATTTTATAATATTTTACATTTAATAAATGAATTAACTAAAGATAATATGTTTATACTATAAATGGTGAAGAATATTGAATAAACTAAATAAGTATAATACGAAAAGAAATTTTGAAAAAACTAAAGAACCCAAAGGTAAAGAAGTAAAAAATAATAAAAAATTGAGATTTGTCGTGCAACATCATATCGCTAGAAAAGATCATTTTGATTTACGTTTAGAATGGAATGGAACAATGAAGAGTTGGGCAGTACCTAAAGGTCCTTCATATAATTCTAAAGATAGAAGATTAGCTATTCATGTAGAAGATCATCCTCTTCTTTATCGTAACTTTGAAGGAACAATTCCTAAAGGAGAATATGGTGGCGGCACTGTAATGATTTGGGATGAAGGATATTGGGAACCAATTATCAAACCTAATTTTAAAAAAGAAGTAAAATTTATTTTAAAAGGTAGTAGACTAAAAGGTAAATGGGCATTACTGCAATTTAAAGAAGATAATTGGTTATTAATTAAAGATAAAGATGAATATAAAGGATTTAAAGATATTAAAAGAATAAATACTAGTATAAGAACTGGTAAAACTATGGATGAAATAGCAGGGTTAAAACCAAGTATTGAAATTACTAATAAAGATAAAATAATATTTAAAAATCCTAAAATAACTAAAGGTGATATAGTAAAATATTATGAAAAAATAAGTTCCAGAATGCTTCCATATATCGAAAATAGATTAATCAGTACTGTAAGATGTCCCGAAGGAATAAATAAACAAAAGTTTTTTAAAAAACATTTTGAAAATATGGATAAATATTTAGGTATGAAAAAATTAAAAAATGATAATGGCAATAAAGAAGATTATTATTATATTAAAGATATAAATGGTTTAATATCAGAAGTTCAAATGAATAGTTATGAATTTCATATATGGGGTAGTTTAGTAAAACATTTAGAAAAGCCAGATATTATGGTCTTTGATTTAGATCCAGATGATTTACTTGATTTAAAGAAAGTACGAGATGGTGTAAAAGATTTAAAAAGTATTTTAGATGAATTATCGATTAAGTCTTATTTAAAAACTAGTGGTGGGAAAGGTTATCACGTTGTGGCAAAAGTTCAATCAAAGAATTGGCAAGAACATCGTAAAATTGCCAAAACAATTGCTACATTAATGTCCACAAAATGGCCGGATAAATATACAACTAATATGCGAAAAAGTGCTCGTAAGGGTAAAATATTTATCGATTGGGTAAGAAATACTAGAACTTCTACATTTGTAGCACCATATTCTCTGAGAGTTAAAAAAAGTGCTGCAGTTTCTATGCCAATTAAATGGAGCGAACTTGATAAAGTTAAACCTGATGAAATAAAAATGAATGATGCAATCAAAAGATTAAAAAGAAAAGATCCGTGGGTTGGATTCTATGAAAATTAATAAAAAAGGTTTGATTTATTAGTCAAATCTTTTATAGTGTTAAAAATTACTTTAAAAACATAGTGAAATGAGGTAAAATAATACATATAAATTAAAGAAAAAGAGGTAATATTATGTATAATCATGGAGAAATAGAAAAGAAATGGCAAAGAATTTGGAAAAATGAAAAGGTTTTTCAAGTGTCAGAAGATAAGGATAAACCAAAATATTATATTTTAGTTGAATTTCCATATCCAAGTGGGGTAGGACTTCATGTTGGTCATGTAAGAAGTTATACAGCTCTTGATGCTGTTGCTAGAAAAAAAAGAATGGATGGCTTAAACGTTTTATTTCCAATGGGTTGGGATGCTTTTGGATCACCTGCTGAACAATATGCAATTAAACATAATGTACATCCAAGTATTGCTGTAACAGAAAATATTAAAACTTTTAAAGGTCAAATAGAAAGTTTAGGTATTTCAATTGATTGGAATCGAGAAATTAATACAAGTAATCCTGAATATTATAAATGGACCCAGTGGCAATTTTTGAAATTTTTTGAACATAATATGGCTTATAAAGCAAAGAAAAATATCAATTGGTGTCCAACTTGTAAAAGTGGTTTATCAAATGAAGAAGCAAGTGGGGGAGTATGTGAACGATGTGGTACTCCAGTAACACAAAAAGAAAAAAGTCAGTGGGTACTTCGGATGAGTGATTATGCTGAAGATTTAATAGATGGTTTAAATGATACTAAATTTCATGAAAGAATAAAATTAGGTCAGATAAATTGGATTGGTAAAAGTGTTGGAGCAGAAGTTAATTTTGGGGTTACAAATACTCATGAATTAATAAAAGTATTTACGACTAGAATAGATACAATATATGGAGCAACATTTGTTGTAATGGCACCAGAACATCCTTTAATTAATAAGATGCAAAAAGAAATTAGTAATTATGAAGAAATTGAAAAATACATAAATCTTTCTAAATCAAAAACTGAATTTGAAAGAATTGAATTAAATAAAGATAAAACAGGAGTATTAGTTGAAGGTATTAAAGCAATTAATCCAATTACTAATACAGAAATACCAATATTTGTAGCAGATTATGTTATGATGAATTATGGTACAGGAGCAATTATGGCCGTTCCTGCTCATGATGATCGTGATTATGAATTTGCTCGTAAATTTAATATACCAATAATTCAAGTATTAGAGAGTGTAACAGGTACACCAAATAAAAATGAAACGCATAAAGATAGTATAGTTGCAGTTTTATATGATGAAAAAAATAATAAATATTTAACTGTTAATTGGCATGAAAAAGGTGGTAGATTATTTATTGGTGGAACAAGACGTGATGGAGAATCAGCAAGTGATTGTGCAAAAAGAGAAATAATTGAAGAAACAGGTTATGATGATATAGAACTAATTTATGAAGGTCCAAAAATAAATCATCATTACTATGCTTTTAATAAAGATAAATATTTTGTAATTGATAGCACATCTTTATTATTTAAGTTAAAAAGTGAACATAATGTATCACAAAACTTAGATGATGATGATGAAACATTTGATTTAGAATGGGTAACTAAAGAAGTAATCGAAAATGAAATAAAAGATGAATTACATAAAAAAACATTTGCGTGTGTTACAAATAGAGGTCCAATGATAGAAGATGGAATTCATATTAATTCTGATATGATAAATGGCATGAATAAAGAAGATGCTATTAATAAAATGATCGATTATATTGAAAAAAATAATATTGGTAATAAAAAAGTAAATTATCGTTTACAAGATTGGGTATTCTCAAGACAAAGATTCTGGGGAGAACCAATTCCAATAATAAACTGTGAACATTGTGGATTTGTTCCTGTTCCAGAGAGTGATTTACCAGTTGTTCTTCCTGATATTGTAAATTTTGAACCAAATGAAGATGGGGAAAGTCCTCTTGCAAATATCGAAGAATGGGTAAATGTTAAATGTCCTAAATGTGGCAAAAATGCTAAAAGAGAAACTGATACAATGCCTAACTGGGCAGGATCAAGTTGGTATTTCTTACGTTATATGGATGCTTTTAATAAACAGGAATTTGCTAGTAAAGATAACTTAAAATACTGGGGAAAAGTAGATTGGTATAATGGAGGAATGGAACATACAACAAGACATTTACTATATGCGAGATTTTGGAATCAATTTTTATACAATATTGGTTTAGTTCCTAATAAAGAACCATTTGATGTACGTGTAAGTCATGGAATGATTTTAGGCAGCAATGGTGTAAAAATGAGTAAAAGTTTAGGAAATGTTATCAATCCAGATGATGTTGTAAATACGTTTGGTGCTGATACATTAAGAACTTATGAAATGTTTATCGGTGATTATGAAAAAGATGCATCATGGTCCACAGATTCATTAAATGGATGTAAAAGATTCTTAGATAGAGTATGGAAATTAAAAGATAAATTAAATGATAAAACAGGATATACAGATGAAATAATTGTTAATAAAACAATTAAAAAAGTATCGTTTGATATTGAAAATATGAAATATAATACAATTATATCGGCATTAATGATTTTAAGTAATACTTATGATAAATTAGAATCTATAACTAAAGATGATTATCGTATTTTATTACATTTATTAAATCCAATAGCACCTCATATTACGGAAGAATTAAATGAAATATGTGATTTAGGTAAAAGATTTACTGATAGTAAGTGGCCAACTTATGATGAAGAAAAAACAATAGAAAATGATATTACAATTGGAATCCAAATAAATGGTAAATTAAGAAGTGAAATAACTGTTTTAAAAGATGAAGACAAAGAATCTATTGAAAAAAGAGTATTAGAAAGTAATAATATTAAATCATATATTGAAGGTAAAGAAATTGTTAAAATAATAGTTATACCTAATCGTATTGTAAATATTGTTGTGAAATAGGTTAATTATGAAAAATATAGTTGAAGTAATTAATAAAACAAAAGATAAAAAAATAAGAAAAGCGTTATATAAGTTAAATTTAATTTAGATAAGGAATTATTAATTGAAGAAAGTGACATTAAACAGGGATCAGGAATTATTAAAGATTTAGGATTTAATAAAAAAATATTCTTTAAAAAACTTAATTAGATATTCTATTATAGAAAGTGATAATACTGCACATGTTAAGATAGTAAATTATATTGGCAAAAAAAATAAAAAATTATTTTAATGCTTTAGGTGCTACTTTTACTATGCAAGGTAAAGAAACTGATACCTTTGGTATAATTCAGTAGATATGATTATTTATTGAAAAAAATTAAAGAATATATTGAATATGGAAAAGATTTAAAATATTATCTGGATAATCCTAGTTTTCGAATAATTAATGCTAATAATTTAGAAAATAATGTATTTAGTTGCAAATATGGTGCTTTTGGAGTTACTTATCATGAAATTGGTATAGTTAATTCAGAGAATCCCTTTTATCTAGTTATTTTAACTCAAAAATATGAAAAGAAAGAAAAAGATAAATTTATTAATGACACTGCAAAATCATTAATGAGAATACATAAAATGGTTGAAAAATTCTCAAAAAATATAGAGTAAAAATACTGGAAAAGTTAAAAATAATATACAAGTGATTCCAATTCAAAAAAATTTATCCTTTTAAACTGTCTTCTATTTTTTCTCTTTCTATTAAAGTTAAATGTGTCATTTTTATGACCCACTTCATTAATGGCACAAAACTTGAATATTATTATATTTCATTTATTTACAAAAGTAAACGCTCTCTTTTCTTTATTTCGAGCGTTTACTATTTTAATTAACTCAATAAAAATATTAAACTAAAAATCCACATCGACATTGACAAATGTGGATTTTTAGTTTAAAATGTATTTAGGTGATGTTTATGATGTATTCATATAACGAGATTAAAAATAAATATAAAAGTGATTATCAAATTAAAAAAGCATTAGATAAGAATGAAATATATAAAATTGAAGATGGAATATATTCGGACAAATTTCATGTTCATTATCTTGAGATAATAACGAAAAAATATCCAAATGCTATTATATCTTCACATTCTGCTTATTATTATCATAATTTAACTGATATTATTTCTCCGAAGATTTATTTAGCAACTCTGCGTGATTCATATAAAATTATTGATGATAAAATTTCTCAAGTTTTTGTAGTACCAAATTTATTTGAATTAGGCAAAACTCAAATAGAATATGAAGGAGTAATAATTAACATTTATGATAAAGAACGAATGTTAATTGAATTAGTTAGAAATAAAAATAATATGGGATATGATTTATACAAGGAAATTATTCAAAACTATAGAAAAATATCCAACATTATAGACGTAAGTAAAATCGAGAAATATATTTCTTATTTTAATAATGGAGAAAAATTGTTTTCTACAATACAAGATGAGGTGTTTTAATGGACCTTTTTGAATTAGTAAATCAATATATAAATAATGGTTATCGAAGTGATGACGCAATTTCTAAAGTTGCACAAGATATAATTTTATTAAAAATATCAAAAAGTAAGTTTTCTTCTCATGTCACTATTAAAGGTGGAGTTGTAATGCATAGCATTTCAGAAAATATTCGTAGGGCAACTAGAGACCTTGATATGGATTTTATTAAATATTCCTTAGAAGATGAATCTATAATTAGATTTGTAAAAGATTTAAATAATGCGAAAGATAAAATAATTATTAGTATTAAAGGTAAAATAGACAATTTACATCATCAAGATTATGATGGTAAAAGAGTATATGTTACTTTAACAGATATTAATAATTATACTATTGAATCAAAACTTGATATAGGTGTGCATAAATTTTTTGAAATAGAACAAGATGACTATTGCTTTGATTTAAGCTTATTAAACAAAAATATTAATTTATTGATTAATTCAAAAGAGCAAATATTTGTAGAAAAATTAAAGTCATTATTAAGATTCGGTATAACTTCTACAAGATATAAAGATATATTTGATTTTTATTACCTTATAAATAATGAAAATTTAAATAAAGATAAATTGGCAAATTATATTAAGATACTAATATGCAAAGATGTTACTATGAAAGAAAAAACGATTAAAGATATTATAAATAGATTAACTGTTATTTTGAATAATAAAACTTATAAAAGAAGATTGAATAGTGCTAATAATAATTGGTTAGAATTGCCAATAAATCATGTGATTCAAAATGTTTTAAATTATGTTTGCAATCTTGAAAAATTATCAGTTTAAATTGAATAATTTTGATAAAAACAGACTGTATGTAAGACTCCAAAACCACTGTTGGGAGTTCGATTGTGCTTTTCGCCTCGCCAAAAATATGTTTAAACTTTATTGAAAAATAGAGTTTTTTCTATATTAAAATATTAAAATGTGGTAATATATAACAAGAAAAAAGGTGATTTTTTTATGTTTGTAGATGAAATTAATTTAACTGTTATTGCTGGTCGTGGTGGAGATGGTTGTACATCATTTCGTAGAGAAAAATATATTCCTATGGGTGGACCTGATGGAGGTAGTGGAGGACATGGCTCTAATATTATTTTTAGGGTTGATCGTAATTTAAAAACTTTAATTGATTTAAAATACAAAAAAATAATTAAAGGGGATAAAGGTGTTAATGGTAAAGGCTCTAATAAAGTTGGTGCTAATGCTGAGGATATAGTTATTAAAGTTCCTATGGGTACTACTGTTACTGATTTAAAGACTAATCAAGTTGTTTGTGATTTAATTCGCGATGAAGAAGAATTTATTGTTGCTCATGGAGGTCGTGGAGGTCGTGGAAATACTGCTTTTGCAACTCACGAAAATCCTGCTCCTAAAATGAGTGAACTAGGAGAACCAGGCGAAGAAAAAAATTTAAAGTGTGAACTTAAAGTTATGGCAGATATTGGTTTAATCGGACTTCCAAGTGTTGGGAAAAGCACAATTTTAAGTAAAATAAGTAATGCAACTCCCAAAATTGCTGCTTATCATTTTACAACTTTAAATCCCAATTTAGGTGTAGTAAATGCTAAAGGCAAAACTTTTGTTGTAGCAGATTTACCTGGATTAATTGAAAAAGCAAGTGAAGGAGTAGGACTTGGGATTAAATTTTTACGTCATGCTTCAAGAACAAAATTACTTGCTCATGTAATTGATATGGGTGGAAGTTTAGATCCAGTTAATGATTATCAAGTGATACGTAAAGAAATAACTAATTTTGGACACAATTTAGATAAAAAAAACGAAATTGTTATTGCAAATAAAAAAGATTTAGAAAATTTTACAATAAATTTAGCAAAATTTAAAAAAGCATATCCAGATTTAGAAATAATTTCAATAAGTGCAGAAAATAACGAAAATATTAATGAATTAATTGAATTATTTAGAAAAAGACTTGAAGATTACAAAGGGGAAGAAATAGAAGTAATCGAAGAAGTAATTTATAAATTTGAAGAAAAAGAACCATTTACGATTACTAAAGATAATAATGTTTGGATAATCACTGGTGATGAAATAGAAAAATTATTCAAAATGACTAGGTTTAATGAAGAAGAAAGTGTTAGAAGATTTTCCAGAAGATTAAAAGGCATGGGTGTTGAAGAAAAATTACTGGAAATGGGAGCGATTCCTGGAGATGAAATATCTATTTTAGATTATTCATTTGAATTTAAAATATAAAAAATTATTCCTCAATGAAAGGAATAATATAACCAAGTTTCAATTTTTTACTAGTATGGGCAGGTAACTCTAATATACTAGTATTTTTTTGTTTATTTTCAATTTTAATTGCTTTATTTTTTTCTAAATCTTCATATTTATAAATAATTTCATTGTTTTCGTTAATACCAACAACATCAATATTTTCTTTCATAAAAAACGTATGAATACTATTACAATTAGGAATTAATAAACCATAATCAATATCTGTTTTACCCATTAAACCTTTAAATTTTTTATAGAAAGTATTAGCAACTACTATTTTAAATTTCTCACTACCAATTTTTATATACAATTTAATCACCCTTTATATAAATATATCATAACTATAGGATAATTATGATTAAAAAATAATATTATTTGAAATAAAAAAAGATTTTTCCTTTCCAAAGTAAAAAAACTTCTTTTTTTCGTTTTTTTTCCTTTGTAAATATATTTTAACCCAAATAAATAATTAACAACTTTAACTTGCAAAGAATGTAAAAATAGGGTATATTTATTATAGAAAATAGGGTGATGTTTAGATGAATAATAATAGAGGTCAAGCGTTAATTGAATATGTTTTAATTTTACTATTAATCGCAGTAGCAACAATAGCAGTGGTTACAACCCTTGGAGGTTACTTAAAAGATGCTATTACTAAAACAAGTTGTTCATTAGTTGATAAAGTATATGTTGAGGGAGATAAACCAGGCAATGCAACATGTGAAGTGAAAAGTGATAAATAATGACTTTGAATAAAAAGGGACAAGCATTAATTGAATTTGTAATAGTTTTACCAATTTTTATCATGCTTTTACTAGGTTTTATTGATATAGGTAAAATATTATATTTTCAAAATAAATTAGAAAATAATATTATGGATATAATTGATTTAAGTGAGAATGGAAAAACAATTACTGATATAAAAAAAGAATATAAGAATATTGAAATAGATATTAATAAGTTAGATGAAAAAACAGAATATAACATAAGTACTAAATTAGATATTATAACACCAGGTCTTAATTTAATTATTAAAAGTCCTCATGAAATAAATGTTAAAAAAGTGGTTTATAATGAATAATAAAGGCCAAGCACTTGTATTATTTGTGTTATTAATACCTGTTTTAATTATTGCTGGAATATTTATTGTCGATACTGCCAAAATTTTGGTTGAAAGTACAAAACTTAAAAATACAACTAAATTAGTAATTAAAACGATACTAGAAGATGATATTGATGAAGATAAAGCAAGAGTTATGTTTTTAGAAAATGATATAAATATCGATAATTTAAAAATTACTTTTGAAGATACCAAAATAAATATTAAAAATAATTATAAAATAGATAGTTTGTTAGGCAAAATAATTGGAATTAAAGATTATGAAATGGATATAAACATAACCGGAATAAAAGAGAATAATGAAATAAAGTACAAAAAAGAATAGAGGGAAAAATAAGTGAAAAATAGTGGAGCAAATATAATTGCAATTGCTAGTAGTAAAGGTGGAGTAGGAAAAACTACAACACTTTTAAATCTTGCTGGAATAATTTCCAAAATGCAAAAAAAAGTCTTAATAATTGATTTAGACTTATTTTCTGGTGATATTGCTTTATGGTTAAATAAAGAAAGTAATAAAAATGTCTATAACTTTGTCGATAATTATAATAATAATCGTTTTAAAGATTATTTAGAATATGTTACAAAATATAATGAATATATCGATTACATTGCTGCTCCTAAAGATCCTCGAAATGCTAATAAAATAGAATCAAAATATATTGAACTATTATTTAATAAATATAAAAGTCATTATGATACTATTTTAGTAGACACAAGTCATGTTTTAAATGAATTTAATATTACAATATTAGATAAAGTAGATAAAATATTATTTTTAGTTACACCTGAGGCGATGAGTTTAAATAGCATGCGTAGTTTACTATCCATATTTAAAGATATTGATTTAGATAAATATAAAGTTATTTTAAATAATTCAATTAATCCTGATCGTAATTATTTTTCGAATTATGATATTAAAAATATTTTAAAAAATAATATTGATTACACATTATCATCTAAATTTTATATGCCTAATATTGACGAATATATAATGGAAGGTAAAATAATTACTTTAGATGAAAAGTTAAAGAAATATTTACCAAAAGATTATAAAGCCTTAAATGGAATAGTTAATTATATCCTAGAAAGTGTGGATATCAATGAAGAAGAGTAGTTTAAGAGAAGTATTTGATATTAAAGAAAGTAAAAGTATAGTAAAAGATATTTTAAAAACTGATTATGAAACATTTTCAGATAAAAAATTACTTGATAGTTTAAGAACAAAAATAATTGAAGATTTAATTGATAATGAAATGCCTGAAGGTATGGAATATAGTGAATGGATTGATTTTGAAATTGATAAGTCAATTGAAGATTATGATTTATCTAATAGTGAAAGAAGTTATTTATTTAATTTAATTGACAATGAGATAAATGGTTTTGGTCCAATTAGTGAACTTTTAAATAGTCCGAATATTACGGAAATTATGATTAATAGTCCAAAAGAAATATATATTGAAATAGATGGAACTATCGTTAAAGAAGAAAGTATTTCTTTTATTAATGATGAACATATAGTTCGTACTGTTCAAAGGTTAATTCAACCTCTTGGTAGAACAATTGATGCTGCTAATCCGATGGTTGATTCAAGATTAGTTGATGGGTCACGTATTAATGCTGTTATTCCCCCTTTATCAACTAAAGGACCAGTTGTTACTATTCGTAAATTTAAAGATACACTTACAACGATTGATGAATTATTACGAATCGGTAGTTTAACAATCGATATGGCTAAATTCTTAGAAGCAAGTGTTAAAGGTAAATTAAATATTATTGTTTGTGGTGGAACTGGTAGTGGTAAAACAACACTTTTAAATATATTAGCTGGTTTAATAAGTGATCAAGAAAGAATTATTACAATTGAAGATGCTGCTGAATTAAAACTTAATCAAAGTCATGTAATTAGTTTAGAAACAAGACTGATGAATTATGAAAGTGAAGGCGAAATATCAATTCGTGATTTAGTTATTAATTCCCTTCGTATGCGACCAGATCGAATAATAGTTGGAGAAGTAAGAGGTAAAGAAGCATTTGATATGTTACAAGCAATGAATACAGGACATGATGGATCCTTAACAACACTACATGCAAATTCTTGTAAAGATGCCTTAAATAGATTAGAAACAATGGTTTTAATGGGAGGAATTGATATTCCAATAAAAGCAATCAGAGAATATATCTTTCATTCAATTGATTTAGTTATTAATATTGAAAGAATGAGTGATGGTAAAAGAAAAATAACAAGTATTTGTGAAATATCTGATATTGTTAATGAAGAATTAATGTTAGATGACATATTTTTGTTTAAACAAAAAGGCTTAACTAGTAAAAATGAAGTAGATGGAGAATTTTCTAATATTTTAAAAATACCAAAAGTTTATCAAAAAATTAAATCAAAAGGTGTCGAAGATGTAGATTATTTAATGAATCGTAAAAAAAAGAAATAGAATGAAAGGAATGAAAAAATGATATTAAAAGTAAATATTAATGCTTTAATAATTAGTCAGATAGTACTTACTTTACTTGTAATAGTTTTATTATTTATAATAATACGTTTTTTCTATTCTTTTAAATTCGAAAAAAGATTTTCTAAGTATTCTTTATCACCAAAAAAAGAAAATACAGTATCATTTTTTGACAAATTCTTTAATTTGTTATGGAACTTTATTTATAAAATAGGTGATTTATTTGCTAAATCTAAAAGTTGGCTTGATTATTCAAAAAAATATGAAAAACATATTACTTATGAACAGAAAGAAATAATTAGACCAGTTGATTATATTGCAATTAAAATAGTTATTGCATTTACTTTATTAATACTTAGTTTACTTACTTATATAATAAGAGCAAAAGTTTTTACGATATGGACTATTTTAGCAATTATTATCTTTGGTTTCTATTTACCAGATTTAATCTTACAAATAAGATATAATAATAAAAGAAAATGTGTTAAAGAAGATTTATTAAAAGCGATAATTATTATGAATAACGCTTTTAAATCAGGAATGAATATTTTAGAAGCTTCAACTATAGTACGTGATGAATTATCTGGACCAATTAGTGATGAATTTAAAAAAATATGTGTTGATTTAAATTATGGATTATCCCTTGAAACAGTATTTAATCGTTTTTATGAACGAGTAAAACTAGAGGATGCTAAATATATTACTAGTAGTTTAACATTACTAAATAAAACAGGTGGAAATATTGTTAAAGTGTTTTCCATGATTGAATCATCTTTCTTTGATAAAAAGAAATTACGAAATGAACTAAGAAGTATGACTACCCAAAGTATTTTTGTATATCGTTTATTAGTTACGTTACCAATAATATTTTCTTTAGTTATATATTTATTAAATCCATCTTATTTTGCACCATTTTTTGCAAGTCCTCTAGGAATATTAATATTTGGAGTTATTCTAATTATCTATTTTGCTTATATAATTTTAATTAGAAAAGTACTGGAGGTTAAAATATAATGAAAAAAAATATAGTTAATAGTTTATTTAGAAAAAAAACTATCGAAATAATCAAAACAAAAATTAATTATTTAGGAATTTCGACAAAAATTAATTTTTATGATTTTTTATTTGATCGTTTACTAATATGTGTAATTTTATTTATTATATTTTTAGTAACAAGCAATATTGGTTATATTATTGCCCCAATTATCGTAATTATTACTTATTTTGGTTTAGAGTATGTAATGCTTGATTATCCAATTAAAAAAAGAGGTTTAAATTTAGAAACTGAATCTTTATTCTTTTTTGAAGTATTAACTCTTACTTTAGAAAGTGGTCGAAATTTAAAATCTAGTTTAGAATTAATGGTTAAAAATGTCGATGGGGAATTATCAAGAGAATTTAAAAATATGTTAAAAGAAGTTGATTTAGGTAAAAGTTTAGCAGAAGGTTTAGAATCAATGAAAGCAAGAATACCAAGTGATACTGTTAATAATGCAATTTTAAATATTCGTGAATCTAATATATTTGGTAATAGTATTATTGATTCTTTATATAACCAAATAGATTATTTACGTGATAAAAGAGTATTAGATGTAAAAGCAGAGATAAATAAATTACCAATAAAAATGAGTGTTATATCAGTATTATTTTTTATCCCACTACTTTTATTAATCATATTAGCACCTTTAGTTTTAGCATATTTAAGTTAGGAGTAAAACATGAAAAAAAAGTCAATAATTTTAATTTTATCCATTATTTTTGTCGGATTAGTTATTTATTTTGGTATTAAAGGAACTATGATGTTACTTTATAAAGATGCCTTTATAAATGTAAACAACGATATAATTGAAAATTATAATTTTCCAATTAATATTACAACTAATACATATTTAACTGGAAATAATATTCGTTATGAGCAGTTAAGTTATCGTAATGTATATAGTGATTTTATAGAATGTAGTAAAGGCCTAAACTATAAAATGTTTTGTTTAAATTATAAACCTAATAATTATACAAGTGATGCATCAATAGTAATTGGCGTTTATAAAAATTATATCGATGATACTTTTTTAAAAAACAATAATATGGATAAAAGGTATTATAAAGCGAAAGAAACAGTTTTTAATAATAGTATTAAAACACCAGAAAATTTATATAATTATATTTTTAAAAATTATAAAAATAAAGTAAATATTTTATCTTCAATAAAAGATTTTCAAAATAGTTATTTTGTAAAAAATGTATTTAAAAATATTGAAAATTATAGTTTCTTATCTGGTGATTTAAAAGGATTTTATTATAAAAAAAATGAAAATCAATTTAATGTAGAATTATGGAATAAAGAAGACTTATATTATATTTATTTTGCTAATGGTAATAAAAAAGATTATTTTAATCAAACTAGCGTTCTTAAATTCTTAGAATATATCATATTTGTAAATAATTAAGTTTGTGTTTACAAATTGATTTTTTTTTCATATAATAAGACTTACTAAGAAAGAGAGTATTTATGAAAAAAACAGAATTTTTAGAACAATGCGAAAGATTTAATAACTGGCTTGATTTAAGTCTTTTAAGTAAAAATATTGATAAAAGACCTATTAATCAAAATAAAAACAATGATTATTGTGTATGGACTGATGAAAATATTTGGTATGGTATGGAAAGAATATCTACTAATAAACATGAAAGTTTTTGGAATATAATATGTGAAAGTCAATTTGAAGAAGAAGTATATGATAGAATGTTTCAATATTTACTTGCAAAACATTATGCTTATATTATTATGGATAAAGAAATTAAAAGTAAAAAGTTTTCTAATGTATTTACTTATGGTGTTTATGCACTACCTTTAACAAAGGGTTTTTGCCAACCAATATTTGTAAGTAATGAGAAATTTTATTTTCAAGAAATAGAAAATGATACGATTGTAAACTTTCGTGAAGTATCACCTAATTTAATTAAATTTATTAAACCAAGTAATACTGTTAAAATTAAAGTGGCAATCGGGCATGCACCTATCATTGCATATTTTTATGAAGATAAAGAAAAAGATATAGATATAAGATATGTTGGCAGAAAAAATGAAATGAAATTTTTATTAGAATTTTATTTAAAAGATAATAGAATAATTGCAAAAGAAAAAGAAAATATTCGTGAATTAATAAAATAAAAGAGGTGTATTGAATGATACTAGTAATTGTAGGACCAACTGGGGTAGGTAAAACAAAAGCAAGTGTTGAATTAGCTAAAATTTTTAATGGTGAAATCATAAATGCAGATTCAATGCAAGTTTATAAGAATATGGATATTGGTACAGCTAAAATAAGAGAAGAAGAAAAAGAAGGAATTCCTCATCATTTATTTGATATAGTTGATGTTACCAAAAATTATACAATTTATAATTATCAAAAAGATTGTCGAAATAAAATAACTGAAATATTAAATAAAGGTAGAATGCCTATTTTAGTAGGTGGTTCTGGACTTTATATTAAAAGTGCTATTTATGATTATAAGTTAGAAGAAGAAGATAATGAAGATAATTATTATACTGAATTTACTAATGAAGAATTATTGTATAAAATAAAATTACTTAAAAGAGATATTGATATTAATGTAAATAATCGAAGAAGATTAGTAAGAGTTTATAATAAATTATTACGAAATACTTATCATGATAAATTAGATACAAATTTATTTTATGATAATGTTATTATTATTGGACTTACCACAAATAGAGAAACTTTATATGATAAAATAAATAATAGAGTAGATGAAATGGTAAAAAATGGTTTAATAGAAGAAGTAGAATCGTTTTATAAAAATGGGTTTAGAAGCATTGCACTAAATACGGGAATTGGTTATAAAGAGTTATATAGTTATTTTAATAAAGAAATAAATTTAGATGAAGCAATTGATTTAATTAAGAAAAATAGTCGTCATTTTGCTAAAAGACAATTTACTTGGTTTAATAATCAAATGAGTGTTAATTGGTTTAATACAAATTATGAAAATTTTACCAAAACTATCGAAGAAATTGCCGAATTTATTCATGAAAGTAACCAAAATATGGTAAAAAAATAGACATATTTTGGTTTTTTAATTTATCTTTTTTTAGCCATAATAATATTAGGTGAGATTATGGTAAAAAAAATATTGATAGCGTTAATACTCTTATTAATTCCATTTAGTGTTATCGCATATTCAGACAAAATAATTCCTGGAGGAGAAACACTAGGAATTAAAATTGAAAGTAATGGAATTATCGTTATTGGTTTTTATAAAGTAAATGGAAAGTATAATAAAGGAAATCCAGAACTCGTAATTGGAGATAAAATAACTCATGTTAATAATATTCCCATTTCAAGTTCAAAAGAATTAACTAAGGAAATTGAAAAATTTATAACTAATAATGAAGTAAAATTAACAATTTTACGAAATAAACAAATTAAATTTATAATTTTAAAGTTAATTGAAAATGATAATAAATACAAAACTGGTTTATATGTCAAAGATAGTATAACAGGGATTGGTACACTTTCTTATATAGATCCAGAAACACTTATTTATGGTGCACTTGGACATGAGATACTAGAAAGTAATAGTAACTCTTTAGTTGAAGTAAAAACTGGTAATATTTTTAAAAATACAATTACTGGTATTCAGAAATCTAATGATGGAACACCAGGTGCTAAAAATGCTAAATTTTATTATAAAAATGTTTTTGGGACAATAGAAAAAAATACTCCTTATGGTATTTATGGTAAATATAATGATGAGTTACCAGATAAAAACGTAATGGATGTAGGTTTTAAAGATGATGTTAAAATTGGTCTTGCAACTATATATACGGTTTTAAAAGATAATGATATTAAAGAATATAAAATAGATATTACCGCAATTAATGAAAATAGTGATGTAAAAAATATGACATTTGAAATAATTGATGAAGAATTATTAAATGTAACTGGTGGCATAGTTCAAGGAATGAGTGGAAGTCCGATAATTCAAAATAATAAAATAATTGGTGCTGTTACTCATGTTATCGTTGATGATGTAAGAAAAGGTTATGGAATATTTATTACAACAATGCTTGAAGAAGG